>CANHIJ010000216.1 GCA_947460575.1 Verrucomicrobiales bacterium | reverse complement strand
CGCTGTGGGGAGGCGATGGTCTGAGGGGCGATTGCGGGCGGGGAGTTGGCAGGGATCGCGGGGGCTTATTGGGAGACGAGGGCGGCGCGGGCGTTTTCTTGGCCGCTTTTTTCAAGGTAGTAGTCGTAGCCGCCCGCGAAGGGCATGACCTTGCCGTTGTTGATGTGGAGGACTTTAGTGGCGAGGGAGCGGATGAAGTGGACGTCGTGGCTGATGAAGACGAGGGTGCCTTCGTAGCGCTCCAGGGCCTGGGTGAGGCCTTCGATGCTGGAGATATCGAGGTGGGTGGTGGGCTCATCCATGAGGAGGAGGTTGGGGGGGTCGACGAGGAACTTGACTAAATTGAGGCGGCTTTTTTCGCCGCCGGAGAGGATTTTGCAGCGTTTGTAGACATCTTCTTTGCGGAAGAGGAAGCTGCCGAGGATGGCGCGGGCGTCGTCTTCGCGGAGGGTGGGGCAGGCGCGCATGACTTCGTCGAGGACGGTGAATTCGGGTTCGAGTTGGGCGCTGCGGTGTTGGCTGAAGTAGCCGAGTTTGAGGTTGGTGCCGAGTTTGCGGAGGCCGCCGGAGATGGGGATTTCGCCGGCGATGATTTTGATGAGGGTGGATTTGCCGGCGCCGTTGGGGCCGATGAGGACGGTGCGCTCGCCGCGCTCGATTTCGAGGTCGAGGCCGGAGTAGATTTTGCGTTCGCCGTAGGATTGGTGGATGCCTTCGAGGATGACGGTGCGTTGGCCGCTGCGCTGGGGTTGGGGGAAATTGAAGCGGAAGACTTTCCGGGGGGTTTTGGGTTTGTCGATGCGGACGATTTTATCGAGGACTTTTTGGCGGCTTTGGGCTTGGGAGGCTTTGGAGGCGACGTTGCGGAAGCGGTCGATGAAGTCTTCGAGGCCTTCGATTTCCTTTTGTTGGAGGCGATAGGCGTGGACGGCGCGCTCGTAGGCGGCTTCTTTTTGGGTGAGGTAGGTGGAGTAGTTACCGGTCCAGCGGAGGAGTTTGCTTTCGTCGATTTCGTAGACGGTTTGGACGATTTCGTCCATGAAGTCGCGGTCGTGAGAGATGACGAGGATGGCGCCGGGGTAGTTTTTGAGGTACTGGCGGAACCAGAGGAGGGACATCAAGTCGAGATGGTTGGTGGGCTCGTCGAGGAGGAGGAGGTCGGGCTCGAGGACGAGGAGGTGGGCGAGGTGGGCGCGCATGACCCAGCCGCCGGAGAGCTCCTTGGCGGGGCGGAGCCAGTTTTCCTCTTGGAAGCCAAGGCCGCGGAGCATTTTTTTGGCTTTGGCTTCGACTTCGGGGTGGTTGAGGGCGTCGAATTTGGACTGGGCCTCGTAATAGGCGGGCTCGGTGACGGTGCCGGCTTCTTCGTGGGAGCGGAGGAAGGCTTCTAAGGTGGCGAGTTGGTGGCCGCGGCCGCAGGCGAGGTCGAGGGCGGTTTCGTCGCCGTGGGCTTCGCCCTCTTGGGGGAGGTAGCCGAGGGTGGTCCATTCGTCGCGCTCGACGGTGCCGACGTCGGGGAAGTCGGTTTTGAGGATGAGGGAGAAGAGGGTGGATTTGCCGGCTCCGTTGGGACCTACGAGGGCGACGCGTTCGCCGTAATTGATTGTCATGTCCGCGCCCTGGAAGAGGGTGCGGGCGTTGAAAGTCTTGGTGAGGTTGCGGAGGGTTAGCATGGAATATGGCTCATATACCAGCAAAAGGGGCTCGGCGCAAGGGAGCGGGGGGCGGCGGAGGAGCTTGAGGAAGGGTTTAGGGCTTAGGGGTTTGGGTTTCGAGCCAGCGGCGCACGATGAGGAGGGCGCGGTCGCGCTCGGAGTCGTGGAGGATGAGGTGGTAGCTTTGGGGGAAGAAGGCTTTGGATTTGCTGGGAGAGGGGATGTGGGCGTAGAAGTTTTCTACGGCTTGCTGGGAGACGAGGGGGTCGTGGGGGGTGTAGAGGATGAGGAGGGGGATTTGGAGGCGGGCGGCGGCAGCGGGGGCTTGTTTGATGAGTTGTTCGATTTCGGCGAAGAGGCGGAGGGTGAAGGTGGGGACGTAGTGGGCGGTGTGCTGCATTTGGTCCCGGTGGGTGGTGTGGCTGGTGACTTGGACTTCGGCATTGCCGAGGGATTCGAGGGAGATGCGCTGGCCGGGGAGGAAATGGAGGAGGGCGCGGAGGGCGAAGTTTTTGAGGCGGTTGAGCTGGAGGTTGGGGCGGAGGGCGACGACGGGGGAGCCGAGGATGATGCCCTGGGGGGGGGCTAGGAAGTTTTTTTGGGCGGCGGCGTGGACGGCGATGAGGGCGCCGAGGCTTTCGCCGTACCAAAAGACGGGTCGGCCGGGGTGGCGGCGCTGGACCAGGGCGGTGAAGTCTTCGAGGTCGTCGAGCCACTGTTTGCGGGAGCGGATGTCGCCGCGGCGGGAGGGGTCGGGATCATTGCCTTGGCCGCGGAGTTGGAGGCCGTAGACGGCGAAGCCATCGCGGGGGAGGGATTCTCCGATGGGCCAGAAGTCGCTGGCGGCGCCGCTGAGGCCGTGGATGCAGATGAGGACGGCGCGGGGGGCGTGGGCCGGGGAGGCCCAGCGGGTGAAGGGGAGGACTTTGCCGTCGCGGGCGGCCCAGCGGGAGGCCGCCAGGTCCAGGGTTTGGCGGGCGGGGCGGGGCCGGGAGGCGGGGCTGCGGCACTGCGCCAGGCCGCCCAGCATGAGGAAGAGGCAGAGGAGGCGGCGCAGGGGGGCGGTCACGGAGAGGCCAGTTCAGGACTGGGTTTTGTGAATTTCGACGCGGCGGTTTTGGGCTTGGCTTTCGGGGGAGCCAGCGGGGTCGATGCCGGGGAGGGTTTCGCGCTTGCCGCGGCCTTCGGTGAGGATGTGGGCGCCGTCGAGGCGAAGGGTGTCGACGAGCCAGGTTTTGACGGCGGCGGCGCGGGCTTCACTGAGGGCTTGGTTGGCGAGGTCGGAGCCGATGGCGTCGGTGTGGCCGATGAGGCGGAATTGGGCGCCCTGGTTGGTTTGGATGATGGCGGCGAGTTTGAGGAGGCTGAGGCGGGCTTCCGGTTTGAGTTCGGCGGAGCCGAAGTCGAAGAGGAGGTCGGTGCGCAGCATGGTTTTGAAGTCGCCGAGGATGGG
>CANHIJ010000215.1 GCA_947460575.1 Verrucomicrobiales bacterium | reverse complement strand
GGCTGGGCGCACCGCTTGAGCACCGCCCCAGAGGTTGGCGAATGGTTGGCCGCCGCCGAGGCCGCTGGAGCCCCCGAAACCGGCCCCGAAGCCGTTAATGTGCGCGGGTGGCGGCGCGATTTCGATCGGGAGACCCGGCTGCCGACCGCCCTGGTCGAGGCCTTTTCGCACGCGACTTCCCAAGGGATGCACGCCTGGACGGCGGCGCGGAAGGCTTCGGATTTTGCGGCTTTTCGCCCCATGCTGGAAAAGTTGGTGCAGCTTTCCCAGGAAAAGGCCGATCACTACGGCTGGACCACCTGCCGCTACGACGCCCTGATGGACCTCTATGAACCAGGGGCGCGCAGCGCGGAAATCGGTGCCCTCTTCGCGCGCTTGGGCCCGGAAGTGGCCGCCCTGATCGGCCCCGCCGCGGAAAAGTCGCGGGCGCAGCCCGAAAACCTGCTGGCGGGACACTATCCGGTGGCGGCGCAGCAGGCGTTTAACCGAGAAGTGGCGGAGGCCATCGGCTTCGATTTTGCCGCCGGTCGGATCGATACCACGACGCATCCGTTTTGCACCGGCCTGGGGCCCGGAGACACCCGCCTGACGACGCGCTACGACGAGAGCGAATTTTTTAGTTCGCTGTCGGGCGTGCTCCACGAGGCGGGCCACGGGCTGTACGACCAGGGCTTGCGGGAAGCCGAGTGGGGCCTGCCGGCTGGGGAAGCGGTGTCGCTGGGGATTCACGAAAGCCAGAGTCGACTGTGGGAGAACCACATCGGGGGCAGCGAAGCCTTTTGGGCGCATTGGTATCCGCGGGCGCGCCACTATTTTCCCGGGCTGAAGGCCTTTGGGCCCGAGCAATTGGCGGCGGCGGCGCGCCGGGTGGCCCCGTCGTTCATCCGCGTGGACGCCGATGAAGTAACGTACGACCAACACATTATCCTGCGCTTTGAGCTGGAGCGGGCCCTGATCAACGGGGACTTGGCGGTCCGGGACGTGCCCGAGGCGTGGAATGCGCGCTTTCAGGAACTGCTCGGACTGGCGGTGCCCGACGACGCCCGCGGCTGCCTGCAGGACATTCACTGGAGCATGGGCAGTCTCGGCTATTTTTCCACGTACACCTTGGGAAATCTCAACGCCTCGCAGTTGATGCGGGCGGCCCACCGGGCCCTGCCTTCGCTCGAGGGAGAGCTGGCCGTCGGCCGCTACGGGGCCCTGCTGGGCTGGCTGCGCGAGCACATCCACGCCCCCGGGCGGACTTGGGATCCGCCCGCCCTGATGGAGCGGGCCACCGGAGAGACCACCCAAACCAGAGATCACTTGGAGTACTTGAAGGCCAAATTTTTGTAGGGAAGGGACCGGGGTGGCTGCGCTTCTGATCATAAAAATATGAAAATCCCTCCTTTTGGCCTGCAGGACCACCTTCTGCTCGCCGACGGCTCGCTGCAGGGTTCGTGCTTCGGGCGCAGCGTGATTTTGATCACGGCCCACGCGCCGTCCCAGGGCGCTCGGGGATTGGTGTTGAACCGGCCCTCCGCGGGCAAACAGTTGGGGGATTTGCTGAGCGCGCCGGATTTTCGCGCGCTGCGGGCCGTGCCCGTCTACGAGGGCGGCCCGGTGTCGCCTGAGGAGCTCATCTTGGTGGCGCTGCGCTGGAATGCGGCCGCCAAGCGCTTGGAGCGCCGCTCGCCGCTGGGCATTCAGGCCGCCCTGGATGCCCTGGCCGGGGGCTGGGATTTGCGCGCTTTTGTCGGCTATACGGGTTGGTCCGCCGGGCAACTGGAGGGCGAATTAGCACAGGCATCCTGGATTGTGGCCCCGCCGCAAGCCGCAGCCCTCGAAAAGGGCGCCGCCGCGGGGCTTTGGGCCCAACTGCTGCGCACGATGCCTGACCCGCGGCTCGTCCTCCTAGCAGGCTTGCCGGAGGATCCGGGGCTCAATTAGCTGGGCTAAAGCTGAGGAGGATGGCGCGACCGATGGGGAAGTAGGCCGCAGAAACGAGGCTTCGCCAGACCTCCCCGCCCCCCCTGACACCCCCCGCCTGCGCCTGCGGTCACCCAGCCCGCGCCAAACACCGGGCCAGCGACAATGATAAATTCCCTTGGCGACAATTAGAATTGACCCCTGGCGGCCCTGGCGGTGCAGGGGCGGTTTCGGAGGCGTGGCCGGGCCCTCCGCGTGCGCCTTGGCGGAGGGAGGGGCCGAGGCCGACGGAGCCGGACGAAGACCCGACCGGAGCCAAGGCGCGCGCGTGCGATTTTGGGGGTTACCCGGCGGCCGGTTTTTGGGCCGCTTCGTCGAGCTTCTCGTCGGCCTTGCGGGCGCGCTGGCTGGCACCGTCGAACTCTAGGATGATGGAATGGCGCACCAGACGGTCGATCGCCGCCATCGTGGTCATCGGATCCTTGAAGATCTGGTCCCACTGGCTCCTGAATAAATCTTGCGTAGATCACCCAGCGGGAGCGATTTGGGAACGGAAGGCTTTGTACTTGGCCCAACGCCAATGACCTCCTCCAGGGCACCAGATCTGCCCCAAAGGGGCAGCGCATCCCAGGCCAGGGCAAGGCCCTGGGTAAGCCAAGGCTCCCGATCCCCGCGTTCTGGGGGAACGCCGCATCCCGACGCGCCGCGGGCGTTGGCCCCATCCACCTCGTTGCGGCGTGTGCTGCTTCGGGTTGTGGTCAACAGAACCCAACTCACCAGGCTCGTTTTCGAGCGCAACCAAGGAAGAACCATCAGCATGAGTGCCATGAAGGCGGGGATGTCCCGCAACACGGCGCGCCAGTATTTGCGGCAAAGCGAAGTCATGGAACCGCGCCAGGTGCCGCACACCTGGAGGACGCGCCCAGATCTGTTGGATGCGGTCTGGGAGCAGGCCCTGGCGATGCTGCGCGGAGCTCCGGAATTGGAGGCCAAGGCGTTCTTTGAGCATTTGGCGCGGGGCCGCGGGGAAGCGCTCAAGCCCGGGCTGTTGCGGACCTTCCAGCGCCGGGTGCGGCCGTGGCGGCTGGCGGAGGGGCCAGAGAAGGAAGTCTTTTTCACCCAGGATCACGCGCCGGGCGCGGTGTTGGCGGTGGACTGGACGGACATGGGCGGTCTGGGGGTAGCGCAAATTACCAGCAAAGAACCGGCGCGGGGCCGATG
>CANHIJ010000214.1 GCA_947460575.1 Verrucomicrobiales bacterium | reverse complement strand
AGATGAAGGGATCCTCGCTGCGGCTGAGATATCTGGGTTCATCGTCGTCAGGCAGACCCCGCGCCGTTATCGACATGCTGACTCTTACGGCTTCTTCGAGGGTGGCGTAACGGCCCTGCACTTCCCGGCGGCTCTCGTCCATGAAGTGGGAGTCGTCGTCGACCATGACAGTCCAAGGTAGTGGATCGATGGCAGTGGCTGGATTGGTTTCCGGTTTTAGGGCAGGCTGGGTTTTCATTTGAGTTTGATCGCAGGGTTTTCCTGACGATGGAGCATCGCTCGGTGAAAAAATCTTGCCAGTTTATGGTTTGCATATAACATGACTGTGCAGTCATGAATCTGAGCATCCTTTCCAAATCGGGTTTTTCCCTCGACCGGCTCGCCGGGTTCTGCGCTGTGGCCGACGCCGGGTCTATCGTGGGAGCGGCCCGTGGCGATACCGTGCGGCAATCCCTCCTCAGCCGACAGATCCGGGAACTCGAGGAGTTTTTCGGAACGGAATTGGTCCGGCGTCACGGGCGCGGGCTAGTCCTGACCGCTGCCGGGCTAGCATTGGCCGCTCTCGGTCGCAATCAACTCACGGCGCTGGGGGACTTCGCAGCCAATTGTCAGGACGCTCCCATACGCATTGCGCTGGCGGCGTCCGAAAGTCTCCTCCAATGGCTCGTCCTGCCCCACTTGGCGGCCCTTCGCCAGGCCGCGCCGGGCGCCGTTTTCGTGCTGCACCACGAAGAAAATGCCAGCATTTCCTCCAGGGTACAGGAAGGCATCCACGATTTTGGCCTGATCCGCCGCAAGGTCGTCCGCGGGGAGCCCGGCGCCGTAGAGCTCGGCCTGCTCGATGAAATCTTGATGGCCCCGCGCTCCCTCCTGCCGCGTCCCGACCTCACGCTTCATGAAGCCCTCACCAGTCTACCCCTAGCCATCCCGCTTGCGGGCACGCTGCGAAGCAGCGTGGAGGCATATTTGGCCCGACAGAAGAAAGCGTCCCGCCAAGAGATGAATCTTGCGCTGGAATGCACCTCCTACCTGCACGCGGCGGGAGCACTGAAGAGCGGGGCCTGCGCGGCCATATTGCCGGGGTTGGCTCTCCAGGAGTTTCCGGAGGGGCTTTATCGCCACTGGTCACTGGCTCCCCTTAAGCTGGAACGCCATCCGGTGTCTCTGATTTGGAATCAACGCAATTCAGCGGTGCGCCCAATTCTCGGCGAGCTGTCCGGGAAAATGAGCCAAATCCTAAAATTTTGACCAAGAAGCAGGGATGCGCTGCGAGGGCCGCCGGATCCGAAAGGGCCAAACCAAGTATCAGGAGCTATGCGCGCGCCTACCGAGGGGCAAAATCGACGGCTAAAGTGTATCTAAAAGGGTTTCCCATTTATCAGCTATCTGTCGCTTTTCACCGCCAGAATCGGCGTTTTGCCTTGCCCTCTAAGCGGTGCGGCTTTCGCTGTAACTCACTGCAAAATAGAGAATTAAGCTGGAGCCGACTCTCGGATTTGAACCGAGGACCGACGGTTTACAAAACCGATGATCAGCGATTCAAAACTTTTCTGGTCGCTTATTGGTCGCTTATTTCTGGACAATGCGCCGAGTTGCGTGAAGGTGCGCTATGAACCCGGAAGCTGCCGCGCCCTCCTCCTCAACCAGTAAATCCAAGCCCCGGAAGGTGCGCCGGAATCCCATCCAGCGGAAAAAGATCGCCGGGGGCACCATCACGATTCAGGAGCGCAACGTCGGCAAATTCGTGGCCCGCGTCGTCGTCCACGTGGGAGGCAAGGCCACTACCAAGGGGTTTGAGAGCATGGAGGCCGCCAAAGCTTACGCCATGAAGCAGGAGATTGAAGCGGGGAACGCTGGAACCCGTGCCGCCGCCACTATCGGGGACAAGGAACGCCGCGCCATGCTGGACGCTACTGAAAGCTTGAAACCCTTTGGCAAGACCTTGGCCGATGCCGTGGCCTTCTACCTCGCCCACCTACAGGCCAGCGTGAAGTCGTCGACGGTGGACCAGATGATTGCCTCGCTTTTGGCTTCCAAAGTCGGTGCCGGCAAATCCCCGCGCCATCTGTCCGACCTGCGCTCCCGGCTTGGCCGGTTTTCCAAAGACTTTGGAGCCCTACCCATTGGGAGCATCACCCATGAGGAAATCGACGTCTGGCTAGCCGGCTTGAATCTGGCCCCGGTGGGACACAACAATAGCCGCCGCGTCGTGGCCAACCTGTTCAATTTTGCGGCTGAACGTGGGTATGCTCCGGCAGGCCTTATGCGGAAGACCACCAGGAAGAAAGTATCATCGGAGGAACCCGCGATTTTGACGGTCGCCCAGGCGGATGCCCTCATCAGGCATGCCCATCCCTCCATCCGCGCCGCGCTGGTCATTGGCCTTTTCTGCGGATGCCGAGAGGCAGAAATTGGCAAGCTCACTTGGCAGTCTGTGGACCTTGAAGGGGAAGTCGTCACCATCGGGGCGGGAATCTCCAAGGTGAACCAGCGCCGGACCATCCGCCTGCATCCGAATGCCATCAGCTGGCTGATGCCCTTGCGGCAGACGGGAGGAAAGATCATGCCGACGGGCAGGGTAGCTTTGGCACACCTCCAAGCCGCCAGAAATGCCGCCGGATTCGGGGCGCCCCGTCACTGCACGCCGGAGCGTGGCTTGACGGCCTGGCCCTCCAATGCCCTCCGGCACAGCTACGCCAGCTATGCCCTCGCCCAGTGGCCAGATGCCGCCGCCCTCGCCTTGGAGATGGGGAACAGCCCTGCCGTCATCCTGCGCCACTACCGGAGCTTGGTGAAGCCCGCCGCCGCCGCCGCCTTTTGGAACATCACCCCGGACGATAAGCCGGACGGGAAGATCGCTATGATGCCGACAACCAAAATTGCCTGACAACTACCACCATGAGAAAATCTATTCAAACACCGAGAAAGGTGAAGTCGTCCCCCGCCACGCCGGAATTGTCTGCACCGCCCCCCAAAAATTCGGAACCTGCCGCCAGCGAGGAGACGCTGCCGCCCCCCGAATTTATCAAATCCGAGAACGGAACTTGGGGGGTGTAAAGTTTGTTCTGTAAAATGCTTTAGCCTTGCCAAGCGCGCCCCTTTGGGGGGCTGCGGAGTGAGGCGAGCGTAGCGATGCCGAACGCAGCAGACCCCCAAAGGGGCGCGCCGCGCGCGGT
>CANHIJ010000213.1 GCA_947460575.1 Verrucomicrobiales bacterium | reverse complement strand
GTCACCGACGACGCGGGCACGGGGCAGGTGCACACCGCGCCGGGGCACGGGATGGAAGACTACATCGCGGGGCGCGAGCACGGCTTGGGGCTGATTTCGCCGGTGGACGACGACGGCAATTTTACGGCGGAGGCGGGCTTGCCGACCTTGATCGGGGTCAATGTGTTCGCCGCCAATGAGCCTATCATTACGATGCTCGCGGCTAGCGGGCACTTGCTCGGCCGGGAGAAATACGTGCACCAATACCCGCACTGTTGGCGCAGCAAGCTGCCGATCATCTTCCGGGCGGTGCCGCAGTATTTTCTCAAAATCGATGCGGTGCGCCAGCGCGCCCTGTCAGAAATTGACGAGACCCAATGGTTGCCGCCGTGGGGTCGCAATCGGATCCACGGCACCGTGGAGAGTCGCCCGGACTGGTGCATCAGCCGCCAGCGCACCTGGGGGGTGCCGCTGCCGGTCTTTTATCGGGAGGATGGGGAGGCGGTGCTAGACGCCGCAGTGGCCCGCAAGGTGGCGGCCCTGGTGGAGCAGCACGGGACTAATGTTTGGTTTGAGAAAACGGATGCCGAGCTCTGCGCCCTGCTGGACCTGCCGTCGACCTGGACCAAGGGGAAGGACACCCTGGACGTGTGGATTGACTCTGGGTGCAGCAGCATCGCGGTGACCGAGGCGCGGCCCGAGTACGCGGGGCACCAGGGCGTGGCCGACCTTTACATTGAGGCCACGGATCAGCACCGGGGATGGTTTCAAAGCAGCCTGATGTGCAGCGTGATCCACCGCGGTCGGGCGCCCTACAAGGCGGTCATGACGCACGGCTTTGTCACCGACACGAGCGGGGCCAAGATCTCCAAGAGCGGCGACAAGCCGATCAATGCCGAGCACTACTATAACAAATACGGCGCGGACCTGGTCCGGCTGTGGGTCAGCAGCGTGGACTGGACCCACGACGTGCCCTTCTCGGACAAGCTTTTTGAACAAAACAGCGAAGTCTACCGCCGCTTCCGCAATACCCTGCGCATCCTTCTAGCCAATCTCGGGGGGTTCCAGCCCGCGGCCCAGGCGGTGGAAGCGGAGCAGTTGACGATGCTGGACCGCTGGATCTTGGAGCGGCTCCACGCGGTTACCGCGGAGTGCTTGGCGGCCTATGCATTGTATGATTTCCGCAAGGTCTTCATCACCTTGAATCAATTCTGCGCCGTCGACCTCAGCGCGCTCTATGTGGATATTTCCAAGGATCGGATGTACTGCGACGCTTTGGATAGTCCGCGCCGCCGCAGCGCGCAAACCGCGATGCACCGCGTCTTGGATAGCCTCTGTCGCCTGTTGGCGCCGATTTTGGCCTTCACCGCGGATGAGGCCTGGGAGTTTGCCGGCCAGGCGGGCAGCGTGCACGAGCAGGATTTTCCGGTGCCCGACCCGGCCTTTGCGGGCAACGCCGCGACCCTGCAAATCGGAGAGCTGCAGAAGCTGCGCGACGTCTTGATGTTGGAAGTGGACAAGGCCCGCAAGGAGAAGCTGATCGGCAGCAACTTGGAAGCCGCCGCGGTGCTCGAAGTCCCCGCGGGCAGTGCCGCCGCCGCCGCCCTAGCGCAGCGCAGCGATGCCGAGGAATACTTTATTTTGAGCGACCTGCAGATCCGGGAAAGCGACGTCGCGGTCCCCACGGCGCGGGTCAGCCGCAGCGCCTATTCGAAGTGCCTGCGCTGCTGGAGGCACCTTCCTGACATCGGCATCCGCCCGCACCACGCGCAGCTGTGTGGCCGCTGCGCGGATGCCCTATCTTAAACTTAAAACGGGATGGGGAACCCGATTAGGGGACCCTTTTCCGCGATGCGGACGGGGGATGATCCGTTTTTGTTGAGATCGGGGGACTCACCCATTAGGTGAGTCCCTTTTGTTGTCAAAAGCCCCCAAGGCATCGTGGCCGGTGGATGCGGTCGGAGTCGGGGTTAGGGCGCCCCTACAGGGCTCGGGATTTTTCCGGACACTGGACCCAGGGCGGTGCCCTGGGCTATCGCATTTTGCCCCGTTGGGGCGCAGCAGCCGAGGGTGTTGCCGAGGGCGTTGCTCTGAGCGCGTGCCCTGGGTTGCCTTGAGCGCTGTCCCGGGTTGCCTTGGTATGCCCCGGTGGGGCGCAGGTGGAGAGCGCCAACGGTGCGGCCTACGCCAGCCCAGGGCAACGCCCTGGGTAGGATGGGAGGTAAACCGGTGCGCTTTGAAGGAGCGCCGCCGCGCGGTGGATGAGGCCAACGCCCGCCCCGCGTCGGGATGGAGCGTTCCTTCGGAACGCGGGGCTCGGGGGCCATGGCCACCCCAGGGCCTTGCCCAGGGCTGGTATGCGCGGCCCCTTGGGGGCAGCGGCGCCGCCATTCACGAGGACATATGCGCTGGGGCGAGCGGAATCATTCAGACTCCAAATTTTTGAAGGAATGTTAGTTGCGCAAGATGTATTCAAGAGCTCTTCGGGGGATTAGGGGGTTTCTCGGTTCAGCCGGAAAGGATTGTTGCCGATGAGGTTATGTTTATCCTAAAAGCGGGAGTTGAAATTCTACCACGAGGCCTTTTTCGTGATAACGGTGGGGAACGAGCCGTTTTTTTCTCCCCAGGCGACTCACCCATTGGGTGAGTTCTTTCGTTGTCACATGTCCGTACCGAATCGTGAATGGTAAACACGCCCAGCGGCAATGCCAGAGACATCCCCGCATAATACCGAAGACATCTTGATGCCGGAGGCATCTCAGCCGGTAGCGGGTGGTTGAGCAGAGCGACACCACCGGAGCCCATCCCACGAGGGTCTGCACCCCGGCAGGGGTGGCAGCGCTCCGTACCCACAAAATGCCCAACGCGTGAGGTGGAAGCCTAACGCGCCAGAACCTCGCGCTCGCGAATGAAGATAGTCACCCACATGCGTTAGGTTTATTGCTATTTTTAGGGGGTGGGTTCGGACAGTACCCGAATGCCTTGGCAAAGGGGCGCCAGAGGCTTCCCTCCCAGATGCGGAAGCCACCCGATGCGCCGCCCGCGGCTGAGGGCCGCGACCCTAGCGGATCCCAGAACCGGCACGACGCGCTTCGCGGGAGCGGGGCCAGCGCCTCGCCGACCAAAAAGCCCCAGGGCGAGGAAGAAGGGTACCGCGCCACCCCCTCGCGCCCGCCGGATGAGAGTGTCGCCTCCCGTTTCTATTCCAAATCAGGCGGGGGGC
>CANHIJ010000212.1 GCA_947460575.1 Verrucomicrobiales bacterium | reverse complement strand
TTGAGGCTTTTGAGGAGGGTGAGCTTGAGCATGGGCTCCTCGGCGCGGCCGGCGAAGGCGGCGATGGCCTTTTGCAATTCGGTGCGCACGGAGAGGTCGCCGACGTGGATGCCGGCGGCGGCCAAGATGGCGCGCAATTCGTTGAGCTTGGCCTGGTCGGGCTCTTCGTGGACGCGGTAGACCGAGGGTCGGCCGCTTTGCAGGAGGGTTTCGGCGACGGCCTCGTTGGCGGCGAGCATGAACTCTTCGATGAGTTGATGGCTTTCGTCGTATTTGATGGTGGCGAGGCGCACCGGGACGCCCTGGTCGTCGAGGATGATTTTGATTTCGGGAAACTCGAGGTCGAGGGCGCCGTTTTGATAGCGCCGCTTCCGCATCATCGAAGCGAGGGCCCAGGCGCGCTGGAGCAGTTCGCTGTCGGGATCGCCCAGGGTGGGTTCGCGGAGCGAGGCCATGGCTTCCTCGTAGGAGTAGCGGCGGGAACTGCAAATGACGCCGACTCCAAAGCGCTGGCCGGTGCGGCGGCCCTTGGCGTCGTAGGTGAGGACGGCGAAGCGGGTGAGTTTATCTTCGTTAGGGCGCAGGCTGCAGAGTCCGTTAGAAAGGCGCTCGGGGAGCATGGGGATGACCCGGTCGACTAGATAGGTGCTGTTGCCGCGCTCGCGGGCTTCTTTGTCGAGGGCGCTGCCGGGGGTGACGTAGTGGGCGACGTCGGCGATGTGGACTTGCAATTCGAAGCCGCCGCCGGGGAGGGAGCGCACGCCGATGGCGTCGTCGAAGTCTTTGGCGTCGAAGGGATCGATGGTGATGATGTGGTCGGCGCGGCAGTCGGCGCGGCGGGCGATTTCCTCGGCGGGGATGGCGTCAGGGAATGCGGCGGCCTCTTGTAGGACTTCGGGGGGAAACTCGAGGGGGAGGCGGAATTTGTAGATGACGCCGAGGACGTCGACGCCTTTTTCGCCGGGGCGGCCGAGGCGCTTGACGAGGTGGCCCTTCATGCGGGAGCTGCGGGTGGGCCATTCGTCGATGGCGACGACGACTTTGTCGCCGGGTTTGGCTTCGGTGTCGGCGCTGACTTGGAGGTCGACGTTGGGGAGGAGGACGTCGTCGGGGATGACCCAGGCGTGGCGGTCGCGGATGAAGAGGGTGCCGGGGATGTTTTCGTTGCGGCGCTCCAGGATGCTGACGACGCGGGCTTCGAGGTGGACGTCGCGGGCTTCGGCTGAGCGCGGGGCTTGATCGCGCTTGGATTTGACGTGTGGCCGCCACGGGGGGGCGCCGCTGGCGGTGACCTTGACGCTGACGCGATCGCCGTTGAGGGCGCTCTGAAGGTGGGCCTCGGAGATGGGAATGCGGGCGTCGGGGTCGGCGCCGAGGCTGGCGAAGACGGCGGCGTTATCGGGGTCGCCCTGCTCGGGGCGGAAGGAGCCGCCGCCGCCGGGGCGGACGAAGAGGGTGCCGCGGAGGAGGCGCTGGTCGGGGCTGCGGAGGCGGTAGCGGCGGCCGTCGCCTTCGACGATCTGGCCGGAGGCGGTCAAGTCGCGGAGCACCTGGCGGAGGCCGGAGCGGTCGTCGACGGGGACGTCCAGGGCGCGGGCGATTTCATTTTTGGTTTGGGCGGCGCGGGCGGTCTGGGCGAGTAAGGCGAGCACGGCCTCGGCGAGGGAGGGCTCAGACATGGCTGGCTGACCTCCCCAGCGCGGCGTACGGGATTTTCCTAAATGGGCGCATCTTTTTGCTTTAACATCGCCCCACCCCGCTGCTATATCCACTCAAATTCATCCTCCCCCTCAATCTTTATGAAGCTGCTTTCCCCCCTGCCTCGGCCCCGCGCCGCGGGTTTTACCCTGATCGAACTGTTGGTGGTTATTTCCATCATTGCGCTGCTCGCGGCGGCCTCCTTTGCGGGGTACGGCAAGATCGTGGAAGGCGTGAAGAAGAAGGAAGCCACCGTCATGGCGGTCGCGGTGGCCAATGCGGTGGAGCAATTTTACGCTGACTACAACCGCCTGCCGAAGCCGACGTCAGCCACGGACGGCTCGGATTCCGAGACCACCACCGAAGCCGGCGAAGGCCTGGTCAAGGTCATCATCGGCAAAGAAGGGGACAGCGAATCCCTGCAAAACCCGCGCAACATCGATTACGCCGAAGGCATCAAGCCCGCCAAGTCGGCCAAGAAGGCCAAAGCGGCCACCGCGGGCGGCAGCGACAAGTGGAGCAACGGCCTCGTCTTTGAAGACGAAAGCTACGAAATCGTCGACACCTGGGGCAACTACTACAAAATCAAGCTCGACTCCGACTACGATAAGGAATTGGAAAACCCCAACATCGACGAAGTGGCGGATGGTCGGATCAAGTTGCCGAAGCGGGTCATCGTGTGGTCCCCGGGCAAAGACGGCAAGGAAGAGACCTGGGAAGACAACGTCAAATCCTGGGATTGATCCTTCTGCCTTCCCTGCCGCGGCCTGATGGATTCCTCTCTTTCCGCGGGGCGCTTCGAGGCCTTTGGCCCAGACCACCTCGCGGCCCTCGGATTGACCTTGCTGTTGGCAGCTTGGTTGATCCGGCGGGCGCGCCGCGATCCCGCGGGAACGGTCTTCCAAGACCGGGCCCTGGCGCTTTTCCTGCTGGCTATTTATCCGGCTCACTTGCTGGTCGGCTGGCGGCTCGGCTCCTTGAGTAAAGATGACCTCTTTCCTTGTCAGCTTTGCGACCTCGCGGCCCTGAGCGGGGCGCTGGCTTTGCGGTTTCGCAATCAGCGCGCCGCGGAACTCGTCTGGTTTTGGGGCCTAGCGGGCACGCTCAATGGACTCTTCACGCCGGCTCTCGACGAACCGTTTCCCTCGCCTCGCTTCCTGCTTTTTTTTGCTCTCCATGGCGGGGTGGTGGTCACCGCGCTCTATGTGGTGATCGGCCTGCGCCTGCGGCCGATGCCTGGCGCGGTGTGGCGGGCCTTCGGTTGGTCCCAGGTCTATATCGTCGGCGCCAGCGCGCTCAACTACGCCTTGGGGAGCAATTATGGATTTCTCCGCAGCAAGCCTGCCCAGCCCAGTCTGCTGGATATGCTGGGCCCATGGCCTTGGTACATTCTCGGGCTGGAGGCCATCGGATTGGGGCTCTACTTCCTGCTCTATTGGCCCTTTCTTCTCCGCCGCGCCCCCGCGGTGGCGGGCTCCGCGCCTCCGTGAAATTCTATCTTGCGCAATCCCCGGAAGATTGGTAAGTTGGGATCAGCGATTTTGATGATGCCGACCTTGTTTCCGTTCTCCCAGTGTGGCCCTGTGGGCCCCGTGCCCGGC
>CANHIJ010000211.1 GCA_947460575.1 Verrucomicrobiales bacterium | reverse complement strand
TTCCGGCCGCCCACAAAGACACCCTGCCCCTGAACCTGACCATCCACTCCCGCGAAGCCCCGGCCCTCGAGGGTCATGGTCCCGGTGGTGCCGCCCGTGATGCTCCCGCCGCCGATCACCGCAATGCCTTTGTTCAGGAAGCCGGCGGCGGCCCCCGTACCCCCGCGGGCCTTCAGGGTGGTGATCCCGGTGCCGGTGGTGGTGATGGTGGCGTCGTTGACCATGATGCCCGAAAAGAGCATCGCCGTGGGGGTCACTTGGGTATTGGCATCCAGGGTGAGATTGCCATTCACCAGGGACAGACTGGAGGCGGAGGCAAAACTGATGTTCCGCGCGGTGGTGATACTCAGGCCGAAGGCACCGGTAAAGCTGCTGGCCCCATTGAAGGTCACCGCCCCCGGGGCGTTGTCCAGCGTCACGTTGAAATCATCCACATAGGTTTTGACCCCGCTGGTGTTGAAGGTGACCGCCGTCCCCGTCGCCGAGTCGGTGAGGTTGATGGTGTTATAGGTCGTCCCCGGGGTGACCGTCAGCACGGCCGCGGCAACCGCCGTCCCGGTGCCGCTTCCGGTCCAGGCATTGGTGGCGCCACCGCTGAGGGTGAAGGTGTAGGTGGAGCCGGTGGAAACCACCGTGACCACCTGACTGGCGACGTCGAGGTCGATGTTCAACGTAGCCCCCGAGGCACTACGGGTGCCCGCCTGCGCCGAACCCATCAGAGCCAACCCCAAGCCAAAGAGCCAACCCGCCCGACCCAGGGATCCTGCGATCCAAGCCAACCCCAACGATGAAAATGGTGGAAAATTCATTTGTAATGTAGCGCTGTTTGAAATCACAATTTCAGTGCGAATTTGAAAAGGACTCTTCCACGAGTCAACCGCAATCACGCCCAATTTTCCGCGGAGCAAAAACCAAAACTTTTGCCCCCTCCCCAGCGGGTTCTCCGCCAATCAGGCAATTTCCCGACCGGTTTCCGGGATGGCCGGCGTCACCTGGATACGCCAGTGGCACCGCCGGGCGGCTGTGGGGTAGCAGGGACAGCTTGAGACGTTGGCGGGAGTTGCCCGGATGTTATCACCGAGGGAGTCGAAGAGAGCCTGCAACGCAGGCGGGGAACAGGACGCTAAGCGGCATCCTTGAACAGGTAGCCTTCGATGGCGCCGTGGTATGGGGCCACAAGGGCGGGATCCTCATGTCCGGCTGCTTTGGTCAGGAGGTCCTTCAGCAGGAGCTTGGCGCCCTGCCCCAGGAGGCGTTCCCGGAAGGTTTGCCAGTCGGTTGAGGACATGCCGACTGCGGTGATGCGCCCGGTGAAGGCGGCTTCGATGGAGGCGGCCTCGGCGAGGGATCGATGGCGGGTCACTTCGATGTCCTTGGTTTCGGCTGGGCTCGAGGTCTGGATCTCCACCGGGCGGAACGTCTGGCCCATCAGCCAGACGGCGCAGGGCTCCAGGAGCAGGCTGTTGTGAAGGGCGGCAAGGTGGTGGAGGCGGACAAATTGGTACCGCGCTTTCCCTACGGTGTTGTTTCCGTCGGGGGAGGCTGCGGCGAGCCGGTGGAGCTCTGCATGATCTGCCCGGCTGAAGGCGAAGACCATGGCCCGCAGGCGCTGGGGCAGCTTGAGGGAGGCATCGAGGGTGATGGTTTTCATGGTGTGGGTGGCGTTAGGGTTTCGGCGGAGTGACGGCTCTCTCGAGAGCTTCGAGGCGGGCTTGGAGTTCTGCGGTTTCGATGATGCGGGTGAGGCTGGCGGTCGCGCATAGCAGCTGCACGGCGGCATCCGGCGGGGTCTTGCCGGCGACGGCGGCGGCGAGGATGGCCTCGGCGGTGGCTGCCGGGCCAGCGGGGGCATCGAGCGGAATGAAGACGCTTTCGGCGTGTGGACGCAGGGGTGGCACGAGGCGGTCGAGGATCATCTTGGCGGCGGCCAGGTCGCCGCTCAGGGCGGCTTCGAGCACGGCGTGGAGGACGCCCTCTGCGTGCTCAGCCATTTGCTGGCGCAGGGCGGTGCTTTCACTGCGGGGACGGTCGGCAGGGTTGCCGGAGTGGCCGACGCGGAATTGCCCGCCGCTGGTGCGCTCCAAACGATTTCCCGGTGGGCAGGAGGCGGGTGGCTGGGTGACCGGTCGCGGCATGGCGGGGCTGGATTGGTGTCTATGTTATATAATGCGTAAACTCCAGGGGCGGACAGAGGGACCGCCGGACGGTAAGAGCCGGTGGGCCGAGGTGATGAGATCCGTGAGGAATTCGCTGGGTGGTGTCGAGCAGGGGGAGCGGCGAATAGAAATGAGGTCGAAGTTCAGGTGAAGGGTCCGTCGGCGGGGGCCATCCAGCTCATGGGTGACGACCACCCGTTGGACGTCCGTGATGGCTTTTCCGCAGTGGACGCTGATGAAGCACCACGGCGACAATCCAAGTTCAGTCTCAGGTTGGAGGACGTTGGTGTGCGATTCTGGTGGTTCCTGGTCGAAGCATCTACCGCACCTCGGCCGGGGTATGGCGTGGAAACGGGGCGTCGGTGAGAGCGCAGCCTTCGTTTCCACAGAGTGTTATTGCCAGTTTTCATCCCGTTTCCAGTAAACTTAAAAACGGGAGTCGAAACTCGACCATGGGGTCTTTTTCGTGCTATCTGCGGACCATGAGCCGTTTTTTTCGGCCTCAGGAGACTCACTCTTTGGGTGAGTCCCTTCCGTTGTCAAAAGCCCCAACATCGTGGCCGGTGGAAAAGCCAGGAGGCGATGCCGGAGGCATCCTAGCGTGTAGCCGGTGGTGAGCGAAGCGACACCACCGGATGTGTAGCCCAGGAGGGCCCGCACCCCAGCAGGGGTGCCAGCGCGGCAGCCCCCAAAAAGCCCAAGACCGAAGAGAAAGCCTCCCGCGCCAACGCTCCACTCCCACCGAATACGATAGTCAACTCACACTTTCAGGGTAAAGCGCCTTCCCCTCCACCCTATTTCCAGTTTGGGCCCTTCGTTTCCAAGACGTGACCGCAAAAGTCCATTTTGCCAGGTCAAAAAGTACTGATGATCATCGGGTTACTAATTCTGAAAGGGCGGTTTGGGGAGTTCTGCGGTCGCGGCTGAAAAATAATGCAGATTTTTTACTAATTTTGTTGACTTGGATTTTAATAACAGATATTTGATGCAACCCGTGTCTGGCATCCTGATGAGAGTGCGCCTCACCTATCACGGCATTGGATTATAAAACATACAGCCAAAACACAGTAAAATAATACACTTATATCAAATAATTAGAAATATGAAAATAATAATATTAGCCTTGATCGCGGTTACTTTCTCCGCGTGCACTTCTATAAAAGTACAGCCGGTGACATCTGCTCT
>CANHIJ010000210.1 GCA_947460575.1 Verrucomicrobiales bacterium | reverse complement strand
TCCAGCTACGAACTGGCCGCCCGCATGCAGCTCTCCGTCCCCGAAGTCGCCGACCTCTCTAGCGAACCCGCTCACATCCTCAAAATGTACGGCGCCGACCAAGGCGGCAATCCCGTCAAGGACCTCAAAGCCGCCTACGCCAAAAATTGCATCCTCGCCCGCCGCCTCGTCGAAAAAGGCGTCCGCTTCGTGCAGCTCTTCAATGGTGCCTATCAAACCGGCGGCGAAGGCGTCAGCAACTGGGACGGCCACAAAGCCCTCGCCGATCAATACGTCAAACACGGCGAAGTCATGGACCAACCCACCGCCGCCCTCCTCGCCGACCTCAAACAGCGCGGCCTCCTCAAAGACACCCTCGTGGTCTGGTGCACCGAGTTCGGCCGCATGCCCACTTTCCAATTGGGCGCCAGCGGCCGCGACCACAACCCCGCGGGCTTCACCGCCTGGATGGCCGGCGCCGGCGTCAAGCCAGGCTTCAGTTATGGCGCCACCGACGAATTCGGCTACAAAGCCGTCGACGGCATCGCCACCGTCTACGACTTCCACGCCACCATCCTCGAAATCCTCGGCCTCAACCACGAACAACTCTCCTTCTATCACAACGGCATCGAACGCCGCCTCACCGATGTCCACGGCCACCCCATCAAGGACGTCCTCGCCTGAGCGCCCCTCCTTCTAGCAAGCGAAGTCGCCCCCTTCCCGCCCCCTCCTCAGCCGACCGCCATCCTATCTGGAAATTCCAACTCCGGATTTCTCCGCCCTCGGTTCATTAAAGTTCGCCACCGCGCCCGCGCTTTGCTTCACTGGCGGCCAACCTCGCGCCCCGCGAACCCTGCCGCCACCTATGAAAACGTTTCATCTCGCGCACCGCTTCATTTTTCGCGGCCTCCTCCCCTGCGGCGCCGCCCTCCTCGCCGCCCCCCAAGCCGCCCCGGCCATCGACAGCACCGCCGTTTTTAACGAGGTGATGTACCATCCGGCCGCCCCCACCGCCCCCGAATGGATCGAACTCCACAACCAAATGGCGGTCGATCTCGACCTCTCCCGCTGGCGCCTCAGCGGCGGCGTCAACTTCACCTTTCCTTCCGGCACTACCCTGCCCGCCGGAGGCTTTCTCCTCGTCGCCAGCGATCCCGCCGCCCTCCCCGGGGCCCTCGGACCCTGGACCGGCAACCTCGCCAATGGCGGCGAAGCCCTCCAACTTAAAAATGTCAGCGGCCGCACCATGGACCAGCTGGACTACGCCGACCGCGCTCCCTGGCCCCTCGGTGCCGATGGCTCCGGCGCTAGCCTAGCCAAGCGCCGACTCAACGACAGCGGCGCCCGGCCCGAAGCCTGGGACGCCAGCTGGCAAGTTGGCGGCACCCCCGGCGAACTCAATTTTCCCGAGGGCCTCCTCCTCGGCCCCGCTCAAACCGCGATCGCCCCCGCCAGCAACTGGATTTATCAACAAGGCGCCGACCTCGACGAGGCCTGGGCCCAATCCACCTTCGCTGCCGGCGTCGACGGCTGGCGCCGCGGCCCCGGCGCCTTCGCCTTCGACCAGACCCCGCCCCCTTGGCCGATCGGCTCTCTCCTATCAGATCCAACAACCACCCCCCGGCCCACGTGCTACTTCCAAAACACTTTCTCATTCAGCGGCATTCCGGCCCACACCCAACTCTCCGCCCAAGTCCTCCTCGACGACGGTGCCGCCCTCTATCTCAACGGCCACGAAGTCGCCCGCCGCAACCTGCCCCCCGGTCCCCTCACCGCTAGCACCCCCGCCGCCACTGCCATCGCCCACGCCTCCCCGGCCACGATCGCCCTGCCCACCGCATGGCTCGTCCAAGGTTCGAACCGCCTCTCGGTCTCCCTCCACGACGCCCCAGCCGAAACCGCGCCCCCTCCCGGCCTTATTCTAACTGAAGAAGGCGGCAACTCCGACGCCCCCGCCAACCTCGCCCTCGCCAGCCGCGGCGCCCTCGCCTTCGCCAAGGACCTCCTCCCCGGCTACGCCCCCACCCACACCATCCCCAACCTAAACAACGGCAGCTTCGGCAACGCCAGCAGCTGGATCGGAAACTCCTCCAACAGCTTCTGCGGCATCAACCTCGGTGCCTCCCCCGTCCCCCTCTCCAGTCTCGCTTTCGGCCGCGACAACAACCTCGGCTTCACCGACCGCACCAGCGGCACCTACACCGTCCAATACACCACCACCCCCAACCCCAGCGCCGCCACCGCCGCCGCCGCCTGGACGACTCTGGGAGTCCTAACGTACGGTCCAGCCTCGGCCCCCAACTTCAACTTCCCCTCCCAGCGCCACCGCTACGATTTCCCCACCGTCTCCGCCACCGGCCTCCGCCTCATCTGCTCCGCCAGCGGCATCTGCATCGACGAAATCGAACTCTACGGCCCGCGCTCCCCCGACCTCGTCTTCGACCTCTCCCTCAGCTCGCGCCAAATCCTCCCCCTCCCCAGCGATACCCGCCTCGCCATCAATGAAATCAGCGCCGCCGCCGATCCCGTCTTCCGCGTCGAACTCAAAAACGAAGGCCCCACGCCCCTCAGCCTAGCGGAAATAAAACTCGGCCCATCCGCCCTCCCCGCGCAAACCCTCGCCCCCGGTGCCCTCGCCGTATTCGACGAGTTCCAGCTAGGCTTTCGCCCCCGCGACGGCGACCGCCTCTTCCTCTACGCCGCCGCAGGCCGCCTCCTCCTCGATGCTGCCCTGGTCGGCCCCCTCGGCCTCGCCCGCTTCCAAGGCCGCCTCCTCGCCGCTCCCGCCCCCACCTTCGGCGCGGAAAACGCCGTGACCCTCGCCTCGGACATCGCCATCAACGAAATCATGCACCACTTCCCGCCCCAGGCCGGAAGTCCCGCCGTCCCCGGCACCACCGCGGCCACCGTGCTCCTCCCCCTCGACGCCACCTGGCGCTTCCACCGCTCTAACCAAGACCTCGGGCCCGCCTGGGCCCAGTCCTCCCACCCCGCTGGTCTCGACAACTGGTCCGCCGGTCCCGGCCTGCTCGGCTTCACCGCCCTCCCCAGCGCCCTCCCCGCCCCACTCCTCAGCCCCTTCGCTTCCTCCGCCGCCCCCACCTACTACTTCGAAACCGACTTCACCCTCACCTCGGAACAACTCGCCACCCTAGCCGAACTTCGCCTGGAACTGGTCGTCGACGATGGCGCCGCTTGCTACCTCAATGGCATCGAAGTCCCCTCCCTCCGCACTAACCTCCCCGGCGGACCAAATGTGTTTTCCAGCCTCGCCACCGCCAGCGTCGCCAATCCCACCCTCAGCGCCCCCAAACCCATTTCCCCCCAAGGCTTCAACCTCCAGGTCGGCCTCAACCGCCTCTCCATCG
>CANHIJ010000209.1 GCA_947460575.1 Verrucomicrobiales bacterium | reverse complement strand
GCCGCACCGTCCTCACCCAGTGCCTCCGCCAGGCCCCTGATCGCCTCGCCCTCCACATCGCCACCGCCCTCGCCGGCTCCGCCCCAGGCGCCGACGCCCTCGTCGAAGCCATCTCCCTCGGCCGCGCCCCCGCTAGCCTCCTCACCCAACCCAGCCTGCGCGATCAACTCCTCGCCCTCCGCCCCACCCTCGCGGAAACCCTCGCCCGCCTCACCGCTACCCTCAGCCCCAACGCCGAGCGCCTCCAACATGTCGTCGCCGCCCGCCAAGCCGAATACTCCCCCGCCACCAGCGACCCCGCCGCCGGCGCCCTCACCTTCCAACTCCATTGCGCGGTTTGCCACCACCTCAACGGCCAAGGCGGCCGTGTCGGCCCAGAACTCGACGGCATCGGCCACCGCGGCCTCGAGCGCCTCTGCGAAGATGTCCTCGATCCCAACCGCAACGTCGATCAGGTCTTCCGCTACAGCATCGCCACCCTCAAAGACGGCCGCGCCATCGCCGGCCTCTTCCGCCGCCAAGAAGGCGCCCTCCTCATCTTCGCCGAAGCCTCCGGCCAAGAAATCGCCGTCGACCAATCCCAAGTCCTCGAGCGCCACGCATCCACCTCTTCCCTCATGCCCGAGGTCTTCGCAGACCTCTTAGCACCTTCCGATTTTCAAAACCTCATGGCCTTCCTCCTCTCCCAAACCTCCCCGCCCTGAGGCCTCTCGGCCTCTGGGCCTCTGGGCCTCTAAGCCTCTCGGCCCCGCCGGTTTCGCTTCCTAGCTCCGCGCCCGCGCCGCGGCCCCCCGCCACCACTGGCTCCGCTCCCGCCAGGCCAGCGGCAACAACAGCAGCAAGCTCGCCAGCACCGACCGCGCTTCCGGAACCGCCACCAACTCCCCGCCCGCGCCCCAAGTCACTTCCCCGGTACCAACCGTGGTGAGCCCGCTGTCGCTGAAGATCGTGATGTCCGACAGGCTGAGGTTCGACCCCAGGACCCCAGAAGTAATGATCAAGCGATCGGTTCCTCCTCCCGACCCAATATTGCCCGACCAATTCCAAATCTGCAAAAGCACACCGGAACCGCTGCTGGCCAAGGAGCCGACTGTGAGTATCCCGCTCCCAGTTCCAAAGTCGATCACCCGCAGGCCTCCGCCGCTGGTGAGCGTCAAGGCTCCGAGCGTTTCCGTGACGCTGCCGCTCATCGCCACCACGCTGTTGGCTCCGGTTCCCCCACCCAGCGTGATCCCAGCCGCATTGTTCACCTGATCGCCCGAGCCACCGCTCAGCAGTAGCGTCCCTCCAGCCACCACGATGCTCGAGGTCCCACTCAGCTGCCCACTCCCCGAAAACTGCAGGATCCCCGAAGTAATTGAGGTCTGCCCCGTGTAGCTGTTAGCCCCCGTCAAGGTAAGATTCCCGCCCATCGCGCGGAGCGCGCCTGCCCCACTTATTGCATTCGGCACCGTCACCCCCGTGCCCGTGAGCCACATAAACTCCATCGCCGTCCCACTCCCCATTGTGACATCCCCGCTGCCCAAACGGCCCGTCGTCCCGCCGTCCCCAATCTGCAAGGTCGCGGTCCCATCCAGGTTCGTCGTGGTGCTGCCGTTCGATCCCGAGATCTTGAGGCGGCCAGCTCCACCCACCGTGAGTCCAAAACTCCCGCTGAGGGCACCGGAAAGCCCCAGGGTTCCGCTGTCCACATTGATCCGGGTTGCGGCCCCAAAGGCCACGCTGCCACTGGAGCTGTTGCTGCCGCTGATGTTCCGCAGGGCGCCGCCGCTGCTGACGCCGCTGCCGCTCAATGTCAGGCCCTCCGCCCCCAAGGAAATGCCGCCACTCAATTGCAGAGCCGCCCCACTGGCCACGTTGGTCCCGTTGTCCAAGCTGCCCAGCGCCGCCGCATTCTGCAGGTCCACCACCCCCGCATTGACGGCAAACAGCCCAGTAAATGTATTTGCGCCAGAAAGGGTCAAGGTCCCGCTCCCCGCCTTGGTCAGGCCCCCATTGGCGATCGCCGCCGCAATCAACAGATCCGTGGACGCCGCCCCGTCATACACCGTCAGCGTCCGCGTCGCCGCACCTAAGTCGATGTAGCCCACATTCGACGCGCTGCCGCCGCTCAAAATCTGGGCCGTGCCCGCGGTCACCGTGCTCAAGACGCTGATATCTCCGCCGAGCAACAAGCGCCCCGCCTGAACAGCGTCCGAATTCAGCGTAATCGTCGGGCTCGCCGTCCCGTCAAACTCCAGGCCGAGCCCCCCGCTCAAGACCTCCATGGTCCCCCGAGTGGCCCCGCCTTGCACGGTGTTGGTTCCCCCAGTGACTTTCCAGTGGGCGTCCTGAACCGTGGCTCCCGCGCTGACCGTGTAGCTTCCACTGACGAGATTAATCGAATTCCCCGTGCCAATAAACGTGTTGGCCCCCGAGACAAACGTCCCGCTATTAGTGAAGGTACCAAAGGTATTCGTCAGCCCTGTCGCGCTCCCAAAATTAAACGTCCCCGCCGCCCCGACCACGATGTCCGAAGTGGTCGACAACTGCCCGCTCGCCACAATTTCCACCGTCCCCGAGTTTACCGTGAGCTTCCCGGGGATCGCCACTTTGCCTGTATCCTTGTTGACCCGCAGTACCCCGCCGGTGACCACGGTGTCTCCCACATAGGTGTTGGCCTCGCTGCCAGCCAGGACCAAGGTTCCCGCTCCACTCTTCGTCAGCCCGAGGTTGTTTTCCGCTGCCGTGGCTCCCACTCCACCGCCCAGCACCCCGTTATAGGTATTGGTGTCGATGACGTTCGTCATATTCACGGTCAACACCGAGGCGACGGTAGCGTTCCCCCCCACGATAGCATTGTTGGTCCCACTGCTCGTCAGACCGCCCACCGTGATGCTTTGCGCCGCCCCACTGCTGCCAAGCACCACGTCGGTAGCCGCCGATCCGCCATCCCCAATTTGCAGCACCGCGTCGACCGGCAGGGCCGCTCCCAAATTCACCGTCCCAGTCGTCAGCAAATTCGTCGTGGTCCCTACCACGCTCCCACTCAATAAAATCCCATTGGAGCCCCCATCCAATTTGAGGGCGTTTCCGTTTTTGGTGATAATCCCAGATAGGGTCAGCAGACCGCTGCCGGTGTTTTCAATCGTGTCCGTGCCATTCCCCAAAATCGTGATGCCCCGACTCAACGTCCCCGCCCCGCCCGTATAGCGCAGCGTCCCCGAGGACGTCGCGGCTACCCCCAAGTTGATCTGCGAACTCGTATTCAAGGCGCCCACCGCAGAAAACGCCAAAGTCCCGCTCTGCACGTTGGTCGCACCAGTATACGTATTGGTGCCGCTCAGCGCCCAAGTGCCGCTGCCCGCCTTCGTCAGGCTGGTGGC
>CANHIJ010000208.1 GCA_947460575.1 Verrucomicrobiales bacterium | reverse complement strand
GCATGATCCCAGAGCCATCCCAGCATGTTCCCAGAGGCAGTCCAAGATGATGCCGGAGGCATCTCAGCCAGTAGCCGGTGGTTGAGCGAAGCGACACCACCGGTTCCGTATCCCAGAGCCATCCCGGCATGTTCCCGGAGGCAGTCCAGGATGATGCCGGAGGCATCTCAGCCAGTAGCCGGTGGTTGAGCGAAGCGACACCACCGGTTTCGTATCCCAAGGGGGCCCGCACCCCGGCAGGGGTGCCAGCGCCGCAGTCCCAAAAACCCACGCGCGCCCCCAAAGCCTCCCGCGCTAGCGCTCCGCGCCCGCCGAATAAGCTAGTCAACCCGCAAGTTTAGGCTTATAGATAGTAGCCCACCCCCTCCGCTATGTCCCCTCCTGACGCCCCGCTTGACGACGCCCTGGCCGAGACCCCCCGCCCCTTTCCCGCCCCCCCGCCCGCCGCCTTCCCTCCGCCCTCCGCCCCGCCTTCCCCCCGCATCCAAGATCTTCCCAGCGAGGAGCGCCCCCGGGAAAAAATGCTCCGCCACGGACCCCATTCCCTCTCCGATCCCGAACTCCTCGCCCTCTTCTTCCGCACCGGAATTCCCGGCCTCAGCGCCATCGATATCGGCCGCGTCCTCCTCAAAAAATACGGTAGCCTCACCGCCCTCAGCCGCATCCCCGCCTGCGAAATCCAAAAACAAAAAGGCCTCGGCCCCGCCAAAGCCCTCGACCTCCTCGCCGCTTTCGAACTCGGCAAACGCCTCGCCCGCACCGCCGCCGCCCACCAGCGCCTCGATACCCCCCAGTCCATCGCCGACTTGCTCGGCCCCGAAATGCGCGCCGAACCCCTCGAGGTCCTCAAAATCGTCCTCCTCACCACCCGCGGCACCCTCATCGCCGTGGAGGAAGTCTCCCGCGGCGGCCTCGCCGAAACCATCGCCCACCCCCGCGAAATCCTCCGCGCCGCCATCATGCACGCCGCCTACGGCTTCATCCTCGTCCACAACCACCCCTCCGGCGACCCTAGCCCCAGCTCCGCCGACCTCACCATGACCCGCCGCATCCGCGAAGCCGCCGCCACCATGCAAATCCATTTCCTCGACCACGTCATCCTCGGCTTCCCCACCGAAGACCGCCCCTCCGGATACCACAGCTTCCGCGAAACTGGGCTTCTCTAGCGCCTTTTTCGCCCGCTCCCCCGGCTTGCCTCCGCCCCATCCCTCGCCCATCCTCAGCCTCCTCCCCCTCCGCATGCTGCGCCATCCCACCGCCCTCATCTCCCCCACCGCCGTCCTCGCCGACGACGTCGCGGTCGGTCCTTACGCCATCATCGAAGACGGCGTCGTCCTCGGCCCCGGCTGCCTCATCCGCGCCCACGCCCAAATCCTCCGCGGCGTCATCATGGGCCCCCGCAATACCGTCGACCGCGGCGCCATCCTCGGCGGCGACCCCCAATCCCTCACCTTCGATCCCCTCACCCCTAGCGGAGTCCGCATCGGCGAGGGCAATACCTTCCGCGAACACGTCACCGTCCACCGCAGCACCCAGCCCCACGCCCACACCATCATCGGCGATCACAACTTCCTCATGGCCCAATGCCACATCGGCCACGACTCCCAACTCGGCGACCACAACGTTATCGCCAATGCCGTCCTCGTCGCCGGTCACGTCGCCATCGGCAATCGCTGCTTCCTCGGCGGCAGCTCCGTCTATCACCAATTCATCCGCGTCGGCGACCTCGCCATGGTCCAAGGCAATAGTGCCTTCTCCGCCGACCTCCCCCCCTATTGCATCGGCCACGAAACTAACCTCCTCGCCGGCCTCAACGTCGTCGGCCTCCGCCGCAGCGGCCTCGACGCCCCCGCCCGCCTCGAACTCAAACGCCTCTACCGCGCCGTCTTCCACCACCCCTCCGGCCCCGTCAAAGGCGCCGCCGCCCTGCTCCCTCTAACGGAGTCGCCCAGCGGCTGCCGCTTCCTCGATTTTATTGCCCACCCCAGCCCTAAGGGCCTCGGCACCCCGGGCTCCCGCTGATCCTCGCCCCTCACACCCCGTATAATCCCGCGCGCCGGATCACCGCCGCCACCCCCTCGCCCACCAGCCCCCACCAAGCTCCACCTCCGCGGATCCGCGCCCGCACTTCCGACGACGAGCCCTCAAATTCCCCCTCCAAAAATTGCGCCCGCACCCCCTCCCTCGGCCGCCCCGCCCTCCCCTCCCGCCCAAAAACTAAAAAAATCACCCCGTTCGCTAACGCCTCCCAGCGTACCCACTTTTCTAGCACTTCCCATTGATCGACTCCCATCAGCCAATACCATTCCTGGTCGGCTTCCCCCGCCTCCCGAAAATGCTGCGCCGCCTCCCAGGAATAGCTCGGCCCCGGCCGCTCTAATTCCCAGTCGCTAATCTCCGCCCACGCCTCCCCCGCCAGCGCCGCCCGCAACATCTCCTCCCGCATGGCCCCGCTCGCCTCCGGCCCCACCGACTTGAGCGGCGATTGCCTCGCCGGCAAAAAAATCACTCGATCCAACCCCGCCTGCGCCACCGCCGCCCGCGCGATCGCCACGTGCCCCAGGTGCACCGGATCAAAGCTCCCCCCAAACAAGGCGACTCGGCGCGGCGTCTTTCTCATCTCCCTCCCTCCCTCATCCCCGCGCCCCGCGCAACGCCAACGACCCGCCCGCTGCCGCCCAACCCGTTTTGCCTCCCGGCCATGTCACCCATCAGTCGACGCACTAGCCTGCAAGTTCTCGCCGCCAGCGCCGCCGCCACCCTAGCGCCCCTGACGGCCTCCAGTTCCGCTCCCGCTGCCCTCGCGCCCTCCTCCAGCGAAGCCGCCGCCCTCGCCGCCCTCGCCCGCCAATTCATCGCCCAGCACCGCGTCCCCGGTCTCTCCGTCGCCTTCGCCCACCGCGGCCAACCCGCCTTCCAAGCCGCTTTCGGCCTAGCCGATGAAGCCGCCCGCGTACCCTTGACCACCCAGCACCGCTTCCGCATCGCCAGCCTCTCCAAACCCCTCACCGCCGTCGCCATCTTCCTCCTCATCCAACAAAAAAAACTCCAACTCGACGCCAAGGTCTTCGCCCCCGCCTACGGCCTCGCCCCCGACCTCGAGCCCACATCCTGCCCCCACCTCGCCGCCATCTCCGTCCATCACCTCCTCACCCACACCAGCGGCACTTGGCCTAATGATAACCGCGACCCCATGTTCCGCTTCCCCGCTCTGGGCCACGCCGAACTCATCGCCCGCACCCTCCGTGACCAGCCTCCCCAACAAGCCCCTGGCCAACGATTCGCCTACTCCAACTTCGGCTACTGCCTCCTCGGCCGCCTCATCGAAAAAATCTCCGGCCAGTCCTACCCCGATTTCGTGCAGGCCGCCATCCTCGCCCCCTGCGGCATCTCAGGCATGCAAATCGCCGG
>CANHIJ010000207.1 GCA_947460575.1 Verrucomicrobiales bacterium | reverse complement strand
CCCAGCACTTCGGGCAGCCCCTCCACCCGCAGGCCTGCCACTGTCGCGGAGCCCTCACTTTTCATTCCCAGAGGGTTCAGCTGCCCTTCCCCCTGCCAGTCCAGCCCCACCTGCCCGCCCAGTAGCTTGGGCCCTCCAAACTGCGTGCTCCACGCCGAGGCCCGCGCGACATCCGGAAGCCGCAGCGCTAGCTTCCCCCGCAGCGCCCGCGCCGCATCCGCCAAATCGATGCGGCCGCTCGCCTCCAACTGATTCGCCCCGTCCAAGCGCACCAGCCCTTCCGCCAGCTCCACGGCCCCCGCCTTGGCCTCCGCCTGCCAGCGCAGCGCCTCTAGAGCCGCCTCCCCCACCTTCAATCCAGTGGCCTCCAAGCTCCCCTTCCCCTCCAGCGAGCCCCACTCCCCAGCCTGCCATTCCTCCAGCAATCCCGACGCCTTGCCCTCCGAGAGCACCCTCCCCGCGGTCGGCCACGGCAGGCCCGCCCGCGCCTCCACGGGCACCGTCGCCAAATCAAGCGCCTCCACCCGCCAAGTCGCCTCGAGGCGCCGCGGAGACTCAAGCTCCCAGCGACCCGACGCCGTAAGCCCATTGCTCTGATCCAAGCGGACCACTGCAGAATCCAGCACCAGCGCCCCTCCGTCCAGACGCAGCTCCGCTCGACCCGACTCCACCGGAACCCCCTGCACCCGCAGCCCCGCCGACTTCACGGCGGCCTTGGCCACCGTCAGATGCCCTCCAGCGAAGGCCAAGCGCCCCTCGACCTCCGCCTGCCCCGACAGCCCCGCCTCCGCCAGCCCCAACTGCTCTAGGCGAGGCGCCCGCAGGGTCAACTCCAAGTCCCCCGCCGCCCGCGCCAGCCCACCCCACGAGGAAGGCAGCGCCGTGCTTCCCCGCGCTTCTAGCTGATTGTCCCCCACGGCCGCCGCCACCCGTTCCAGCAAAAAACGCCCCGCTTCGGTGCGACCCCGCAGCTCCAGCCCCTCAAACCGCATCTCCTGCACCTGCAGCGCGCTCTTCCCCAAGCGCAGCGCCAGCGCCAACTGGTCCGGCCGCCGCACCGGCCCTTGAGCAGAAATCTCCAACTCGCCAGCCTGCCAATCCACGCCCCCCAGCGGCAGCCCCCAGAAAGCCAAGGTCCCCGCCTCCAGCCCAGAAGCCACCAGCTTGGCCTCTGCGGTCGGCTCACCGAACCACCCACCAGATCGACCCACCAGCACTGCCCGCGCCGCCCCCTGGTGCGCTTCCACCTCCACCGCGGCCTCCGCCCCCACCAAACCCGCGATGTCGAGCACCAGGCGGTCCACCCCCAAACCCTCCCCCAGCGCCACCTGTTCCAAAATCAGCCGCTGCGGCTCCCAGCGCGTCGTCCCCCGCAGTTTTTCCAACACCGGCATCCCCGGAACTTCCAGGCGCCCCACCTCCAGCCAGCCCGGCTTCGCCGGATCCAGCACCAGGGAAAAATCCTCCACTACCAACCGCTTTCCCGGCAGCCGCATCCGCAGGGTGACATGCTCAATGCGCATTTCCGGCCACACCACTCGCGGCAGCTGCGGCGGGTTCCCCTTCTTTTCTCCCCGCGGGCGCGGCGGCCGCGGCCGCGAAAAATCCAGCTCCACCACCAAATCCTCCACCACCAACCGCTGCAGCGCCGCCCCCACTTCCCCCCGGCCCAGCGCCAGCAGGTCATAGTCCAATGCCGCATGGCGCAGCGTCACCGACTCCACCCCAGAGGCCTCGTCCCCCGCCAATTTCAAGCGCTCTATCGCCAGCCCGCCCACCAGCGACCCCGAAGTCTTCCACTCCGAACTCACCCCCAGCTTCGCCAGCGCCCGACTCCCCCAATACCGCATCCCCCAGTGCCCCAAGGGCCGGTGCAACAGCAGCAACAACAGAATCAACAACAGCATCCCCCAAGCGAGCCGCCGCCAGCGGCGGCGCCCCTCGCGGCGCCCTGGCACCGCCTTCGAATCCTTGGGCAGGTTGTCGGACATGGAAAGTATCCACCATGCCAGAACTAGGCCCCCAATTCAAGGAACATAGCAGATTATCCCGCTGCGGAAAATTCCTCGCAGTGTGCCCAGGCCTGTGGAAGACTCCCCCGACCCTCCCATCCTGTACCGCGCCTGCCATGTCTGAACCCGAAGCCTCCCCCGCCCCCGCACTCGTCCCGGCCGCCCCCGCCGCTACCGAGAGCCACCAGATCCTCCACAGCCCCGAAGGCAAGCGACACTCCCTCGTCATCCGCGTTTGGCCTAACATCCCCATCCTCTATCCCATGGCCATCGCCGCCCTGCTCTGCGGCTTCTTCAGCATGACCTTCGGCATCGACGGCGAACTCAAGCGCCTCTCCACCCCGCCCGCCGCCCAGGCCGTCACCCAAGTCGACGGCTCGGTGGCCTCCACCGTCCCGACTCACGCCCAGGTCGAGTACAGCAAAATGGCCGACAAGCTGAAGATCGAGCAGGTCATCGCCCTCGTCTTCCTCGCGGCCTTTGCCTACACCATGGTCGTGGTCTGCACCGACATCATCCTCACCTGGGCCCTCCTCGGCGTCGCCGGGGCCACCATCCTCGGCATGGCCCTCTTCATTCTGAATATTTATTACCACTTTCTCAACGGCCTCTTCGACTTCCTCGGCGGCTTCATCCCCATCGCCAACGCCCACTTCTACTTCGCCATCTTCGCCATCTGGGTCGTCCTCATGATCGCCGCCATCGCCTACTCCCGCTTCCACTACGTCAAAATCGAATCCAACGAAGTCATCGTGGTGGGTGGGTTCCTCGACAAGCGCCGCCGGTTCTCCACCATGCGCATGACGTACACCAAGGAAGTGTTCGACGTCTTTGAGTACTACCTGCCCTTCGTGCGCTCCGGCCGCCTCATCCTCCGCTTCACTGGCGAATCCGAACCCATCGTCATCGACCACGTGATGAACCTCGAATCGGTCGTGGCGCGCCTCGACCACGTCACCGCCACTCTCCAGGTCTCCCCCGAAGAAGGCGCCTGAGCGGGTCCCCTCGGTGCCTATTCCAGCGCCACGTATTCCAGCAGCCCTTGACGGCCGCCCTCCCGGCCAAAGCCGCTTTCCTTGTAGCCCCCAAAAGGGCTCGCGGGGTCAAATTTGTTGTAGGTGTTGGCCCAGATGACCCCCGCCTTAAGCTGCTGGGCCACCTGAAACATCTTTCCGCCTTTGTCGGTCCAAATCCCCGCGCTGAGTCCGTAGCAGGTGTTGTTGGCGCGCTCCACCGCCTCCTGCGGGGTGCGAAAAGTCAGAATGCTCAATACCGGCCCAAAGATTTCCTCCCGCGCAATGCGGTGGCTCGGGGTCACTTTGGTAAAAAAGCTCGGCGCAAAGAAAAAGCCCCGCTCCGGCAGGGTCGCCGGGGCCTGAAAGAGCTCCGCGCCCTCGTCGACCCCGCTCTG
>CANHIJ010000206.1 GCA_947460575.1 Verrucomicrobiales bacterium | reverse complement strand
CAACCAATCCGCCGCCAACAACGACCTCATCTGCGGCGCCCGGCTTTCCGCTATAACTTACCTGACGCCGCCGATCGCCGCCCGCCCCGTCACCGCAGATCCCGAGGAATGGATCGAACTCTTCCACCGCGGCGACACCCCCCGCAGCCTCGACGGCTGGCGCCTCGACGGCGCCATCCATTTCACCTTCCCCCCCGGCACCTCCCTCGCCCCCGGCGAGTTTCTCGTCATAGCCAAAAACGCCGCCGCCCTCCAGGCCAAGTGGCCCGAACTCGCCACCCGCATCCTCGGCAATTTCTCCGGCGACCTCGGCCACACCAACTGCGCGATCCGCCTCGAAGACGCCGTCGGCAACCCCGCCGACGAAGTCTCCTACCTCCCCACCGGCCTCTCCGACGGCGGCGGCTCTAGCCTCGAACTGCGCGACCCCCGTGGCGACAACGCCCCCCCCTCCGCCTGGGCCGACAGCGATGAGTCGGCCCACAGTTCCTGGCAAACCTTCCGCTATCGCCTCCCCGGCAGCCAAAAGTTCGGCCCCGCCACCTGGAAAGAAATGCGCCTCGGCTTGCTCGACGCCGGCGCCTGCCTCATCGACGACTTCTCCGTCCGCGCTAACCCCGACGGCACCGCCACCCAAATCATCCAAAACGGCGCCTTCGAAGCCCTCCCCCTCGGCTCCAAATGGCGCCTCCTCGGCAACCACCGCTCCAGCGCCGTCATCGAAGAACCTGGCCAAACCTCCAACCACGTCCTCCTCCTCAACGCCAGCGGCCCCACCGAAACCAATCACAATCACGCCGAATCAACCTTTGTTAACAACTCCCCCCTCGCCACCGCCACCACCTACGAGGTCAGCTTCCGCGCCCGCTGGCTCAGCGGCACCAACCAGCTCAATACCCGTGCCTACTATCAAAAATTAGCACGCACCCACGAGTTGCCCATCCCCTCCCGCCTCGGCTCCCCCGGCCGTGTCAATTCCCGGTTCCTCCCCAACGCCGGACCCACCCTAACTAATCTCTCCCACGACCCCCCCATCCCTTCGCCGAACGCCCCCGTCGCCGTCACCTGCTCCGCCGCCGACCCCGACGGCGTCGCCTCCGCCACCCTCTACTACCGCCTCAACACCGCCACCTCCTTTGCCCAACTCCCCATGGCCCGATCCGCTGACCGCTGGTCCGCCGAACTTCCCGGCCAATCCAGCGGTGCCCTAGCGCAATTTTATATTCAAGCCAGCGATGCCTCTGGGGCCACCAGTTTCATTCCCCCCCGCGGCCCCGACTCCCGCGCCCTCCTCCAATGGAGCGATGCCCCGGCCACTTCCCTAGCTGCTCATGAACTGCGCCTCCTCATGCTGCCCGCCGACCGCGATTTCCTCCTCGCCCCCCTCAACCGCCTCAGCAACGAGCGCCAGCCCGGCACCCTGGTCTCCCGCGGCCGCGAAGTCTTCTACGACGCCGCCGTCCGCCTCCAAGGCACTGCCGCCGGGCGCGTCCGCGACGGCGAAGACTACGTCGGCTACGACATCGCCCTGCCGCCCGACCACCTTTTCCGCGGCGTTCACGAAACCATCGGCATCGACCGCTCCGGCCGCGCTCCGGTCGTCCGCCAACAAGACGAAATCTACGTTCGCCAGACCTTTCAGCAGGCCGGGATTCCCTGCCCCGTCGACGACCTCTGCTCCTTCGTTGCCCCCCTCGCGATCCATAGCGGCACCGCCATCCTCCAGTTGGCCTCCTACAGCGGTCTCTGGGCCGATTCCCAATTCGACCACCGCGGCACCGTCTTCAACTACGACATCACCTACGACCCCACCTCCACGTCCACCCTCGGAAACCCCGAAAGCCTCAAACCTGCGGTCCCCTTTGAACACATCTATACCGACCTCCTCAACCTCGGCGACGACAAGGAACAATACCGCGGCCCCTTCGATATCCGCGCGGGCAAGCGCCGCGACAACTACGCGGCCATCATCAAACTCTGCCAAACCATGGCCCTCGACAACACTCAGTTAGCCCTCCAGGCCCCCCAGGTCCTCGACCTCGACGAAGTGCTGCGCTGCACCGCGCTGGTCAACCTTTGGGGCATCGGCGACTCGTATTACACCGGAGGACTGCCCCACAATATCCGCTTTTTCACCCCCGACGATGCCACCGCTATTCAATTTCTACCCTGGGATATGGATTTTGTTATGACGGGAGCCACCAATGCCCCGCTCATCTCCACTGCTAACAACCTAGGAAAACTCATCAGCAACGTCCCCGCCCACCGCCGCCTCTATCTCGGCCACATCCGCCACCTCTGCGCCACCGTCTTCAACGCCTCCTCCCTCGCCCCCTGGCTCTCGCACTACGGCCGCACCGTAGGCCAAAACTTTACCGGCACCACCAGCTACCTCAACGCCCGCACCAGCTTCGCCGCCACCCAATTCCCCGCCGCCGCCCCCTTCGCCATCACCACCAACGGCGGCGCCGATTTCGCCGTCGCCGCCCCACAAGTCGTCCTCGAGGGCACCGGCTGGATCGACATCCACCACCTCCGCCGCAGCGGCAGTCAGGATGACTTAAATCTCACTTGGATCAGCAATACCGCGTGGCGCGCGAGCCTCCCGCTCCTCTCCGGACCCAACGCCCTCACTCTCGAAGCCTATGATTTCTCCGGCGCCCTCCTCGCCACCCGCAGCCTCATCGTCACCAATACCCTCGTCGAACCCAATCTCCGCGACTCCCTCCGCGTCACCGAACTGCACTACCATCCCGCCGACCCCGCCACCCCCGCAGAACTCGCCGCCAGCAGCGCCGATAGCGATTTTGAATTCCTCGAGTTTAAAAATCTCGCCTCCCAACCCCTCCGCCTCCAAGGCCTCCACACCAGTGGCGGCCTGAGCCTCACCATCCCCGACAGCGCTGCGCTCGCCGCCGGTCAATTCGGCGTCCTGGTCCGCCACCGCGCCGCCTTCGCCGCCCGCTACGGCACCGCCATCCCCATCCTCGGCGAGTTCGCCACTTCCAGCCTCTCCAACCGCGGCGAATCCCTCACCCTCCTCGATGGCACGGGCGCCCCCATTCAAAACCTAACTTACTCCGACAGCTGGTTCCCCCACAGCGACGGACCCGGCTGGTCTCTCGTCGCCGCCGCTGAAAATGCCCCCGCCGACCTCACTCTCCCCTCGTCCTGGGGCCTCAGCGCCCTCATCCACGGCAATCCCGGCGCCCCCAACGGACCCGTCTTCTCTAGCGAAATCCAAGGCTGGAGGCACCAACAGTTCACCGCCGCCGAACTCGACGACCCCCTCGTCAGCGGCCCCAGCGCCGCCCCCGGCGGCCTTTCTAACCTCCTTCGCTACGCCCTCGGCCTCCCCCGCTCCGCCTCCGCCGCCGACGCCGCGCTCCACCTCGATCCCCAGCGCCCCGGCACTTTCACCTACCAACGCCT
>CANHIJ010000205.1 GCA_947460575.1 Verrucomicrobiales bacterium | reverse complement strand
GCGACGGGTGGCAGCACGGTGGGCAACGGGACCGGATTGAAGTTCGAAAACGGCAAAATTCCGGAGATTGTATATCAAGATGCGGCGGCCAGCGATGAAGCCGACATGGATAATTTGAGTCAGCGCCTGGTGGTGAATTTGGGAAGCAGTGGGGATCAAATGAACCGGACGCTTTTAAAGTTTAACGGGGATAACGGGGGAGTTTGGTACGTGCGTTTGATGACGCAGGCTGAAGGCCGAAGTGGATTTCAAGAGGGTGATGGGGGCAGTGCTGTGGCGGGGACGGCTTATGTGGGGGAGCGCATTCTGCCTCCCTCGACGGAATATTCGCCCGCGGGCCATGTCTCTGGAGGAACCTCCTATGCCCCGGGGGCCTATTTGGACCCCTTTAGCGCTGGGGTGGCCGCCGCTGAAATGGGGGCCCTGATTCCGGTCAATGCGCTGCCTGGCGCGGCGAATGCGCTGACGGTGTGGTGGTTCAAGAAAGTTAAGGCGCCCTCATCGGAATTTACGGACTTCTACACCAGTGCCAAAGTGGGTCGCTATGCGCTGGCCTATCGCACCTCAGTAGAATTGGCCTCGGAAGGGTTTGAGCAGGGAGCGGCGGGCTGGTCCAGTGCCATAACTAACGCCGGATCCACGGGACAATACCTTGGGCCTTTCGCCCGGGGGACCTTACCTTCTACGCAAAAAACATACAACTTGGGCTCGACCGGAGGGAGTCCTACCACGGTGTCCTTTACGTTTGTCAGGCTCGATTCCTGGGATGGAGAAACCTTTAAGGTGGTGGTCAATGGAAACACCTTGTTCGCGCAGCCCTATACCACCAACCAAGTGACTCAGAACTACACCGGAACGGCGGCCTTTGCCGATGCGGTTTACAGCTGGAGCATTGCTCCCATCGTCGGCAGCTACATCAATATCCCAGGTTCGGCCGGTTGGACGGATCAGTCGTTCCGCGTCACCTTCACGGCGACACCGGTGACGAGCACATCCCTGACGGCCCTCACCCTTGGTTTTGGATCCACTCTAGACCAGGACGCTCCCGATGAGGCCTTTGGGATTGATGACCTCATCATCAATACTCCGTTGCCGCAAATCATCATGGCGTCCAATCAAGGAACCGGAACCCTGGCGACGGCGCTGCAGTCGGCGACGGTGTACAATCAGCCAGATCCAGCCAAGCCGGGATACAATCCTAACGAGGAGCACGCTTTGGTGCTGGGGGGGCGCGGTTACGCTTTGCGGGATGATTTGAATCTGCCGTTGGGGACGGTGGCGGGCCTTGACTACACCTCCCTGCCGCGGGTGCTGCTGCAATATGTGGATCCTGCCGACGGACGCCCCGCGATGTCGGTCTACGAAGTCATTCGGGAGAACCAATCCTATCCGTTTTCTTATCCGGTGATCGCGGGAACGATTTTGGGTTCGCCGATGCCCTTGCCGCTGCTGCCGCAGCCGATCGACGCGAATGGGTCCGTGCTGAATACGGAAGTTGCGCCCGGCACGGCCTACAGCGACCCGCCCAGCAATGCCGGGGCCCCGGCGACCTACACCCCGTTCACCTATGAGGACCGGAAGGGCTACGACTGGGTCTACCGCGGACCGCATGCGGGAGGAAGCAAGTCACTGGGAATGCAATTTTACTACACGATGCGCTCGGATTTTGTGTTTCCCAATGTGTCTCCGCAGCCCGCGGTTGGGGCCGTGTTGCCCTACCTGCGCGCTAAAAATACCAGCGGCGCGTATGTGGGAGACCCCGTGACCGCGGCGCCCCTTACGGTGCTCTATTACCCGACGTGGCCCACGAGTCCGCCGACCCTCAATGTGGGCGAGACTTTGGCCCTGTCCAAGCGCGGCCTGCCGGCGGTGCGCGGGCAGACCAGTGCCCGCGTGTTGTACCAGCAGTCGATCGCGCAGACGGGTGTGGCGACGCCCAGCGTGACGTTGCACGATGCCACCCGCGGCAAGTCGATCCTGATCAATGATTCCAGCGTGGGCTTGGCGGCCTTGCCAGTGTCTCTTAAAACCACTAGCGAAAATGGAAAGACCTACTTCCAGCTGGCCCAGCCGCACCTGCAGCAGCGCTTCTATTTTGATCCGCTGATGGGGGACAAGGGCGGGTTGATGTTGATAGGAGAATTCAAAGATGAAATCGCGGGAGAGGACTATTTCAACCTTAACACGCTGAGCCCGGATGACGTGAACGCCCTCAATGTGTTGGTGGACCCGGCCGATCCAGATAAACCGAAATGGGCCTCGGCGATTAACAAATTGTCCACCGCGGTGGAGACGTTCAAAGAGAACCCGGCCAAGCGGGGCACCTACATTGTGGATTCCACAAAAACCGTGTCCGTGGGGGGAGAGAGCTTGCCGGAAATAACCTATTCTGACACCGCAGTCGACAGCTACGCCCTGACGGCGCTCGGGAAGGGCAGCGGGTACGTGACCTTGCTGTTTGGCGACGGCGAGGCCTTTACGCCCCAAGGGGAGCCCGTGGGTATGCAGGTCATCAAAGTGGCGCCACAGCTTTATCAGGGCGATCTCAAAACGGTGGCCGCCTCGAATCCCTTGGATGAGCAGACCACGGTCCGGCACAGCGGCGACTTCGCAGCCCATCCAGAAAATTATACCTTTGAGTGGCGTTATTCCTTCCCGGTTGGGGGCATGGCACCGCCGACTTATCGGACGGAAATGGTGACCGTGCTGGGTTATCCCGCCTCGGATCCCTCTACGAGCGCCTCTTTGACGGCCGCGGCCGCCAATTGGAGTTTACTGGCAAATCCACCGGGCTTGCCGCCGACGGTCTTGTCCTATCCTACTAGCAGCGTGGCTCTGTCCCGGGCGATTCAGATTAACAATGCCTCCTTCAATGCGTCGACCGGTTACCCTGGCCAGATCCTTCGCAGCAGTGCTGGACTTACTTTTTCGGGAGCGGTGCCGACGCAGATCGTCCTCAGCACGACCGTGGGGAATGGCGATGGCTTTGTCCTTTTCGTCAATGGGGTTCCGGCGCTCGCCAGCCTGCTTCCCGCGGGCTTGGCGGTGCCTGGCAACTTGACGCCGCAGGGGTCCCGGACCGGTTTGGTCTTTAATGGCCTGATCAATCAGTACGAGGTCGATCCATCCTTTTTCGCGGTCGGCATCAACCAGCTCGAAGTCGCGCTGTATTCCGCCGCGGCGCCGGGGACGGCCGCCACGAGCCTGGTGGACTTCCGCGTCGATACCCCAGTGCAGAAAGATTTGGTGGTGACGAGTACCGAGTGGCAGGCGCCGAATGGTTCGCTAAGTAACTCGATTGTCATTGGGGGTTCCGCGGGTTCTGCCCTCGGGGACCCGCTGCTGGTGTTCTCCGACGCCTACTTCACGATGCGCTACAAGGCGAAGTCGTCGGCGGGCCTGGTGACGGGCGAGAGCTACAGCAACTGGATGCCGCCGG
>CANHIJ010000204.1 GCA_947460575.1 Verrucomicrobiales bacterium | reverse complement strand
TGCTCAAGGGCCGCGACGATTCGGTCAATCCAGGGGTGGGCCTGGCCCCGGCCTACAATCGCCTGTGGTGGAATTACACCCGGGGCATCAATAGCGGCGAAGTGCTCTACGCCACTAACTACAACATTGTGGAAAAGACCGGCAGTAATACGGCCAACGGCGTGGTCGACGCGGCGGATGCCCAGCGGATGTTTCCGCAGGGCCACGGCGATGCTTACGGTCACTACCTGACCGCACTCAAAGGTTATTACAAACTGCTGGAGCATCCCTATTTCAGTTGGGTTACCTCTTCGGAGGACGTGACCGTGCTCGGGCAGTCGGTACAGATCGACTACAAGGACGAGCGCAAATTTGCCGCGGCTGCGGCCAACCTGGCCAGCACTGCTCGCCAGATCGTGGCCCTGGTGCATCGGCAAAACTATCAGGACGACCCCGCCAGTGGCTGGAGTCAATTCCGCGATGGCAAGCTGAATTCGCGCACTGGGGTGGTCCGCTATCAAGCCCTCGACGAGTGGGTTTCGCGCAGTGCCCAGGCGAGCTATGCCAACTGGATTTCGGCCAATACCTTGCTTCCGGACAAGGACAACGATCCCAACCACACCGGGGTGCAAATCATCGACCGCACCACGGTGCCCGAGCTCAATCAGTTGTCTGCCGCGGGCGACGACTTCCAGTCCACCATCGACAGCGCCAACGCCCACCTCAACCCCCTGGGCCTGAGCCCTGGGGCCATCGCCTTTGATATTTCGCCGAGCCAACTGCAGGCCGGAAAGTCGCACTTTGAGCAGATCAATGAGCGCGCCCTGCGGGCCACCCTCAACGCCAAGGGCGCCTTCAATCAGGCGGCCAAGATGTCGCGTTTGCTCCGCAACCAGGAGAACCAAATTGGCGATTCCAACACGGCGATTGTCGATCAAGAGGGTGCCTTTGTGAGTCAACTCATTGAGCTTTACGGCACTCCCTACAGCGGCGAGATCGGCGTGGGCAAAGACTATCCCCAGGACTACGCCGGGCCGGACATCAGCCATTGGTATGTGGTCGATCGGCCCACCGACTTGGTGGACACCACCCAGCCGGTCACGATCACCCTCAAGGTGCCCACGGTCATTAAAGATTTTATCGGGATCTCCATCTACCAAATGGCCACGGGAGGAGACGAGCCCACCAACACCGTCACCAAGACCCTCACGGTCACGCCAAACAAGCATTTGATCTGGGGCAGCGAGTGGGGCGGCAGCAGCTTAGGACAGCGGGCCACGGTGGGCCGGGCGCAACAAGCCTTGCTGGATTGCTATCAGGCTCAGATGGCGGTGTTGGAGAGCAACCACCGGCTGCAGGTGCTCAATACTCGCTTCAAACGGGAGTTTAGCCTCTACAACGAGTTGGTGGCCAACATCATCGTGAAAAACGGGTTTGTGATCAGCAACGACATTTTTCAATTCGGCCTGAATGCCGCCAAAGGTGCCCTGGAGGACGCCGCGCTCATGTCGGATGCCGCCGCCGCCGGGGCTTTAGGGTTCGCCGAGGCGGCCCAGGAATTTATCCCCGAAGTTGTGGGTCTCGCGAATAGCGTCGGATCTCCCGCCAAGGGCGCGGTAAAGGTGGCGGGTGCCACTGCCGCGGTGGCCGCCTACACGGCTGCCGCCACCGGCAGGGTGGCGGCCAACGCCCTCGCTGACACCATGGGCATTTTTAACACGATCACGGACCGGGCGGTCATGAACATCGACTTTAATTACGAAGCCAAGCAGCAGTTGTATGAGTTTGAGCAGCTCTACCGGGAGTTGCTTTCGGTGCACTTCGAAATGACGCAGTTGATGACGGACTACCAGCGCTGCAACGAGGCCCTGCGCAATGTCTTGGTGGAGGGGGAAAATATCTTGGCGGACCGCGAGAGCTACCGCCAGCGGGCAGCGGCGGTCATCACGGGCTACCGGACCAAGGACCTGACCTTCCGCACCTTCCGCAATGAAGCGCTGGAGCAATACCGCACCCTCTACGACCTTGCGGGCCGCTATACCTACCTCGCGGCCAAGAGCTACGACTATGAAACCGGCTTGCTCGGGAGCACTGCGGGCAAAGCACTGATCGCTCGCGTGGTGGCCTCAAGGGCCCTGGGCGATTTGGAAGGCGACCAGCCGCAGGCGACCGTGAGCACCCTGGGCGACTCGGGCCTGGCGGGTACCCTCGCGCAGCTCAACGCCGACTTCGCGGTGGCCAAGGGCCGACTCGGCATCAACAACCCCGACCCCTACGGCACCCTATTCAGTTTGCGCCAGGAGCTCTTCCGCATCCAGGACGATCCTGCCAAAACCAGCGACGACGTGGCCTGGAAGCAAACCCTGCAGCAGTATATCGTGCCCAACCTGATGACCGACGCCGACGTGGCGCGCTATTGTAACAACTTGAAAAAAGCGGATGGCAGCGCGGCCCCCGGGATGGTGATTTCCTTTGGGAGCACCATCGACCAGGTGAAGAACTTCTTCGGGCTTCCCGGAGCGGCGGGCGACCATGCCTATTCGCCGAGTAGCTACGCCACCAAGATCAGCAGCGTCGGCATCGTCCTCAAGGGCTACATCGGCATGGATCCCTATGCCATCGGCACGCCGAGCGCGACGGGCCCGGCCTCCGCTTCCCCCTATGCGCTGAAAGCGACGCCCTACGTTTATCTGATTCCCTGCGGGAGCGACTGCATGTTGGCGCCGCCGCTGGGGGACACCAATACCCTGCGGAGTTGGACGGTGCACGACCAAGCCCTCCCGCTGCCCTTCAATCTGGGGGCTTCGGCGTTTAACCGTACCCAGTTTTTTGACGCCAATGGCAGCCTCAGCGAGCAGCCCTGGATCCTGCGCAAACACCAGGCATTCCGCCCCGTCAGCGATCCCGCCTTTTTTTACGGCAACATCCCCGCGGAATTCACCAATGCCCGCCTGGTGGGCCGCAGCGTGTGGAATACCCGGTGGAAAATCGTCATCCCGGCCTACACCCTCCTCGCCGACGAACAAGCTGGCCTGACGCGCTTTGTGGAAAGCGTCAGCGACATTCAGTTGTTCCTGCGGACCTATTCCAACGCCGGAAACTGAGGCTCTCTGCTCGGGGCGAGGGCGCCCTGGCGCCTCGTCGGCCGGGACGGTGGTGGGCGCCGCCGCCGCCGCCGCCTGGGGCAGCGGCGCGGCGCGGATCCGTGGCCATTTTAGCCGGATTCGTCAATAATAGTTTGCGGCCAGCCGCACTGCATGGGTAGAAGGCACGGTTAATTCTTAATTATATGTTAGACGGACCTTTACTGATTTTCGATGCGCCCGCTTTGGTTGCTGGGGTGGCCCTGCGCCAGGGCATCGCTCAATTTTGCCGCTGCGCTATTTCATGAAAAAGACCCTCACGGCGCTCAGTTCGCTTCTCCTCGCCGCCGCGGCCCCTGCGCAGTGGCAGAGCACCACCTAT
>CANHIJ010000203.1 GCA_947460575.1 Verrucomicrobiales bacterium | reverse complement strand
CCAGGTAAGTTACGCCGCTGGGTCCAGGCCCCTCAAAAGCCCTGATGGGCTGCAGGCCTTGATGATCTGCGCCTACGCACACCGCGCGATGTCCCAAAGGCCAGGCCATTAAGGCCAGGCCATTCAGATCAACGCACCGTTTCCCAGGCAAGTTGCGCCGCCGCGGAAAGTTGCGCCGCCGCGGAGAGTGCACAGTTTCCCAGGTGAGATACGGCGCTGGGTCCAGGCCCCACAAAAGCCCTAAAGGGCTGCAGACCTTGATAGTCTGCGCCTATGCCCACCGCACGGTGTCCCAGGCCAGCGCCATTTCCCAGGCAAGTCGTGCTCCTGCCTGGCAGGTCGCGCTGCCCCGGAGGAGGCGCGGGAGGACATTCTGCTGAAAAGTATAGTTAGCAAGTTTTGCACATGGACAAAAAGGCAGACATTCAGATATTTAGGCCTATATGCTTTCTCGGCGCGACATGCGCCTGCTCGCAAAGGCAGGTTCGAGGATTAAAGATCAACACTCCCTCGGATGCGATCGGCAGGCAACAAAAGCAGGGCCGGGTGGAGTCTGTTGATTCCCTGGGCTGGGGTGATTAGAGTCGCAGCCACAATTTCCGGCGGTGCATCCAGAAAAGAATCAGCCAGAGGAGGAACAGCACGGATCCCCCGTGGAGCAAGGGGGCGAAGTTTTCTCCCAGGACGAGGAAGGGGGCTTTGCCGAAGTGGGTGTAAAGAGCCTTGGCGAAAAACCCGGCGATGGTCTCGGCTATAACATACATGGCGAGGGAATTCATCCCGATGACGACCAGGGGGAAGGCGGCGCGTTGCCAGCCGCGTTGGTCTACGAAATGGTAGAAGGCGGCCATGAACAGGAAGCACCACCCGCCGCTCCAAAGCACCCAAGCAGGCGTCCAAAGTTTCTTGACCACGGGACAGATGCCGGTGGCGTCGAGCAGTTCCGCCAGAGTTAGGCCTGCCACACCAGCGGCCATCAGGCGGACGGTCCCGCGGCGGGGCCCCGCGGTCCCGAGAGGCGGCGCAGGGGCCGCGGCGGGGCGGTCGGTCGCGCCGCCGGTCGAGGCCTCGCGCATCCAAGCCCCTGCGATCAGGCCGAGCAGCATGGTGGCGAGGGTGGGGATGAAGCTGAGGGTGCTGTAGCCGCCGCCATTGCCCATGAAAGGACTGACGCGCGGAAAGAGGTTGAGAAACCAGACATCAAAGGCCCAGGCGGCATTGCGGTTGAGGTTCCAGTGGGCGGCGAATCCGGAAAAATGGTGGGCCCAGTTTGGAGAGATGTTGGCGGCCGCGTCCTTGAAATCCGGCCCCGGAAGCGGGAAGCCGACAAAAAAGAGCCAGTAGCCGACGAGCAAGGCGCCCAGCGCGGCCCAGCGGATTTTGGGGCTCGCAAAGCCTAGCAGGAACAGCAGGGGGTAGCCGAGCCCGATTTGGGACAGCGTGTCCTCAAAGGTCCAATTCGTGATCGGTTTGTTCATGCTCCGTAGAAACACCCCCAGCAGCACTAAGAGAACGGAGCGCCCGCAGGCGTGCGCCCCCATGGCGCGGCGGCTTTGGCCCCTAGCCAATCGGCTGGCGACCGAGAAGGGGACCGCCACTCCCACCATAAAGCTGAAAAAGGGCTGGATCAGGTCGTGCAACGAACCGCCGCGCCAAGCCACGTGCTCGGCATGATAGGCAATCGCCTGCCAAAAAGCGCTGTCGGGAAAATGGCTCGCGACCCGCGGCAGATTCAACAACTCTGCGGCCATCAAAAACATCGCGAAGCCGCGAAAGGCATCGAGGGAACGGAGCCGCGCCGCAGGCGAGGCAGGGGGGGCACTGGACATGGAGCCACGACATCGGAGTGCGCTCCGGACGTCAATCCGGAAAGCGCGTTTCGTGCGCGGCGCGCTGTTCCCCGCCTCGCCTCAGTTGATCGGTTATTTAGGACCGTGATCGTCGCCAGGGGTGTAGCCGAGCACGATGTCCCAGGTGGCGGCGAGTTCCTTGGTGTCGGCGACGGGCTTGAATTCGCGGGTAACCGAAGCGCGCTGCGCTTCGTCGCGGATGCTGCGCAGGACGCCGTCGCTAGCGTTGGCGGCCTCGCCTTGGAAGAAGAGTTGGGTGACAAAGCGAGGCTGGCCTTTGATCGTCACGCCGAAGTGATAGTGCCGGGTGCGGCCGGTGTAAAGGCCGGGGCGGATGGTGCGGAATTTCCAGCCACCTTCGGCGGAGGTTTCAAAGCGCCCGTAGCCTTGGAAGCCGTCGTCGCGCCCGCCCGCGCCAGCGCCCTGGGAGTGAATATATGCTCCTTTGTCATCCGCTTGCCAAAGCTCAACGAGCGCATCCTTGAGGGGACGGCCGTTTTTGTCGAGGACCCGCCCGCTGAGATTGGTGATCGTACCAAGCGCGGGGCTAGTGTGATCCGTCAGGTGAATGAGGTCGTTGTCCTGATCGAGGGGCAGTTTGTCCGGGAAAAAAGGACCCTCGGTCATGGCGGGAGTGAGGGTGAGCAGTTCGGCGAAGGCGCCGGGGGCCCAGAGCCCGGCGGCGCCGAGGCTGAGGCTCTGCACGAGGCGGCGGCGACTGAGGGGAAGGTGGAAGGAGTGGGGAGTGGACATGGCGGCGGGGTGGGGAATGGCAAGCAAGGCGAAGTGGCCGGGCCATCATGTCCCCGAGTGGGCGAGGTTGTAAAGCATTAGTCGCCCCCGCGCGCCGACGGCGGACCGAGCGCGAGCCACCGCAAAAGCGTGACATGTCCGACCGCGCGCGCCAAGGTCACCTCGGCCCCGGCCACTTCCCCCCCTATGAAACTTTTCTCCGCCGCCTGCGCCCTGCTCAGCTTTTTCCTGGGCGCGGCCGCCCGGGGAGCCGACCGCCCTAATGTCTTGCTGATCATCTCCGACGACTTGAGGGACTTCGGCGGGGCCTTCACCAAGGAAGTGGTGCGGACGCCGTCCTTGGACCGCCTGCGGCAGCGGGGACTCACTTTCACGCGCGCCTACGCCCAATATCCGGTGTGCAATCCCAGCCGCGTCTCCCTGCTCACCGGCTGGCGGCCGGAGCAAAGCGGGGTCGTGGGCAACCAGCAGTTTTTTCGCGAAGCGCTGCCGGACGCCGTCACCCTGCCCGAATTGCTGCGCGCTCACGGTTATACCACCCGATCCTACGGCAAGGTCCTGCACACCGCTAACACCGGCGAGGCGCGGCGGGAGGCTTGGAGCGACCTCGGGAGGTCTTGGGATGTGGCCGAGGAATTCGCGGTCCGCCCGCCCGGAGACCGCGGACCGCGCCGCCAGTTGGGCGGGGGCCAGCTGCCCTGGTGCGAAGTGGGAGCCATGGAGGGCAGCGACGACGACCAACCCGACGGCCAGACCGCGGCCGCGGCCATCGCGAGCATTGAGCAGCTCAGCGCGGCCGGAAAACCTTGGCTAGTGGCCGCCGGCTTCCACCGGCCGCACGACCCCTTTCT
>CANHIJ010000202.1 GCA_947460575.1 Verrucomicrobiales bacterium | reverse complement strand
CGCCGCTCCCAGCCCCAGCCAAAGGCCCGCCACCACCAGCCACAGCGCGGTGCCCCCGGCGGCAAAGCCAATCGCGGCGCGAGGGTTGTTTTTCATGGGCGACAGGGGGCGGCTGGGGGCGGCTGGGGGCGGCTGGGCCAGCGGACCTGGACCCAGCCGCCGGGGCCTCGGGGCCCACCCGCACTCTCCCCAAAAGCCGGGCCCGGGGCAATCAGGGCGAACCGACGGCCGCGCTAGGACCCGCCCCGAGGGCTTATGTAGGCGCGCGGCCTATCGGTTCCCCGCCAATTTCCTCAAAGCTGCTTCGACCTAAAAAGTATCCTAAGCTAAACGCCTATAGCATACCCAGCACCCTTCTGCTTGCCCCCGACCCCTCTCTTGGATAGGGATGAGATCCCCCGAAATGCCCCCCGCAGCGCCCCTACCCCCTATAAAATAAGCCCCCGCCCCGCTCCCCAAAGCGCCCGCCGCGGCGCCGCGCTCCGCATCCCAACCCCGCTGCAACCCGCCTCCATCTCCGCCCCAGTTCCGCCTACCTTGACGATGCACTACCAGACGACAGACGCCGCCTCCGCCTTGCCCCACTTGATGGGGCCGCACCTCCTCGCCCTGGGCCGCCGCCTCACCCCGCGGCGCCGCGGCGCCCCCGCGCCCTCCTGGACCGAGCCCGCGCCCTTCGCCCCAGCGGGAGCCGCCGCCTTCCAGCCGCCAAGCGGGCCGCCAAGCGGGCCGCTCCCCGCCCCGCCGCGCTCAGGCGCCCCCCCCAGCTGCGCCGCCACACCCTCCTGGGCCGCCGCCGCCCTGGCCGCCCTCCCCAAAAGCCTCGCCCGCCTCGAGCGGGCCACCCGCAGCCTCCTGGCGCGCCGCCGCGCCCCAAAGCCCACCCCCCAAGGCGCCCCCGAATCCTCCGCTGCATCCTCCGCTAATTCCCCGCGCCACAATAGCGGCGGCACCCTGCCCCCGCTGACTGCCTACCCCGAAGGCCTACTCACCTTCGACGCCGCGGGCACGATTGCCGCCGCCAACCCTGCGGCCCACCGCATCCTCGGAGCCGCCCCCGGCGCCCTCCCCGGTCAGTGCGGGCAGCGCTACTTTTCCCATTTGGTCGGCCTGCTCCAAGTGGGCCCCTCCCACGTGCCGCTGGGCGCAGTGACCGACCCCCAGGGGCGCCCGCTGGCCGCCGAGGGCACTTTTATTGCCGCCCAACAGGGCCGCACCCTGCAGCGCAGCGCGGTCCTGCGCGACCTCTCAGAGCAGGTCCTCATGGAGCGCAACATCCTCGGCGCCAGCGAGCGAGAGCGCCGCCAGATCGGCCAAGAACTCTACGACGGCGTCGTCCAGCAAATCGCCGCCAACAAGATGCTCGCCCAACTCCTCGCCCAGCAACTCCTCCTCCAGGACTCGCCGCTGGCCACCCAAGCTCAGAAAATGGCGCAAAACCTGCACCAAGCCCTGCAGCAGGCCTCTTCCCTGGTGCGCGGATTGGTGCCCCTCGGCGTTTTTGACCAAGGCCTCTCCCAGGCCATGCAGCGCCTCGCCGCGCAAACCGAGGCCTCCTCCCCTGCCCGCTGCCTGCTCATCTGCGCCGAGGGCGCCGACATCGCCGACCCCGAGGTGGCCATGCACCTGTACCACATCGCCCAAGAAGCGGTGGCCAACGCCCTCCAGCACGGCCAGGCCCGCACCATCACCCTTTCGCTGACCCGGGATGGCCATACCGCCCTCCTCAGCCTGGTGGACGACGGCGTCGGCTTCGCAGAAAATGCCGCCCTCCCCCACTCCGGCCTGGGCCTCCGCGCGATCCGCCACCGGGCCCAACTCATCGGGGCCCACCTGGAAATTCTTAGCAGCCCGCAGCGCGGCTGCCAAATTCATTGCCGACTGCTCCATTGTTACCCCACTACCCTCCCCTCTCCATGAGTGCCAATCTTCTCGCCGCCATCGCCCCCGCCCCCGCTACCTCCTTCAAAAAACAGCGCGTCCTCATCGTCGAGGACCACCCCATGATGCGCGAAGCCATCATCCAACTCGTCGAACAAGAACCGGAACTCGCCGTGGCCCTCGCCACTGGCGACCCCGCCGCCGCCCTCCAAGCGGTCACCGCCTACCACCCCCGCTACGCCATCCTGGACATGACCCTCCCCGGCAAAAGTGGCCTGGAACTGCTCAAGGACATGCGCGCCATTTCCCCCGAACTCCAGATCCTGGTAGTCTCCATGCACGACGAAACCCTCTACGCCGAGCGCGTCCTCAAGGCGGGCGGCCGCGGCTACATCATGAAAAGCGCCGACGCCTCGGAAATCGGCGTGGCCCTGCGCACCATCATTTCCGGGCGCGTTTACATCAGCCCCCAAATTTCTGGCCGCATCATTGAGGCCTTCTCCGGCAGCCACCGCCACGAGTCCGCCTCCCCCATCGATCGCCTCTCCGACCGCGAGTTCCAGGTCTTTCAGCTCATCGGCCAAGGCCGCAGCACCAAGGAAATTGGCGGCCACCTCCACATCAGCGCCAAGACCGTGGAGGTCCACCGCATCGCCATCAAAAAGAAACTCCAGATCGGCACCGCCGCCGAACTGGCCCACCACGCCGCCCTCTGGCTCAACAGCCAACCCGCTACCAGCCAGGTCTAAACTCTAAAACGGAAGTTGCCTGGCTTACTCAGCGGGGCGCCAGGCTTTGGAGCATTAGGCTTTTTCGGCGCCTTGGCTCTTGGCGGGCGAGGGGCTAGCACCCCTTGCCGGGGTTGCCGACGATGCCTCCCACGGGAAACCGGTGGGGTCGCTTCGCTCAACCACCAACCACCGGCTACCTTCTAGGACGCCTCCGGCATCGCCGCCGGGCGTGTCCAACGGACCCGATTTGGAGGGGGATTTTGACCACGGAAGGGACTCACCCAAGAGGTGAGCCTAGAGAGGTTAAAGAAAATGGATCCTGCCGCGACATTAGGGTGTAAAGGGGCCCCAGGGCCACGTTGCAAATCCGGTTTTAGAGCAATTTGTGCACCGGGGAATGGGCGCGGTGCACCCAATCCACCAGGCGCAGCCAATCCGCGCGGCAGTCAGTCCACCGGGCAGCCAATCTAACGGATCGTTTGCGCAGACTACCAGGTCAATTTTGCACAGACTACCAAGTCAATTTTGCGCAGACTACCAAGTCAATTGAATCGCGGCGGGCCATCAACGAAGCCAGATCAACCCCGGAGGGGTTAGCCATGACTAGCCGGGGGTTTTAACCCCCGGATTGTCGGGTTTTATTTCGACAGCCACGACGTGGCTGCCCCATGGGGGGGCGGGCCCGACGCGGTGGGTTGGCCCCGGAGCTAGGATCGACCCCGCATGGGGCAACCGCTTCGCGGTTGGCGGCATTTGGCTTTGATATTCCGGGGGTTAAAACCCCCGGCTAGTCATGGGGAACCGCTTCGCGGTTGATGGAGAAACGCGGCCGTTTGCCGAGCCATCGGCGCGCCGCAATGGGAAACGGGCTGTTTGCCGGGCCATGGGCGCGCCATTCGCGCTGCCGCGGCAGGTCATTGCCGCCGCGCGCTGGACCGGCCATTTGTTTCGCCGCGG
>CANHIJ010000201.1 GCA_947460575.1 Verrucomicrobiales bacterium | reverse complement strand
CGATCAATGTGGGCCGACCGCAGGAAAACGGATCCTGCGAAAGCAGTCACGGGCATTTGAAGCGGCGCCTCCGGCAGCATTTGCTGCTGCGGGGCACCGGGGATTTTGCCAGCGAAGCGAAGTATGACGCGTTTTTGATCAAGGTGCTGGAGTCGGCTAACTTGCGGCGGACCAAGCGTCTGGGCGAGGAACTGGCGGCGATGCCGGAGAGGGCTATCGGGGATTTGCCCGATTACCGGGAGTTAATGGTCAGCGTTAGGAGTGACAGCACCATCCGAGTGCACAAGATGGTGTATTCGGTGCCGAGCCGAATGATCGGAGTGAAGTTGTTGGCCAGAATGTATGAAAGCCGGATCGTTTTGCTGGAGGGAGCCCTGGAGGTGGCGCAGCTGCCGCTGTCGCGCGGGGACCGTGGCGCCGTGATCGACTTCCGCCATTTGATCGGTCATTTGCTGCGCAAACCGGGAGCCTTCGCGGGCTACCGTTGGCGGGAGGAGTTGTTTCCTTCCCTCGTTTACCGGGCGGCCTACGATCATCTGACGCGCGCTGGGGCCGATGCGGACCGGCGTTGTCTCGAAGTGCTCAAGCTGGCCGCCGGGGATGGGCAAACGGTGGTGGAAAAAGCTCTGGAACACCTGCTTGCGGCACCCCGTCCGGCGGTCTCGGCGAAGGAGGTGAAAGGGATGTTAGACACGTGGCAGAATCTGGAGCGAGAGTGGCGGGAGCTCATCCTGCGCCATTCCAAGCGGGTGCGGTTCCGACCGGCATTCAAGATGGTGGGCCAGTTGCTGGTCGCCAAACGAAACCTGCGGCTGGGACCAAGAACTCAAAAAGCTGGACCGCTACGACGTGCTCATCCTCGACGACATCGGCTATTTGCCGCAGAGCCGGGAGGAACCGAGCGGAGCGAGATAGACAGCCGCAGGCAGCCCGAAGGGTGGAGGCGAAGCCGGAATCAAATGGAAGTGCTCTTCACCCTGCTGGCTGAACGCTACGAGCGGCGCCGCATCCTGATCAGCTCCCATCTGGTCTTTAGCCAGTGGGACCAGATCTTCAAAGATCCCATGACCACGATGGCCGCGATCGACCGTCTGGGGCACCACTCCATCATCCTGGAGTTCGACGGCGCCAGCCAGCGCGCCCGCAAGGCCGACGAGAAGGCAGGCGAAACGGCCCAAAAACCAGCCGCTGAGTAGCCCCCCCGAAATAGCGCGCGCGCGGAGGGCTCTGCCACGCCTCCGAAACCACCCCTGCGCCCCCAGGGCCGCCAGGGGTCAATTTTAATTGTCGCCAAGGGAATTTATAATTGTCGCTGGACAGCCGGTCGACTCAGCGGACTTGGACGCGGTAGTACTTGCTGATTCCGGTTTGTTCATAAGTGCGGCTGATTTCGGTGCCGCCTCCGGGGATGAGTTCGGCGGTGGGGGTCCAGTGGAGGAGGTCGGGGGAGCTTTCGACGGTGTACCAGCGGCCCACGAGGGTGGGCCAGCGCAGCGTGAGGGAGGGGTGGGCGGAGAGGTCCGGAGCGACCAAGGGGGGCAATGGAGCGGCGGCTCCGCTGGTGATGACGCGGCCGAAGTCACCGACGGCGACGAAGGTTTGGTTGCCGTAGGCCACGGCGTTGAGGGCATCGGTGGTCCCAGATTCCCTGGTTTCCCACTGTAGATTGTTTGGTGAGATTTGGATGCGGTCGCGCTCCCTCCTGACAAAGTAATTGGCGGCGTACAATTCGGGATTTTGCGGGCCATCGGTATCTTGCCAGGTGCGCCCGGAGTTGCTTGAGCTTTGGTATCGGGTGTGGAGGACGCCGACTTTCCACACCGGCTTTTCCACGTTTCCCCGGTAGCGGAGGCTCCAGCTGAGTCCGTCGGGTGAGGCAAAGAGGGCACCTGCGGCAAACACGAGAAACTCGTGGTCGGTCGCGACAATCCACTCCGGCCCCTGAGCGCTGGGAAAGGGTGCGACTGGCGTGAAGGCGGTGCTATCCGCGTTTAGGCGGGCCAGCTGGTTGTAGGAGGCACCCGTGCTGGGATCGTTAAGCGATAAGCCTATGATGATCGCGGTGCCGTTTAGAATCGCGGCGTCAGCGTTGAAAAAGAAGGACCACGGGGCCAGGTCGAAGAGGGCGGCGGTGGCGCCGTCGGGGCTCAGCCAGTAGGAACCCGCGCTGAGTGCGAGAAAACGGGTCCCCAAGTAGAAGATCCGAGCCACGTTAGAGGCGGCGGGCCAGGTGGGGCGGGTCCAGGTCACTCCGTCGGTGCTGCGCAGCGGCTTGGAGTCCAGGGCGACAAAGGCCCCACTTCCGAACGCCAACGCAGTCAGATTTTTCCGGGAGCCGCTCTCGCGGACGAGCCAATCCAGCTGGGCCGGGCAAGTGGCTGCGGTGGCGAGGAGAACCGAGAGCATCGGGGCCGATTTCATAGCGGGAGGGATGGGGAAAAATCGCGACTTTTAACACCAGGCCAGCTGCGACCTGGCCGGGCCAGTGGCCGTGCCGCAGTTAACAGTTAGATCTGGCCCGCGTCAATCCGGGCCGCAGACCAGCTAGAACCCCGAAGCTGGATCCGGGGCCGCGCGGGGGGGGGCTGGGCACTGCGCCCAGGTCGAGGTGCGGCAGGGGTGCCCGCGCGGCCGCCCCCAAAAGGCCCACCGGTGAGGAGAAAGCCTCCCGCGCCCACCGGATACGATAGTCCACCCACGATTTTAGGGTAAAGCACCAGGCCGCCGCAATCCAGAGGGCACGAGGCACGACGAACTCGAGCAGAGCCGCACGGCGGCATTGCAGCGATCTGGGGCCAAACCAGTCCCCGCGGGGCTACTTCCAAACCAAGCGCAACCCGTGCCAAGGGATACAGCCTTAGGCGAGAAGGGGATCGCTAGGAGGCTTTTGGTTTGCTGAATGGCTATCGAAAAAGCCCTAGGCATGGTGAGGGCGACCTGCTAAGGGGTTAGAGAGGCGATCGCGCGAAGGGGTTTTCCCTTTGGCGGCACCGCCGCTGCCCAGCCTTTTTTCGACATGAGTATCCCAGACGAATTCAACGAGAACCACGGGATGATGGATGCCATGGGGAACATGGCCGCGATCAGCCAGCGCAATCGGATGCTGGAACAGCAGCGGGAGCAGGCCAAGGCGATCCAGTTGCAAACAGCTGCCCTAGAGGCGCAGAATCGCATTGAGCAGGATCGGGCGAAGATCGAGCAGCAGCGCTTTGAACTCGAAAGGCAGCGGCTGGAGGCCGAGGAATTGGATCGATCGATGCGGCTTGGTCAGGCGGAGCAAATCAAGCAAGTGCGCAATCTTTTAGCGGATAGCTTGGCTGGGCTAGAGGATGGGGAGCTGTCGTGGCCCGCGGGCGGGGGGCGGACAGGCCCTGAACTTTTGCGGGCGGTGGGGGCCTTGCAGGCCAATCTGGTTTTGTTGGAAAGCCAGTCGCAGACCTTGGTGGAACTGGCCGACATGCAGGCCCTGCGGGGGTATAAAAATCGCTTGGCGAAGTTTGTGACGGCCCACGCGGCTGCGGGGTCGCTCCCGGCGCATCCGCTGGCGGCCGTCCGGGTTCGAGTCGAGCACACTGCCCGGTTTTTCGCCGAGGCCGGTAAGCTGGTGCGCGAATTCAAAAACTTGCGAAAGG
>CANHIJ010000200.1 GCA_947460575.1 Verrucomicrobiales bacterium | reverse complement strand
GTGGCGCCCTGGGTGCCGGTGACGTCGCCGACTAGGGTGCCGCTGAAGCTCCCCGCGCTGCCGGAGACGTTGCCAGTGACATTTCCGGTGAGCGGCCCACTGAAGGCGGGCGAGGTCACCGTGCCGCTGAAGGTGGGCGAGGCCAGGTTGGCCTTGAGGGCGTCGTTGGCATTAAGCCTGTTGATGGCGATGAGGATGGTGTCGGCGGCGGTAACCGTCCCGCCGCTGGCGCCGGCGGCGGTGCCTAAACCAGTGAGGAGCTTGCCGGTCACGGTGCCCTCGGCGATGGCGGTGGCGCCCTGGGTGCCGGTGACGTCGCCGACTAGGGTGCCGCTGAAGCTGCCCGCGCTACCCGAGACGTTGCCAGTGACATTTCCGGTGAGCGGCCCGCTAAAAGCGGGCGAGGTCACCGTGCCGCTGAAGGTGGGCGAGGCCAGGTTGGCCTTGAGGGCGTTGTTGCCGTGGAGTTTGTTGATAGCGCTGAGGATGGTGTCGGCGGCGGAAAGCGTCCCGGCCCCAGAGACAAAGCCAGTCAAGGCCTTGCCGGTCACGGTGGCCTCGGCGATGGCGGTGGCGCCCTGGGTGCCAGTGACGTCGCCGGCTAGGGTGCCGCTAAAGAGGTTGGCCTCGCTGGCAGCAGCGGCTTTCTCCGCCATCATGGCATAGGGGGCGGCCGCGAGGCGCTGGTCCGGTCCGAGTTGCTGAAAGCCATTGCTGCCGTCATTGAACCAGACGCGCAGGTAGATCTCGCTATTGACGAAAACTGCGGGCGGAACGCTTCCCATATTCGCCAGCGAACTGTCGCCCAGAAGCACCGCATAGAGCCCCTTCGCGACTGTTAAAGTGACCGCCGCGCTTGGCTGGGATCCGGCCGCGCCGGTGCCGTCGTTGCTCCAGTAGGTCACGTTCCCCGCGGCGTTAACGAGGGCAAACTTGAAGAGGCCACTGCCGTTGAAGTTGACCCCGTCGACCGCGATGCGGCCCTGGTGATTGAGCACTTGCGGACCGGCCGCCGAAGTCAAGGCCGAGGCCCCCAATGCCGTCAGGAAGAGAGACGCCCTAGCCCAGGACGCGCAACGATTTGTAAATATCATTGTATTTAGAAGTCTATGGAAAATTGGAGTTGCCACTGCGGAGGTCGATGCCCTCCGGGCCGCGGGCTGGGCGCGCGGGGCCAACTGCCTCGGTTCTGCTGGGATTTGTCATCGCGGCCCGCTCGAGCACTGATTTCATCGAACGGTGAGGCGGTAAAAATCAGCGGGACCGGGGCGAGGGGCCGCAAAGGCGGAGACCACTCCCACCGCGGCGGCCTGCTGGGCCACTTGCCCCACTCCTGGCGCGCCCAGGGCAAAGGGCACCCGCTCCCAGGTGGCGAGGTCCGGGCTGCGCTCAATGGTATAAACCTTTCCCGTGATCGCGAAGTACTCGAAGCGAATCGCGCTTTCCTGCTTCTCTTTGATCTCTAGCCCAAATTTTTCGCTGGCGTCGCCGGCAAACGTCCCAGCGATGTACTCCAATAGATTCGATTGGCCGTCTTTGTCGAAGTCGCCCTGCTTGTCGATCAGGCTGAGGTCCCAGAGGCCGGCCTCGTTGGGAAACCGCCCCGCTTGGTAAAGCTGCCATTGCTCCCAGACGTCCGGGAGGCCGTCCTTGTCCGAGTCTTCCCCCAGAGTTAGATCGAGCCGAACCCGCTCGCCGCCCTTGCCAGCCCTCAGGGTCCCCGCCACTTCGATCGGATAGAAAAGCGATCCGTTCATGGAAACCACCAGGCTGAAAAGGCCCTGGGCGGCCACGGCCTTGTCGCTGTAAAAAGTGGTCCCGCTGCGGTTCTGGTCAATCCGCAGGTTCAATTCGTAGCTTTGATCGAGCTGGCTAGCAGTAATCGGGGTGCGGCCCACTTCCTGACCTCCCTTGAGCAGGATGACCTCCGCGCCCTCCGCCGCCACCGCCTGGCCCACTTGGTCGCGCACCATCCCGTAAAGCGTATGATAGGGAGCGGGGGGAAAAGCCTCGGCCAAACTGGCGGCCAGCAAAAGGACCGCGGCGACTGGCCCCCGAAGGGACCCTCGGGATTTGAGAGTAAGTGGCGAGTGCATGAAATGGGGAGCGCGATGCCAACTAATGGCAGTTGTCCATAAACCGCCGTGGCGCGCGCGTTGACAAATCAATTTTGACGGATCTGGCAAAAACGCATACGGATCCGCGCCGCCAACGGCAAAACTGGCCCGCGCCGGGCATCGCGGCGCCTTTTCCTTACCTTGTTCCGCGCTTGCCCAATATACCAGGCGCGCCGCCAATCCCCCACTCCGCCCACCTTACGAGCTCTTGGGCAACTCAGGCCAAAGTCCGTCCATGGCCTCCCGCGATGCACGCCGCCCATGCCCTCCCCAGCGCTGCCGCCGCCCGACCCGGCAATGAGCTCCGCCGCTGAACCTCCCTCCATTCCCCGTCCAGCCCCCGATCTCGCGCCTTGCTGGGAGGCACCCCACACTGCAGAGGAGAGCACGCGCGATATCTCCGAGTTCTCCACTGAGCCCTCGCTCAAGCGGGTGGCCGTCGACACCAATGGAGGAATTTTCTAGCAAATCCCCGTGGCGCTGGAGAACTCCGCCCCTCCAACCAGGCACCAGGCCCGCCTGGAGAGACGAAAAAGCGCGGCCGGGCGGGTCCAGGTTTCTGAGTGGGCCCGCGGGATCTGGGCACACAAAAAAGCCGGAGGTCGCCCTCCGGCTTTGATGTTGATTGTTTTCGGGCAGTCAGGCTGCCGGGGGCTTAGTAGCGTCCGCCGCGGTCTCCGCGATCGCGGTCGCGGCCACCGCCGCCGCCGCCACCACCGTAGCCGCCACCGCCGCCGCTGCGGCCACCGCCGCCGCCGCCGCCGCCGCCGTAGCCACCGCCGCCGCCACCGCTGCGGGGCTTGTAGCCACCGCCGCCGCCGCCGCCGCCGTAACCACCGCCGCCACCGCCGCCGCCGCCGCCACCGGCGTAGGGACGCTCTTCACGGGGGCGAGCTTGGTTGACAGTCAAGGGGCGGCCGTCCACGTCTTTGCCGTTGAGGGCTTCGATCGCGGCGTTGGCTTCGCCCACATTCGGCATCGAGACGAAGGCAAAACCCTTCGACCGGCCGGTGAATTTGTCCATGATGATGCTGGCCTTGTCGACGGAACCATAGGCTCCGAACTCGGTTGTCAGCGCGGCCTCGGTCGTTTCATAAGCGAGGTTTCCAACGTATATTTCCATGTACTCTGTTTTTCTGGGAGGCGATTCTGATTCAACAATTCTGCATGCCTCGGGACACAACTTTGTTGGAAGGCTGCTGACGCAGGGGCTTCATGCAGGGGCCACGCGGCCCCCATCGGCTATATTCTACTATGGAATGGTTCTGGGCACAACTGAAACTTGCCGCGGTTTCTTAGGGGGCCCATTTTGCGATCCCGCTCCCCTCTGCAGGGCCCGGCCGCGGCCCCTGGGCGCTGGGGCGGCCGCGGCGGGGCCCGATCTGGCAAATTGCCGCAGCGCGCTTTTCTGCTTGTGGGATGTTGACCCAGTAGCCAAGCTGCCGGTCCACAGACCGGCTCCCCCGCACCGGCCTTTTCTGAACCCAACCCAATCCCCAAACGGAATTCACCAACAATACTATGAGCGATGTAGAAAACAAACCTAATGCGCAGCGGCTCCTCTGGGCTGGCTTCATGGCCATTCTGGCCGCCGGCGTCGGCTT
>CANHIJ010000199.1 GCA_947460575.1 Verrucomicrobiales bacterium | reverse complement strand
GGGCAGCCTCCCCCCGTTCCATCCTCCCTTCCCGCGCCGTCGGCACAAGGCGGAATTCCCCGCGGCGCAATAATCGGGCCGCCACCTTGCGGTCGGGCTAGGCCCTGGTATCTTGGCAATCGTGAGTACGGTCCATTTCGGCCCCTTGGGCAAAGCGCTGGGCTGCGGGGCCGCCAGCATCGGCGGGCCCAGGAAACATCCCCCTTTTTTGACTTCCTTGTAAAAAACGCCCTATGACCGCCCTGGCCTGCCTTTTTGCCCTCGGCATTCTGTTCATCGCCGTCGAAGTGATCGTGCCCGGCGGGCTGCTCGGCACCCTCGGCGGCGTACTGCTGTTAGGAGGCTGCGCCCTTGCTTTCCAGCGCTACGGCACCGCGGGCGCGGCCCTGGCCCTTCTGGCCGCTAGTGCCCTGGGCGCCCTGGTTCTCTTTATTGAATTCAAGATTGTGCCCGGAACCCGCCTGGGGCGCCGCGCCTTCCTCCGCGCCGCCATCACCGACAGCGCCGCCCCGCTCCGCAAAGAGGCCGCGGCCCTCATCGGGCAGCGCGCCCAGGCCCTGACAATGCTTTCTCCGAGCGGCTATATTGCCGTGGCCGGGCAGCGCTACGAAGGCTTTTGCCAAACCGGGCAAGTTCCCGTCGGCACCCTGCTGGAAGTCGTCGGGGCCGACAATTTCCGCCTCATCGTCACTCCCTGCTCCCTCCCCTCCTAACTCCACAATCTTATGCCCATGGACCTCTCCACCCTCCTCCTGCTCGTCATCGCCGTCGGCGGAATACTCCTTTTTGGCATCGTGATCTCCTTTTTCAGCGTCTGGTTGCGCGCTTGGCTAGCGGGAGCCTACGTGGGCTTCACCGACCTGGTGGCCATGCGCCTGCGCCAAGTGCCCTACGGCATGGTGGTCGACGCCCGCATCACCGCCAAAAAAGCCGGCATCGAAATCCCCATCAACGACATCGAAGCCCACTTCCTCGCAGGCGGCAACGTGGTCCCCACGATCCAGGCCCTCATCGCCGCCCAGAAAGCGGGCATCAGCCTGGACTGGAACCGCGCCTGCGCCATCGACCTAGCCACCAAGGGCTCCGGCAAAAGCGTCGTCGAAGCGGTCCGCACCTCGGTGGACCCCAAGGTGATCGATTGCCCCAACCCCGCCTCCGGCCGGACCACCATCGACGGCGTCGCCAAAGACGGGATCCAAGTTAAAGTCCGCGCCCGAGTCACGGTGCGCACTAACCTCGACCGCTTCGTGGGCGGGGCCAAGGAGGAAACCATCATCGCCCGCGTCGGCGAGGGCATCGTGACCACCATCGGCTCCGCGGAGAGCTACAAGACTGTGCTCGAATCTCCCGACTCCATTTCCAAAGTAGTGCTCAGCCGCGGGTTGGATGTCGGCACCGCCTTTGAGATTCTCTCCATCGACATCGCCGACGTCGACGTGGGCGAAAATGTGGGAGCGCAACTCCAGGAAGCCCAGGCCGAAGCCAACAAAAATATGGCGCAAGCCCAGGCGGAGATTCGCCGCGCCGCCGCGGTGGCCCTGGAGCAGGAAATGGTGGCCCGGGTCGCCGAGATGAAGGCCAAGGTGGTCGAGGCGGAAGCCCAAGTCCCCCTAGCCCTGGCTGAAGCCTTCCGCAGCGGGCGACTCGGGGTGATGGATTATTACCGCATGGAGAACATGAAGTCAGACACCCAAATGCGCCACAGCATCGCCAAGGCCGACGGCCAGTGATCTCCTCCCGCACCCAGCCATGAATGCTTTGCTAGACCACTTCCAGCTCACCCTCTTGATAGGCGGAGCGCTTTTTTGGTGGCTTCAGAAGCGCCTCCAGGAAAGCCGCCAGCACCGCTCCCTGGAGGCCCTCCGCGAGGCGGAGCCTTTTCTAGCAATTGAAGAGGCGGCCCGCGCTCCGGGCTACCGCGGGGGCGCGGGCCCGCCACCCCGGCCCCTCGCTTTGCCGCCGCGCCGCGAGCCTGCCTATGTGGCGGAGGCAGCCCGCGAGCAGGCCCAAGCCCTCAAGCACCAGCAAGATTTAGCGGCCCACCTGCGCTTGCTCCTCGACACCAAAGCGACCACCACCGGCGGAGCCGCGGCCACCCGCGCCCGCCTGGCCGCTAAGGACCAAGCGCCGCTACCTCCGGCCGCCCCCCTAGCCAGCCTGCGGGAAATACTGCGCCATCCCGCCGCGATCCGCCGCGCCGTGGCGCTCCGCGAAATTTTGGATCCGCCGCTCAGCCTGCGCTAATGGCCTCGGGCGAGCCCCTTTACTGGCCGAGAGCTAGGACGGCAGCGATCCCCTTGGCCACCTCGGGCGCGGCGCGCAGCCCCCGCGTCCAGACATCCGGCAGCAAGGGAGCTGTCGGCCTCGCCCCATAGACTAAGCCCAGCAACAGGCCACGCGCGGCGCTGTCGCCGCCCGCCGCGGCATTCGCTATCAAAGCCTCCGCGGCGCCATCGGGGTGGCGCAGGAGGAGATGGCACAGCGCCGGAAACGCCTCCCTGACCCCGCAGGCCAGCCCATGCTCCGTTAGGGCCGCAGCGTCGCCACAGGGCGCCGCGCTGGAGGCGCCCGCGGCCACCAACCCGCTCTGCAGTTGAATCGACCACCCAGCTTGGGCCGCCGTCGCGCGCAGGGCCTCAGGAATGGGCGACCCGCCACCCACCGCCCAAGCCACCTGAGCCAAGTAGGCGGCCACTTCTCCCACCGCCGGGTCACCGTGAGTCAAAGCCGCTTGAGCCCGTGCCGCGGCCGCTAGGGCTTCGGGGTGGTCCCAAGCGAGCAAAAAGAGCGGTGCCAAGCGCGAAGCCCCCGCGATGTCCCCCGAAGGCGAGGCGGCGGGATTTTGGCCGCGCCGAAAATTTTCCATGGTGACCCGGGTGGCTCCGTCGCGGTAGCTCGCAGTAGCTGCATCCTCCCAAAAACCGCGCCAATCGGCGGCGAACTCGTCCACATCAAAGCGGCCAACCCGCGCCAAGCTTCGCAGCAACACCAAGGTTTGATCTCCATAATGGGTGAAATCCCCCGCCTGCTTTCCCGGATGATAGGCGGAAACGGGATCCGCAAACTGGGTGCAGCCGCCACAGCTTTGTGCAATAGCCTCCTGGTCGTAGATCCAGTGCGGTCCCAAGCAAAGGGCGTCAGCGACGAGCGCTGTCAAAAGAACTTGTGACGAAGGGAGCATAGGGGGCGAAGAATTAAGAGACAAAGGTCAGAAAGGGGAAGCTGCGCCAGCGGCCCAATTTTGGAAAGATTCAACAAAACCGTAGAATCTGCGGGCGGCGCAAGGCATGCGAAGCCCCCTCATTTCCTGGCCCTGCTCCCCGGGCAATTCAAGTGCAAGCAAGGCCCAGGAAGACCGATTCAAGCAGGAGTTGCGATCGGGCGATGCCCGTTTCAGTCCCTTGCCAGGCATAAATCAGGTATTCTGAAACGTCAACGTACCGAACGCCTCACGCACCGGACCTCGCACCGACTCGGCCATTGCCGCGTTGCCGCGCACAGAACTTGCCTGGGAAATGGCGCAGCACCTTCGGCCTCTGCCCCTTCACGATACTATCAATCTTTAGCAGTTTTATTGAATTTAAATAAGTACTTCTGATACTGACGTCCTGAATTTGCTAGAATATTCGGGTTTTCCCGTTCCGGCACCAAGCCTGGCGGCGGCCCGCGCTCACGAGCGCTCAACTTGCCTGGCAAGTTGCGCATCGCGCGATGATATCGCCCCGGCCCCTCTTTTGGCGAATCACTTCGCGCAGGTCTCGGCCCCTTCTGGTTCCCTGGACTCCCTCGAGCACGATTTGCCTGGCAAATTGAGCCATGCCTTGGACCGACCTCTGTCCTTATACCATAAATAAAACTATTAGTTATTAGCGACTTTTTCCCAACTTAGCAAGTGCTTGGGTCGCTGACT
>CANHIJ010000198.1 GCA_947460575.1 Verrucomicrobiales bacterium | reverse complement strand
CAGTCGCGCCAGAGGTATTGGTGGGTGTCGCCGTCTTGTTGGAAGCCGTTGCTGTCGGCGTAGCGAGCGGCGTCGAGCCAGGGCAGGGCGAGGCGCTCGCCGAAGTGAGGCGAGGCGAGGAGGCGGTCGACGAGTTGTTCGTAGGCCTGCGGGGAGGGGTCAGCTAGGAAAGCGTCCTGGTCTTGGGGAGAAGGGGGGAGGCCGGTGAGATCGAGGTGGAGGCGGCGCTGCAACGTGGCGCGGTCGGCCTCGGGGGAAGGCTGGAGGTGGTTGGCTTCGAGTTTGGCGAGGATGAAGTGGTCGATGGGATTGCGGGGCCAGGCGCGATTTTGGACTTCGGGAGGGGCGGGCCGGACGGGGGCGGTGAAGGCCCAGTGGGGGGCGTAGGGGGCGCCCTGGGCGATCCACTCTTGGAGGGTTTGGCGCTGCGCGGGAGTGAGGTGGCGGTGGGAATCGGGGGGCGGCATTTGCTCCTCGGGGTCGGCGGAGAAGAGTCGCTTGACCAGCTCGCTGGCGGCGGGATCGCCAGGGACGATGGCTTTTTTCTCGAGGGCGGGGGCGCGCTGGTCGAGGCGCAATTCGGCCTTTCGCTTGTTGGCGTCTTGCCCGTGGCAGTAGAAGCAATTTTCAGAGAGAATCGGGCGGATGTCGCGATTGTAGTCCCACTCCGCGGCCCAGGCGGCGGGGCAGGGAGTGAAGAAGAGGAGGGAAAGGAGGAGAGGGCGGGGCACGGACATAAGAACGCCGCTGGGAGCGAGGTTTTGCATGGGGACGAAATGGGCCTGGAGCGGGAGAATTACTGCGGGGGCAGGCGGTAGAGGGCTTGATCGGTGCGGATGAAGAGGGAGTCGTCGGCAACGGCGAAGCTGGCGAACTGCTGGCCTGCTAGGCGGTTGGTGGCGAGGAGTTCGAATTGGCGGCCTGCTTTGATGACAAAGGTGCGGCCTTCGCGGCCGGGAATGTAGATGCGGCCGGGGGCGGCTAGGGGGCTGGCGGAGCAGGGCTCGCCGAGGCGCTCGCGGTACACTTCCTCGCCGGTGCGGGCGTCGGCGCAGCTGAGCATGCCGCCGTCGTTGACGAAGTAGAGCAGACCGTCGGCGAGGAGGGGGGAAGGCATGGTGGGGGCTCCCTTCTCAATGCTCCAGGCGATCTCGGGTTGAGCGTCTAACTTTACGGCCAAGATGCGGCTTTTGCCATAGCCCGTCGCTAGGTAGAGCCAGCCTTCGCCGTAGACGGGCCGCGGGGTGATGCTGAAGCCGAGGTCGCCGTAGGGCAATTTCCAGAGTTCGGCGCCGCTGGTGGGATCGTAGCTGTAGAGCCAGTCGGAGCCGGGGGAAATCAGCTGGCGGAGGCCTTGGGCGGTGACCAGGAGGGGGGTACTGTAACTTTTTTTGTACTGGGGATTGTCGTGCATGACGCCGCTGCGCGGGGTTTGCCAGAGGATTTTGCCGGAGGCGGCGTCGAGGGCGGCAATGGATTGGCGGTCGCTGCCGTCGAGGTGAAAAATCACCCGGTCATCGACCACCACGGGCGAGGATCCGGGCCCGTTTTCGTGCATGATTTGGAGTTCCGGAGCTTGATTAGTCCAGAGCACTTTTTGGGTAGCGGTATCGAGGCAGGCGGTGCCGAGGGTGCCGAAGTGGCAGAAGAGGCGGCCGTTAGCATAGACCGGGCTAGGGGAGGCGTAGCTGTTGAGTTGGTGGACCCACTGGGGTTCTGATTTTTCCAGGAGGAGGACGTTGTGGAGGAGTTTTCCGCTCGCGGCATCGACGCCGAGGGCGCGCAGTTCGACTTTGGTGAGGAGGTTGAGGGGCTGGTCGCCAGTGTTGCCCTGGAGGCGCTGGGCGGCCTCGGCGGGGGTGGCGGGGGTTTCGATGGCGGTCGTCATCCAAGCCAGGCCTCCAGCGAGGACGGGGGATGACCAGCCGCGGCCCGGGAGGGGACAGCGCCAAGTGAGGGGACCGGTTTCGCTCCAGGTCAAAGCCAGGCGGGTGCTGGGGCTGTGGCCTTGAGCGCCCGGGCCGCGCCACTCGGGCCATGCGGCTGGCGAAGCGGGGTCCCCGGCGCGGAGTGGCGAGGAAGCCAAGGCTAGGGCCAGTAAAAAAAGGGGACCGCGACAGTTCATAGGCATCCACCATGGCGGAGGGCGGCGGCCTTGGCCAGCTTTGCTGCGGAAAAAGTGGGGGCGCGCTCAGGCCTAGCGCCCGGAGCCTGTTGATGGGGGGCGCGGGGCGGGCTGGGAGTAGGGGAAGTCGGCGCCGGACAGGCTGCGGAGGACGGATTGCTGCCACGTTTCAAGGTCGGCTTGAAGCGGGGCCACGATTTCGGGGAGGGCGGAGGCCAGGTTGTTTTGCTCCGCGGGGTCCGCGGGGAGGTCGTACAATTCATAGCGGTTTTTGGCTAACTTGACGAGTTTGTAGCGGTTGCCAGTCCAAGCGGCGGGCCCGGAATCGCTGGTGGGATGTTCCCCACCATTGGCTTGCCAAAAGCCGAGGGGTTGGGGACGGCGGGGCATGTGGCCGTCAAAGAGGGGGAGGAGGCTGATGCCGTCGAGGGGGCGGCCGGGCCGGGGGTCGGGGACCTGCATGGCGGCGAGGAGGGTGGGGAAGATATCGACCACGCCGGCGGGCACGTTGCTGAGAGCAGGCTGGCGGATGCGGGCGGGCCACTCAACGACGCAGGGGACGCGCAGGCCGCCTTCCCACATGTCGCCCTTGCGGCCGCGCAGGCCGCCGGAGACGCCGTGGGCCTCGGGGTGGGCGGGGTCGATCCAGCCGCCGTTGTCGCTGTTGAACCACAGCAGGGTATTTTCCGCTAGGCCGAGTTCCCGGAGTCGGGCGCGCAGGGTTCCGATGCTGCGGTCGACCGCGAGGAGTTCGCCGAAATAGCCTGAGCCTTGGGCGGCCGCGAGATCGGCGGGGAGAGGGCGGTGCGGGACGTGCGGGCTGCCAAACCAGATAGCCGCTAGGAAGGACTGCTTGGCGGCGGCTTGTTTTTCGATGAATTGGAGGGCTTGGGCCATGACGACCTCGGAGCCGTCGCCTTGGCTGGGTTCGGGGATTCCATTGCGGCCGAAGGTCCAGTCGGTTTCAAAATAGTTGCTCACGGAGAAGGATTCATCAAAACCGCAGTGGCGGGGCGAGAGGGGGTCGGAGTCCGAGATTACGCGGCCGGGGCCGGCGACGCCGTTGAGGTGCCATTTGCCGAAGTGGCCGGTGCGGTAGCCGACTTGTTGGGCGACTTGGGCGAGGGTGAGTTCCTCGCGGCGCAGGGGCATACCGGGCCAAAAGACGCCCATGCGATTGGGGTGGCGGCCGGTAAGGATGCTGGCGCGGGTGGGCGAGCAGGTTTGCTGGGCGTAGAAGCGGTCTAGGCGCAAGCCGGAAGCGGCCAGGGCGTCGAGGTGCGGAGTTTTGACTTGGGTGAGGCCGTGAAAGCCGACGTCGCCCCAGCCTTGGTCGTCGGTCATGCAGAGAATGATGTTGGGGCGCGGGCTGAGTTCGGCCCGGGCCGAAGCTGCGTGGATGGCGGGTCCGACGAGCAGCAGGCAGAGCGCGGCGAGGAGGGTGCGGAGCATGGAGAAAGGAGAGTAAGCAGCGGGGCGGATCGACGCTGTCCGTGTATAGCTTGTTCCGTGAAAAAGCAAAAGGACCGAATGAACAGGGGTTTGGGGTGGATTCGCGGCGGAGCGCTCCAGCCCAGCGAAAAATGAGATAGAACCGTTGTATGATCGAAAAATAGTAGATATTTTTGGAGAAATTGATTCGAATAGGAGAGGGGTATGGTAGGCCAGGGGAAGTGTTTCCGGAGCGAGTTAGTGGTCGCGCAATGTTTATTCTGTAAAATTAGCGATTAGGCTAGGGGTGGGTGGACGGGGTTCATGTTGAGACGTCCCCGCAAAAAGTCCAAAATCGTCTTATTTACTAGTATTTTGGAATTGATTTCCAATGAGTTGCAAAATCAAAAAGGGTCTATAACAAATATAAAAATACTTTTTGCGGGCACGTCTG
>CANHIJ010000197.1 GCA_947460575.1 Verrucomicrobiales bacterium | reverse complement strand
TGGCTCCGGTTTTTTCTCTTTTCTGGAGACCGGGCGACGCTGTCACATTCGGAGTTAGGGCGCCCCTACAGGGCTCGGCATTTTTTTCGGATACCGGACCCAGGGCGTTGCCCTGGGCTATCGCATTTTGCCCCGTTGGGGCACCCATGTGGAGCGGCCTATGTGGAGCGGCGCCTTGGAGCCCAGAAGAGGGCGCGAACCGGACGGGAACAAATTCCGGTGGCGGGGCATCGTGCGACGATGCGGCCCCTGGGGCCGCCCGATGGAGAGCGCCAACGGCGCGGCCTGCGCTAGCCCAGGGCAACGCCCTGGGTTTCCCCGCCACCAAAGGCCATCAAGCCCTGAAGGGGCGCCATAACCCAGCCCCCGTCAGGGGCCCCCGGCCGCTAGAAAGGGGGAAAATCGTAACTCACCCTCCCGGGTGGGGGGGCGCATCGCGACGCCCGAGCCGGAAGGACGGCAATGGAAAGTGGGTTCCTCGGCGGCCTGCCCTCGCGGCGCGCTTCCGCGGGCCGCGGCGGGGCGATCCTTGACCTTTCCGAATGATTTTTTGCACAAACCTCTTGCGCTGGGCCCCAGGCTTTGCTTTATAACGGTCCGCTCGCGCTGCTCCCCTCAACTCGGCAGTGCAATGAGCGTAAATCCCTGATCCACAACAGGGGACACCCTGCTCGGGTGGCGGAATGGTAGACGCGTACGTTTGAGGGGCGTATGGGGTAACCTGTGGGGGTTCGAGTCCCCCCCCGAGCACTTTTTCTTTTTTCCAAAAGAATTCTTGTGTCTGCCTCTGGCAGTTTGGCGCCCTTGGATTGCTGGCGCGGCGCGGCGGGTGCACTTGGTGCCGCCTGCTCAGCTTGTCCCGCTCAGCTTTCGGCGCCGCCGCGGCGCAGGCGCAGGGCGTTGGCGATCACGGAGACGCTGCTGAGGGCCATGGCCAAGCCGGCGAGCATGGGATTGAGTAGTCCGCCGCCTAGAGGGTAGAGCAGGCCTGCGGCCACGGGCACTCCGATGGCATTGTAGGCGAAGGCGAAGCCCAGGTTTTGCCGGATGTTGCGCATGACCTGCCGACTCAGGCGGAGGGCCCGGACTAGGCCCCGCAAGTCCCCCTTCACCAGGGTGAGCCCAGCGCTTTGGATGGCGATGTCGGTGCCGGTGCCCATGGCGATGCCGACGTCGGCGGCGGCGAGGGCGGGGGCATCGTTAATGCCGTCGCCCGCCATGCCTACCACCGCGCCGCGGGCCTGGAAGGCGCGGATCACGGCCAACTTGTCGGCGGGCGACTGCTCGGCCCGCACCTCGTCGATCCCGAGGCGGCGCGCCACCGCCGCGGCGGCTTGGGGATTGTCTCCGGTCAGGATGACGAGTTTCACGCCCAGGGCTTGGAGCGCCCGCACGGCCTCGGGGGCGGCAGCCTTGATGGGGTCGGCGATGGCGAGAAAACCGCTGACGGCATCGCCTTCGGCCACCCAAACGACGCTGTGGGCCGCCTCCTGCAGGGCCGCGGCGGATTGGCGCAGGGCCTCGGGAAGCGGCAACCCCTCAGCTTCCAGCCAGCTTCCCCGCCCAGCCCGCACCAGCGTGCCGTCGATGCGGCCGCTGACCCCGGATCCCGGAGTGGAAACAAAATCCTCCGCGGACTGCAGGACCGCGTTTTGCTGGCGGGCCCGGCGCACGATGGCCTGGGCCAGGGGGTGTTCGCTCAACTGCTCGAGGGCCGCCGCCGCCGCCAGCATGGCCTCCTCGCGCGCGGGATCCAGGGCTTGCAGGCAGGCTACGGCAGGGCGCCCCTCGGTGAGCGTCCCGGTTTTGTCCATCAAGAGATGGGTGATTTTCCCCGCCTGCTCGAGGGCCGCGGCATCGCGCACCAGCACCCCGAGCTGGGCTCCCCGGCCCACCCCGACCATGATCGACATCGGGGTGGCCAATCCCAAGGCGCAAGGACAAGCGATGATGAGCACCGCCACCGCATTGGCGATGGCGAAATGCAGGCGCGGCTCCGGACCCCACCCCATCCAGGCCACAAATGTCAGGACTGCGCAGAGCACCACGGCGGGCACAAACCAAGCGGAGACGCGGTCCGCGAGGCGCTGTACCGGAGCCCGGCTGCGCTGCGCCTGGGCCACCAGCCGCACGATGCGCGCCAGCATGGTGGCCGAACCCACCCGCTCGGCCCGCATCACCAAGGAGCCCGTCTGATTTACCGTGGCTCCCACCACCGCTTCGCCAGGACCTTTGGCGACCGGGAGGGGTTCGCCGGTCAGCATGGACTCGTCGACCGCGCTGCGCCCGGTTTCTACGATGCCGTCCACGGGGATGGTCTCCCCGGGGCGCACCCGCAAGCGGTCGCCGACCTGCACGGCGGCCAGGGGGACTTCCTCTTCTTGGTCGTCTTGGCCGCCGCGGAGGCGGCGCGCCGTCGGGGCGGCGAGCCCGAGCAAGGCCTGGATGGCTTCGCCGGTTTGGCCGCGGGCCCGCGCTTCCAGCCACTGGCCGAGAATGACCAGGGCAGTGATGACGGCGGCGGCTTCAAAATAGAGCGGCGCCTGCCCGCCGTGCTGCAGTGTGGCCGGGAAAAGTCCCGGCGCCGCCCAGGCCGCCGCGCTAAACCCCCAGGCGGCGCCAATGCCCAGCGCCACCAAGCTGAACATATTTAAGTGGCCCTGGCGCAGCGAGCGCCACGCGCGGACAAAAATAAAGCGCCCTGGCCCGACCACCGCCAGGGTCGCCAGCGCGCCCTGGATGGCGCGCGAGGCCTCCGGCCAGCGGTGCCCGTGCCCCCAGGGAGTCATTTCGCCCATGGCCAGCGCCAACACGGGCAGCGCCAGGGCCGCGCTCCAGCCCAGCTTTCGGGACAGCGCCGCCAGTTCGCCGTCCTCGTCCGCATCCCCCGTGGCTTGGCCAGCCAAGGGCTGCCAGAGGGGGTTGCGCTCCAGGGCCATGCCGCACTTCGGGCAGTCGCTTGGCTGGTCCGACTCCACCCCGGGGCACATGGGACAAAAATACTTAGCGCCGGACGAGGGCTCTACTGGCTCCCCCGACCCTGCGCCGCAGCAAGGAGCCTTGGCCTTGGCCTTGGACGAAGCGAAGCCACCGCTGGGCGGGCGCGGCAGGCCCTGGGGAAGTCCATACTGGCTCATGAGTTGGGGCGTTTTAGGTGGTAGAACTCCTCTGTCGGCCCAGCAGGCGCGCGCCTGCGGCGAAAACCTCAGCCCTGGCGAGGCCGGGGACGCGGCTCAGCGCGGCTGCGGGTAGGGCCAGAGGGGCTCGAGGCGAGAGGCCCGAACCCATCCCCGCAGCGGTTGGTCGTCCTCGCCGCCGGGAATCATGCAGTAGAGCCAATAGCCTCGGGTTTCCAGCGGGACGACCTCGCTGCCCGCTGGCAGGGCCATCACGGTGGAGGAAGCCTCCGCGGGAGCCGCATAGGCCAAAGTCTCTTTCCCCGAAACTATCTGGCGCAGGCGCAGCGGATGGGGGTCGGTTTGCTGCTGCCACGACAACCACAAGCCCAAGCCCAGCAGGGGCACCGCCACCGCCAGCAGCCCGATGACCGGCCAGCGTCGCCCCGGGCGCGGCTGCAGCCAAAAAAGCCAAACTAACAGCAACAGCACCGCCCACGCCGCCCCCTCCGTAACCTGCGCAATCCAGCGCGGCTTCAAGTGCCCCAGCGAAACCCCCCACGAATCAAAACTCAAAAAGGCGTTTTGGCGCCGCAGCGTCCGCAGGTTTTGCAGCGTCTCCGGACTAAACGGCTGCAGCGCCAAGGCCCGCCGATACCACAGCACCGCCTGACCCGGCTGACCCCTCCGGAACTCCACGTTCCCCAAATTGTGCGCCAGCGCCGCCGAAAGCTGCCCCCCCTCCACAATGGCGAGAAACTCCCGCCGCGCCTCGTCCAGCGCCCCCGCCTGGTACGCCGTCACCGCCCGGGCAAACGCCTCCGGCGCCGCCAGCGAAGAAGCGGGCGCTGGAATTGCAGCGGGCGCCGGGGCTGGAGCGGGCGCGGCCTCGGGCGCTGGGACCGCGGCGGGAGCAGGAGCCGCAGGTGGGATCGGATCGGGAGCCGG
>CANHIJ010000196.1 GCA_947460575.1 Verrucomicrobiales bacterium | reverse complement strand
TGCGGCAGGGGGCGTTGCTCGACTTGAAGTTAGTAGTGGAAGTGCCCCTCAGCGTGCGCGACCCCGCGCCGGTGGCGGAGCGCATTGCGCTGGCCTTGCGCGACAGCTTTCAACTGCGCATGGATGTGGAGGTGGTGCCGCAGGGCACCCTGCCGCGCTTCGAATTTAAAGCCCGCCGCTGGATTAAAGAACTCCGATGATAGCTGAACTTCAAAACGTCACCAAGGCCTATCGGGCTGCCCCCGGGGCACCTGAGCAGCGCGTCTTAGCGGGATTAAATTTGTCCATCGCGGCGGGGGAAACCCTATCGATTTCTGGATCGAGCGGCTGCGGCAAGAGCACGGTGCTCAATTTGCTCGGCACCTTAGACGAGCCCGACAGCGGGTCGGTGAAATTATTTGGCCAAGCGGTTCCCTACGGCGACGAGGGGGCGCTCAGTGAACTGCGCGCCAACCAGCTGGGATTCATTTTTCAACTGCACCATCTGCTGCCGCAATGCAGCGCCCTGGAGAACGTGCTCATTCCCACCCTGGGCGGGGCGGTGCGGCCAGATCAGGCGAAGGCGCTGGAGCGGGCCCACCGCCTCCTCGCGCGGGTGGGCCTGGGGGCGCACCTCGACAAGCGGCCTGCGCAGCTTTCTGGCGGGGAGCGGCAGCGGGTGGCGGTGGTGCGGGCCTTGATCCGCGAGCCGGGTCTGCTCCTAGCCGATGAGCCCACGGGGGCCCTCGACGCCGCCAGCGCCAGCAGCTTGATCGACCTGCTCCTAGAGCTCAATGCCGAGGAAGGCACGACCTTGGTGTTAGTGACGCACGACCCCGCGCTGGCGGCCCGCATGGCGCGGCGCTACCGCCTGGTCGACGGCCTCCTCAGCCAAAGCTAGGGTTGGGGCCGCGCCCGCTTCAGAAGGGGGCGGGCAGGGTGCGCTTGATTTCCGCGGCGCGCAGGCCAAAGCCGGGACCTTGGACGGAATCCAGCTGGATCATTCCCTGGCGGCGGCGGTAGAGGCCGGGATGGACGGCGGCCTCGGGAGTGGAGGCGTCTGGGTAAAACTGCATGGAGTTGGTCTCGACGCCGGCGATGGTGTTGGCGTGGGCCGCTAGGAGGCAGTGCGGGATTTGCGCCAGCATGGGATTGGTCAGGTCTTGCACCATCAAGGTCATGCCATGGGCCTGGGCCCAGCAGAGGCTGAGGAGGGCCCCAGTTTGGGTTTTGCAGGTTTTGAGGGCTACGCCGGTCCAGCCCAGTTCGCGGCCGCGGCGGATGTGGCGCCAGCTGTGGGCGCTTTCATCGAGAAACAAAGGTCGGCGGGCACTAACGGAATGCACCGCGATGGGATGGTCGTCGAGTTCGTAGGGGAAAGGTTGCTCCACATAGAGCAGGAGGGCGAAGATGCGCGGCGCTTCGTCGCGGAGGCGGTCGAGCATCTCGGTGACGTAGGTGGGGTCGGTGACGGTGCAGTTGAAGTCGGCGGTGAGCCAGAGTACTTGATGAGTTAGGGCAAGGTGGCCCACGCGGAGCAGGCGGTTCCAGTCCCAGGCGGAGTCCTGGCCGCGGAGTTTGATTTTGAGGGCCTGCAATCCGTCTTGGGCGATCCAGTCGACGAGGGTGAGGGGGTGGCCGTCTTGGGGTTCGGAGCCGCTAAGATCGGCGGCGTCCAAGGGGTCGAGGCCGCCGACGAGATGCCAGGCGAGGAGGGAATTGCGGCGCTGCGGGCGCAGGAAGTCTGCGGGGTAGCGGCCCTGAAAGGAGATGGAGTCGGCCCGGTCGGCCGCGGGGGTCAGGTAGGATGCTAGATCGCGGGCGAGATAAGGAGCGCGGTAGGTATCGTAAATAGGAAGCGCTAGGGCCTGGCCGCAGGCGTCGTGGAGCGCCAGATCAAAGGCCGAGGCGCAGGCCAGGGCGGCCAGCCAGGGCAGGCGAGCGTCGGCAGGGCGGGCAGCATTAAAGGCGCGCAGCAGGGTGGGCAGGCGGAATTCGAGGAAATCGAAGCCGATTTCGAGGGCGTGGCCCGCGTCGCCGAAGTTTTGCCAGGCGTGCGCCAGTTGGCCGCAGAGAGCCTGCAAGGCTTGCAGGCGCTCGGCATAGGGAAGGGCGGAGGGCCAGACCCATTGCACGCTCAAGGGGGTCTCGCCCCAGCCGGTGGCGGTGCGGCCGCTCGGGGTTGCGACGGTGAGGCAGACGCGGGCGCAGGTTACTTCGGTGAGGGTTTCGGTGCCGAATTTGAGGGGGACCCGGGTTTGCACGGGGAGGAAATAGAGGGCGACATCGACGACCTGGATGGGAGCGGGGGGCATGGCGTGGCTGCAGTCAGGGGGCTTTATTCCGGGAGCGGTTGGCCGCGGGTCTCTGGGGCCAACCAGATGATCGCCAAGCCGAAGAGATAGACCAGGGTGACGATGGCGCCCATTTGCGGATAGCCGCCGTAGTGGGCCACGAGTTGGCCGCTGGTGAGGGCGCCGACGGCGGCCACGATGCGCCCAGCGTTGAAGCAGAGTCCCTGACCAGTAGCGCGGACCCGGGTGGGAAAGAGCTCGGGCAGGTACAGGGGAAACCAGCCGTAAAAGGCGGCGGTGCTGATTCCAGTTAGGAACACTAAGGTCAGGAAGGACGGCCCGTAATCAATCGGGCAGCGGAAGAGGACCGCGCAGACGGCGAGCGACAAGCCGCAGAGGAGGCTATAGCCCTGGCGCCGCCCGACTGCTCCGAGCAGAATGGGGGCGATCAGGCTGCCGAGGGTGGCGCCCGCGGATGAGATGATCTGGGCGGTGGCATTGGCGCCCTTGACGGCGCCGCCGGCAAGCTGGTCGGCCCAGAGGGGAATCCATTGCACGGAGCCCCAGGTGCCGATCAAGGCGACAGAGGTGAGGCCGATGCCGAGGAGGGTGCGCCGGAGGAGCGGGGGACTGAGAATGGCGGCCAGCGGTGCCTGGCGGAGGTCGGCGGGGGACTGGGCGGCGGCGTCGCGGGCCTGCTGCCAGCGCTCTGACTCGGGGACGAAGAGGCGGATCGCAAAGGTAAGGAGGGCCGGAGAAGCGCCGAGGAGAAACATCCAGCGCCAGGAGTCCGGGGTAACCGGCCAGATGTGGGCTACGATGCCGACGGACGCCATGCCGATATTGGCGGCGGCGCCGATGGCGCCCGCGAGCCAGGGCCGGTGGTTTTCGGGCCACACTTCCATGACCAGGGCCACACCGAGGGCCCACTCGCCGCCCATGCCAATGGCGGCGGCGAAGCGGAAGAGGGCGAGATGCCAGGGGTCGGCGGCGAGGAAAGCGGCACCGCTGAAAATGGAATAGCACAAAATGCTGAGGGACATGGCGCGCACTCGGCCGACCCGGTCGCCGAGCCACCCGAAGGCCACGCCTCCGAGGGCAGCGCCGATGAGAAAGGCCGCGGTGATGCGTCCCATCCAAAGGCCGATCTCGCCTTCGCCGCCGGGGCCAAGCATGGAGAGGAGGGCGGGCCGGGCGATGAGGGGGAAGAGGCCAATTTCGAAGCCATCGAAGAGCCAGCCGAGAAAGGCGGCGGCGAGCGCGAGGAGGGGGCCGCGCCGAGCGGAAGCGAAGAGGGGCATAGCGGAGAGCGTTGGGCAGAGGCTGCTGGAAATGAGTTAGCTAGGGCTTGGGCCAGCGGAGGTGTTTGTGGAGGAAGTCGAAAGTGCCTTTGCCGTTGATGCTGTGGGGACCATCGAAGAGTTCCATTTCGGTGCGGTCGCCGAGGCCAAGTTTGACATATTGGCGGCGGGTTTTGGCATATTCATACGCGACCCATTCGTCTGGGGCGACGCCGTCGTCGTGGCCGCGCTCGACCATGAAGGGGCGCGGGATCATGAGCCAACTGAGTTCGGCATAATTGAAGGTATTTCCGAGATTGAACTCGGGCATGTCGTATTCCCCGGCATGAAGATAACAATAGTTTGAGCGGCCATTGACGTTTTTCCAGATCCACTCGTTGTAGTCGGCGGAGCAGATGCTGAGGCAATAGCGGTCGACGACTTGGGGGATGCGCATGGCGGTTTTGCCGCCGTAGCTGAGTCCGTAGAAGGCCAGACGGCTGGGGTCGAC
>CANHIJ010000195.1 GCA_947460575.1 Verrucomicrobiales bacterium | reverse complement strand
TGCGGCAGGGGGCGTTGCTCGACTTGAAGTTAGTAGTGGAAGTGCCCCTCAGCGTGCGCGACCCCGCGCCGGTGGCGGAGCGCATTGCGCTGGCCTTGCGCGACAGCTTTCAACTGCGCATGGATGTGGAGGTGGTGCCGCAGGGCACCTTGCCTCGCTTCGAATTTAAAGCCCGCCGCTGGATAAAAGAACTCCGATGATTGCAGAACTTCACAACGTCACCAAAGCCTATCGGGCTGCCCCGGGCGGGCCCGAACAGCGCGTCCTCACTGGGTTGGATTTGTCCGTGGCGGCGGGGGAAACCCTGTCGATTTCCGGCTCAAGCGGGTGCGGCAAGAGCACCGTTCTCAACCTGCTAGGAACGCTTGATGAGCCTGACAGTGGCACGGTCAAATTGTTTGGCGCGGAGGTGCCATACCGCGATGAGATGGCCCTCAGCGACCTGCGGGCCAGTCGCCTCGGTTTCATTTTTCAATTGCACCATTTGTTGCCGCAGTGCAGCGCCCTGGAGAACGTGCTCATTCCGACCTTGGGAGGGAGGCAGCGGCCGGATCGCGCCAAGGTTTTGGAGCGGGCGCGGCGCCTCCTCAACCGGGTGGGGCTGGGGGCGCACCTTGACAAAAAGCCGATGCAGCTTTCTGGCGGGGAGCGCCAGCGGGTGGCGGTGGTGCGGGCCTTGATTCGGGAGCCGGGGCTGCTCCTCGCCGACGAACCCACCGGGGCCCTTGATGCGGCTAGTGCTAGTCGGCTGATGGACTTGCTCATGGAATTGAATGCGGAGGAGGGAACGGCCCTGGTGCTGGTCACGCATGATCCTTCCCTAGCAGATCGCATGGCCCGGCGCTACCGCCTGGTGGACGGCATTCTTAGCGAAAGTTAGGCGCCGCTGCCTTTTGGGCTGGGAGGTGACGGGGGCGGCGGCACCGCGCTCAGAGGGGCGCGGGCAAGGTGCGTGGGATCTCGGCGGCGCGGAGGCCAAAACCGGGGCCGTGCAGGGATGTTAGGTTAATGGATCCGTGGCGGCGGCGATAGAGGCCGGGATGGACGGCGGCTTCGGGGGCGGAGGCCTCTGGATAGAACTGCATGGAGTTGGTCTCGACTCCGGCGATGGTGTGGGCGTGGGCGGCGAGGAGGCAGTGGGGGATTTGGGCCAGCATGGGATTGGTGAGGTCCTGGACCATCAGGGTCATGCCATGGGCTTGGGCCCAGCAGAGGCTCAAGAGGGCACCGGTTTGGGTTTTGCAGGTTTTGAGGGCGACGCCGGTCCAGCCCAGTTCGCGGCCCCGGCGGATCTGGCGCCAGTCGTGGGCGCTTTCGTCGAGAAACAAGGAGCGGCGCGCGCTAACTGAATGTACAGCGAGAGGGTGCGCATCGAGTTCGTAGGGAAAAGGTTGCTCCACATAGAGCAGCAGCGCGAAGACGCGCGGTTCCTCGTCGCGGAGGCGGTCGAGGATTTCGGTGACATAGGCGGGGTCCGTGACGGTGCAATTGAAGTCAGCGGATAGCCAGAGCACCTCGTGCGCGAGGGCGAGGCGGCCGACGCGGAGGAGGCGGTCCCAATCCCAGGCGGGGTCGTGCCCGCAGAGCTTGATTTTGAGGGCCTGCAAGCCGTCTTGGGCGATCCAATCGACGAGGGTGACGGGGTGTCCATCGCGGGGTTCGGCGCCGCTGAGGTCGCTGGCGTCTAGGGGATCGAGTCCGCCGACGAGGTGCCAGGCGAGCAGGGTGTCGCGGCGCTGGGGGCGGAGGAAGTCGGCTGGGTAAAGGCCTTGGAAGGAAAGGTCGTGGGCCCGGTCGGCGGCGGGCGTGAGATAGGAGGCTAAATCACGGGTGAGGAAGGGGGGGGCGTAGGTTTGGTAAATAGGAAGTGCTAGGGCGTGGCCGCAGGCGTCGTGGAGGGCGAGGTCGAAGGCTGCGGCGCAGGCGAGGGCGGCGAGGTAGGGCATGGGGGCCTCGGGGGGGCGGGCGGCATTGCATTGGCGGAGGAGGTCGGGGAGGCGGTGTTCGAGAAAATCATAGCCGACCTCGAGGGCGTGGCCGGAGGCATCAAAACGGCGCCAGGCTTGGGCCAAGTGGCCGCAGAAGTCCTGCAAGGCCTGGAGGCGTTCGGCATAGGGCAGGGGGGAAGGCCAGACCCACTGCACGCTGAGGGGGGTTTCGCCCCAGCCGATGGCGCTGCGGCCGACGGCGGTTTCGACGACCAGGCGGACCCGGGCGCAGGTGACCTCTGTTAGGGTCTCGGTGCCGAATTTGAGGGGCACGCGGGTGTGCACGGGGAGGAAATAGAGGGCGGCGTCGACGACATGGATGGGGAGGGCGGACATGGGGAGGGGTGAGGCTAATCTGGGAGGGATTGGCCTTGGGTTTCGGGGGCGAGCCAGATGATGCCGAGGCCGAGGAGATAGACGAGGGTGATGACGGCGCCCATTTGGGGATAGCCGCCATAGTGGGCGACGAGTTGGCCGCTGGTGAGGGCGCCGGCGGCGGCGACGATGCGGCCGGCGTTGAAGCAGAGTCCTTGTCCGGTGGCGCGGACTCGGGTGGGGAAGAGTTCTGGCAAATAGAGAGGAAACCAGCCATAGAAAGCGGCGGTGCTGAGACCGGTGAGGAAAACGAAGCTTAAAAAAGGCGGGCCGTAGGCGGTTTGGGTGCGAAAAAGGATGGCGCAGGCCACCAGGGACAGGACGCAGAGGACGCTGTAGCCGAAGCGGCGCGTCACCTTGCCTAGCAGAATGGGGGCCATGAGGCTGCCCAAGGTGGCACCGAGGGAGGAGATGGTCTGAGTGGTGGCATTGGCTCCTTTGGCGGCGCCCGCCGTGAGTTGGTCAGCCCATAGGGGAATCCATTGCACGGATCCCCAGGTGCCGATGAGAGCGACTGAGGTTAGGGCGATTCCGACCAGGGTGCGATTTAACAAGGGCGGCTGGAAGATGGTGCGCAGAGGAGAAGCGGGTGGGGAGGCTGTTGGGGCGGTTGCGGCATCGCGAGCGTGCTGCCAGCGCTCGGATTCCGGAACAAAGAGGCGAATGGCAAAAGTTAGGAGAGCCGGGGAGGCCCCGATGAGAAACATCCAGCGCCAGGAGTCTGGAGTGACGGGCCAGATTTGAGCGACGACACCGACCAGGGCCATGCCGATATTGGCGGCGGCCCCGATGGCTCCGGCGAGCCAGGGGCGGTGGTTTTCGGGCCACACTTCCATGACGAGGGCGACGCCGAGGGCCCATTCGCCGCCCATGCCGATGGCGGCGGCGAAGCGGAAGAGGGCGAGATGCCAGGGATCGGCCGCCAAGAATGCGGCACCGCTAAAAAGGGAATAACACAGAATGCTAAGGGACATCGCGCGCACTCGTCCGACGCGGTCGCCGAGCCAACCAAAGGCCACGCCGCCGAGGGCGGCGCCTAGCAGAAAGGCGGCGGTGATCCGGCCCATCCACAGGCCGATGTCGCCCTCGCCGCCGGGGCCGAGCATGGAGAGGAGGGCGGGCCGGGCGATGAGGGGGAAGAGGCCAATTTCAAAACCATCGAATAACCAGCCGAGAAAGGCTGCCGCTAGAGCTAGGAGGGCGCCGCGCGGCAAGGGAGGGGTGAGAGGCATGGAGGGAGATGTAGAGATTCGTCAGGGGATGGCCGACTCCTTTTTTGGGGATCGGACGCGGGTGGGTGCTGGTCTGCAGTTTCGCAGGTTTTCGCTAGGGCTTGGGCCAGCGGAGGTGTTTGTGGAGGAAGTCGAAAGTGCCCTTTCCGTGGATGCTATGGGGGCCGTTGAAAACCTCCATTTCGGTGAGGTCGCCGAGGCCGAGTTTGACATATTGGCGGCGGGTTTTGGCATATTCATAGGCGACCCATTCGTCTGGGGCGACGCCGTCGTCGTGGCCGCGCTCGACCATGAAGGGGCGCGGGATCATGAGCCAGCTGAGTTCGGCATAATTGAAGGTATTTCCCAGATTGAACTCGGGCATGTCGTATTCCCCGGCATGAAGATAACAATAATTTGAGCGGCCATTGACGTTTTTCCAGATCCACTCGTTGTAGTCGGCGGAGCAGATGCTGAGGCAATAGCGGTCGACGACTTGGGGGATGCGCATGGCGGTTTTGCCGCCGTAGCTGAGTCCGTAGAAGGCCAGACGGCTGGGGTCGAC
>CANHIJ010000194.1 GCA_947460575.1 Verrucomicrobiales bacterium | reverse complement strand
CCCCGCAAAAAGTCGAAAATCGTCTTATTTACGAGTATTTTGGAATTGATTTTCAATGAGTTGCAAAATCAAAAAGGGTCTATAACAAATATAGGATTACTTTTTGCGGGCACGTCTAGGAAGTATTCCCATTTTCGCACTCCTCTGCACATGGATTGCCGGCTTTTGGGTAGACATAAAGCATAGTCGGAAGTTAAACCCATGACGTTCCCCCAGCACCCCAAGGGCGCACAAAACGGTGGAGGCCACTCCGCTGCGCTCCGTTATCCCCCTTGAACGTTCGGCCGCGAAGCAGGGTTTAGGGACGGCAGAAAATCAGCCGGGGAGGCGCGTGGCGGTCGAATGGAGGGTGGCGATCATTTGAGGCATGAGCAAAGTTCAGCGAGCAAAAGCCGGCCATTTCTTTCTCTCTGGCTTGCCGCCGGGGTGATCGAGGGTAGCTCGTCGGCACCAGCCGCTGCTTCTCCCATTGCGTCCGGCGAGTATTTCATGACTCCGTCGTGGAGCGCAGGAAGCGGCATTGAAGTGACGTTATCCTGAAATGGTGATTTGTCTAACGTTTTCGATGGGTGCGGAGCGCTGGCGCGGGCGGCTTTTCCTTTGCGCGTGGGCCTTTTGGGGGGTGCCGGGCTGGCACCCCTGCCGGGGTGCGGGCCCCCTTGGGATGCGGATCCGGTGGTGTCGCTTCGCTCAACCACCGGCTACACGCTGGGATGCCTCCGGCATCATGCGGGGCGGAGTCCGGGATCATGCGGGGCCACCTTTGGGATCATGCTTGGATGTCTCCGGCATCATGCTGGGTGCCTCTGGGATTATGTGGGGCCGCCTTTGGGATCATGCTGAGTGGCGTTCGGGGTCATGCTGGGCTGCCTCTGGGATCTGCTGGGCCGCCTCGCCGGGCGTATTCCCCGGACAAGTTTTTGAGGGGGATCTTGACTGCGGAAGGGATGCGTCTAACAGGTGAGCCTAGGAAGGTGAGAGAAAAGGGACCATGCCCCGTCCTTAGGGCGAAAAGGGCCCCATGGTGGCGTTTCCATTCCCGGTTTTAGAATAACGATTGCCTAAGTTGTTCGGCAAAAGAGCGTTGGCAGCCGATGGCCTGGGTTTGCCCTGCGGCATTGGGCTGGGTCATGGCGGCATCCTGACGCCTATGGCCTGGGTCATGGTGCGCCACCAGCGAGGGCGCGCCGCCTGAGTCGGCGTTAGGGCGCCCCTACAGGGCTCGGAATGTTTTCGGACACCGGACCCAGGGCGTTGCCCTGGGCTATCGCATTTTGCCCTGTTGGGGCGCAGATGCGTGGCCGGTTGGGGCGCAGATGCGGGGTGCGGGGTGCGGAGTGCGGGGTGCGGAGTGCGGAGTGCGGAGTGCGGTGCGCGGTGCGCGGTGCGGGCGGGCGTGGCAGCGCTAGGAAATCACCACAGTTCGCCGGTTTGGGGGGTGGCGGCGAATTCCTGGAGGACGGCTTCGGCGGCGCGGCGGCCGGAGAGCATGGCGCCGTTGATGGAGGGGGTGGCGTGGTGATCGCCGGCGAGGAAGAGGCCGGGGGCGAGGCGGGCGGGGCGGCCCTCGAAGCGGGGTTGGAGTTGGGCGGGGACGGGGAGGGCCTGGCGGATCCAGTCTTCGCGGAGGAGGCGCCAGTCGTCGCTGATGGGGCCGAACCAATCGCGCAGTTGGCGGCGGACCGCGGCGGGGTCGTCCCAGCCGGGGGCGCCGGGGAGGGTGGTGACGTTGAGGAGGGCCTGGCCGGGCGGGGCGTAGGCGCGGCTGACGGTGCTGAGCCAGGCGGCGTTGTTGATGGGGCCGGTGCCGGTGCCGTTGAGGAAGAGGATGGGGTCGGGGTGCGAGGGAGCGCGGGCGGCCCACCACCAGGCGCGCACTTCGCGGAAAGCCATGGGCGGTACTAGAGAGCTGGCGAGGGCGAGGGCCGCGGTGGCGTCGGTGGCGAGGACGACGGCGCGGGCTTGGAGGGTGGCGCCACCGGCGAGGCGGACTTGGCGGGTGTCGGCGAGGAGGGAGGCGACGCGGGTTTGCAGGCGCAGGGAGCCGCGGGGGAGGGCGGCGGCGAGTTGGCGGGGAATTTCTTCCATGCCGAGGGCGGGGACGGCGGTCTGGCCAGTGGCGAAGAGGCGGTAGAGGGAGTCGAACCAGCGGCGATCGGCGCCGAGGTCGCGGTCTAGCAAAACGCCGGCCATAAACGGGCGGAAAAAGCGTTCCAGCATGGAGGGGGAGAAGCGGCGCTGGAGGAAGGCGAGGGTGGATTCTCCGCGGGGACCAGTTGGGGCGCCGCAGCCGACGGTGCGTTGCAGGCTGAGGAGGCCGGCCTGGATTTTGTCCCAGGCGGAGCCCACGGGGTGGGCGAAGCTGCGGAGGGCGTCGAGGGGGTGGTGCCAGGGGTCGGCCATGCGGAGCCACTGGGAACCGACCCGTACCAGGCTGCCGGAGTAGAAGGGTTTGAGGTCGAGGGCCTCGTAGTCGAGGACGCGGCGGGCTTCGGGGTAGGCGGTGAGGAGGACTTGGAAGCCGCGGTCGAGGCGGAAGCCGTCGACGAGGTCGGTGCGGATGCGGCCGCCGGGGGCGTCGGAGGCCTCTAGGAGGGTGAAGCGGACGCCGCTTTCGGCGAGGCGGCGGGCGCAGCAGAGGCCGGCGAGACCGGCTCCGATGATGATGACTTCGGTGCGCTCCATGACAGGGTTCTTCAAACGGCGGGCGGGGCGGGGCTGCAAGCGGGGCGGGGGCCTGGCCCGTGGGTTTTTGGGAGTGGGGCTGGCGGCGAGGGGCGCAGGGGATGGAGGAGGCAGGTGGGGCCAAAAAAAGCGCCGCCGACTTTGAGGTCGGCGGCGCGGGAAGAGATCCGGCCTGCGAGAGGTCGGATGGGCCGGTTACTTGGCGGCGGGGAGGATGACGGTGTCGATGACGTGGATGACGCCGTTGGAGCCGACGATGTCGGTTTTGACGACCTTGGCCTTGTCGATGGTGACGCCGCCGTTGGTGGCGATGGTGGCTTCGGCGCCGTTGACGGTTTTGACCTTACCGGCTTTGACGTCGGCGGCCATGACCTTACCGGCGACGACGTGGTAGGTGAGGATGGCGGCGAGCTTGGCCTTATTTTCGGGCTTGAGGAGGTTTTCGACGGTGCCGGCGGGGAGTTTGGCGAAGGCTTCGTTGGTAGGGGCGAAGACGGTGAAGGGGCCGGTGCCGCTGAGGGTTTCGGCGAGGCCGGCGGCTTTCACGGCGGCAACGAGGGTGGAGAAGTCCTTGTTGGCGGCGGCGATTTCGACCACGGTTTTGGCGGGCTCGGCGGCGCGGGCAGCGATGGGGGCGAGGGCGAAGGAGAGGGCGAGGAGGGAGGCGCTGAGGAATTTCATAGAGGAGGGGTGTGGGGTTGTTGGATGGATGTATAGAGGACCGGCAGTAGCAGTGCGCTAGCAGATCGCATTGCAGGAACGAGCCTGGGGCCGGGGGCGGTTGCGCGACTTTGGCGAAAAAAGGCGCTGGGGGGGTGCTTCGGGGAAACCCCTAGCTCCTGAGGGTGGGTGGACCTAAGGAATGGCGCCAAAGCTGGAGGATGGCTACTTGATGAGGCGGAGGGTGAAGGGATAGCGATAGTGGACGCCTTCGTTGGCTTTGATGGCGGCGATGATGGTCATGACGGTGGCGTAGAGGGCGATGGCCACCATCAAGGGGATGCCGAGGAGGCCGATGAGGACCCAACTGAAGGCGGCGGTGAAGGCGAAGCAGAGGGCTAGGGCGAGGCTGATGGTGATTTGGAAATTGAGCGACTCCTTGCCGTGGTAGTCGGCGAAGGCGGATTTTTCTCGTTGGGTGAGCCACATGACGAGGGGGCCGAGGAGGTTGCCGGCGATGGGGGCGATGCCGCCGGCGAAGGCGAGGAGGTGGCAGAGCATGGCGAGGCTTTTGTCGTGGGTGGTGGGGGCTCCGGGCGGGATGGGGGGGGGGAGGTCGCTCATGGGAATGGGGGGTGGAGGAGGAAGCGCCGGGCTGGGATCAGGTGGGGGCTTGCCAGGCGAGGACGAGGGCGGAGCGGGCGGGGAGGTAGAGGTGGAGATGGGCGCCGTCGGGGGAAGGCTGGGAATGATAGGATTGGTGGGGGGCGAGGCGGCCGAGGCCGGCGAAGCGGGGTTCGTCGCTGT
>CANHIJ010000193.1 GCA_947460575.1 Verrucomicrobiales bacterium | reverse complement strand
GTCCGCCCGGGCCAATCCCTATCATAACGCGTGGACCGAATCTTTCATGGGCACGCTGAAAGCCGAAATGCTCCAAGACGGCACCTTCATCGACGCCCACGACGCCCGAACCGAGATCTTCGCCTACATCGACGCCTACTACAACACGCACCGCAAACACTCCTCCCTGGCCTACAAAACCCCTTTCCAATTCGAATCAAACCTCTTTCAAAATAACTGATTTTTTTGGTCCATATATCAGTTGCATCTCAAAAACCGGTCAGGGTTATCTATGGACCTGCCAACGATCGGGCGGCGACGCCTTTTTCCACTGGTAAACCAGCCGGGCAGCGGCGCGCCTTGCTAACATTATTCCCGCCACCTTTACCGGTATCATCCAGCGCGATGGCTACGCGGCCTATCCCGCCTTTGCCCCCACCCGGGAGGACATCCGCCTGGCCGCCTGCTGGGCGCATGTGCGCCGCAAGTTTTTTGAAGCCAAGGCCAACGCCCCGCAGCACGCCGGATTTATCCTGCTTCAAATCAGGCATCTTTACCGTATCGAGGCCCAACTGCGTCAAAGCGGGGCGGGCCCCCGACTTCGCCAGGCCATCCGCGCTAGCCAAAGCCGCATGATCCTTAAGCGCATTGCCGAAACCCTGCGCCGCCTGAAAGAAAGCCGGAGCCATCTGCCGCAAAGCGCCATGGGCCTAGCCATCGCCTACACCCTCAACCTCTGGCCCCAGCTTCAGGTCTTCCTGGAGGACGGCCGCATCAGCATCGATAACAATCCCGTCGAAAATGCGATACGGCCCACCGCCGTTGGCAAGAAAAACTGGCTCTTCATCGGCGAAGCCGAAGCCGGGGAACGCGCCGCCATTCTTTACACCCTTATCGAATCCTGCCGCAGCCACGGACTGGATTCCTTCGCCTGGTTGCGCGATGTCCTCACCCGCTTGCCCACCATGGCTGTCAGCCAGATCTCCAAACTCACCCCCGCCGCCTGCGCCAAAGCCGCCCGCACCGCCAAGCGCCAGGCCGCCTGAATCCCGGTTGCGGCGTCAACTCAAAGACGACGGCACCTCGCGCACCGCTTAGCAAATGGCGGCCCCGGCTCTCCGAGCATCACGGCGGCCGGTTCCCGGCGTCCGTCTGATGGAGGCGGTGATGGTCGGCCCGGTCCATCCTGAGGCGGATGGCGGGGCAGGGGCACGGCATCGCACGGGGGGCTTGCAGGCCTGCATCATTTCGATGGCGCAGCGTTCAAAAAGCACCGTGAACCGGCGGTAGCACCCCAGGAACGGCTGCCAAGGAGGTGCGCCCTTCCGCTTCCCTCCGGATCTGCTTCCCTTAGGCTACTTGGCTAGCCTAGTTGGGACTAGTGTTGAGACTTTACAAACGCTAGTGTTGTAACTCGTTGAAAATCAATATGGCGGACAGGGAGGGATTCGAACCCTCGTTACATTGCTGTAAACACGCTTTCCAGGCGTGCGCGTTCGACCACTCTGCCACCTGTCCGTAACCCGCCATGTTTCGGACGGGACGCGACGATTAGCGGGGTCGGGGCCTCATGCAAGTTAAGAATGCGCTGGCGGGGCAGAAACTTGCATTTTTATGGGGGGAGGGCGGCGGCGGGAGGGGAAAGCGGGAAGGGGGGGCGCGGCTTGGGGGCGGGTGTTTTCCGGGTGGACAGAGGGGGCGGGGAGAGATTTTCTCTGGATTTCTGAAAAACGCGGGACAGAGTGGTCGTTCCCCCGATTCACCCTAATCTCAACATGGCTACGGACGCAACCACCCCCCCCACTCCCTCCGCACCCAGTGCCGGCGAATGCCGCCCCTGCTGTTCGGAGAAATCCTTAGCCTACCTGCTGGTGCGGGTGCTGCTGGGGCTGATGCTGCTGCTGGCCGGGGTGGAGAAGTTCAAGAGTGCGGACAGCCCGTATTCGTATTCTTTTTCCAACTGGCACGACGACGTGGACAGCAAGAGTGGGCAGGTGATCAAGTACGGCCGGTGGTGGCCGATTGTGAAGGTGGTCTATGAATCTGGTGGGCTGAACAACCCGGAGGCGTTTCAATTTGGGACTTTCCTGGACGGCGTCGCGATGCGGGATGGCAAAGAGGTGGCGATCCGCGGGGGAGAGCGCATCTCTAACTTGTTGGGTTGGATGTTTTATTACTACGGGCAGGTGTTGCCCTATTTGATGCTAGCTTCGGGGAGCATGATCTTGCTGGGTTTTCTCAATCGGATTGGCCTATTCATGGGGGGCGGGGTATGGCTTTCCCTGGCCGCGGGGCAGATGATTTTGCCGGACAACCCGACGGTTTTCATGCTCTCGCAATACACTCTCATGGTCGCGGTGGCGCTCGCCTTGGTGAAATACAATCGCTTCGCGTTGACACGCTTCTAACCCCCCACGGCTGAGGGTTTTGGCGCGCTGGTTCCCCCGGGGGAGTCGGCCTGCGCTGGGGCCGCAGCTTCTTAATAGACGCTTTTAGACGCCATGAAATCGACCGCCACTTCCACGGGCCAGCCCGACTTAACGCGCCGGAAATTTTTGCGCAACACCGCCGCCACCGGAGCGGCCCTGAGTTATTCTAAAATGGCGGCCCATGCAGCGGCGGGGACACCCGCAGCCTCGGACACGCTGAAGGTGGCGCTGGTGGGGTGTGGCAGTCAGGGGGGGATCCTCAAGGGGGCCTCACTGCGCATTCCGGGGATCAAGTTTGTGGCGGTGTGCGATTTGTGGGAGAAGAAGGCGATCACGATGGCGCGGGCGATAGGCGTGGAGGTGAAGTCGTACACGACCATGGACGCGATGTTCAAGGCGCACCCGGAGATTGACTGTGTGTTGATTGCGGCGCCGGACTGGCTGCATGCTCCTTTTAGTCGGAAGGCCTTGGAGGCTGGCAAGCAGGTGTATTGTGAGAAGATGATGTCCAACTCCATCGAGGCGGCGGCGGACATGGTGCGGGCGCAGCGGGAGACGGGGCATTTGCTGCAGATTGGGCACCAGCGGCGGAGCAATCCGCGCTATCAATTTATGCGCAACCGCTTGTTGCGGGAGAAGAATTTGCTGGGGCAGATCACCCATCTCTATGGGCAGTGGAATCGCTCGGTGAAAATGCCCTTTGAGCCCAAGGGGGGGATCCCGCAAGAGGTGCTGACGGCGAATGGCTATACGGACATGTTCCAGTTTTCCAACTGGCGGTCCTACAAGAAGTATGGCGGCGGGGTGATTTCCGATTTGGGGGCGCACCAGATCGACATTTTCAATTGGCTCTTGGGGACGACGCCGCGGTCGATGATCGCGAGCGGCGGGATCGACTATTTCAAGAACTTGCCGCTGAGCGGCGGCGGCACTTTTAGCTATGAGCAACTCGACAACGCGGCGGTGGTCTATGAATACGACGTGCCGATGTATGCGGGCGGGGTGCCGGTGATGGAGGGCGACAAGCCGAAAACTCAGTTAGTGCGGGCGATGTATCAAGTTTTGACTACGAATGGTTCGCAAAACTACTACGAGAAGGTGATGGGCGTGGAGGGCACCATTGTTATATCGGAGCAGCCGGTTTACAATCAGGTCTACCGGGAAAAGGACACTACGGGAGAAAAGGTGGGGATGTGGGAGCAGCTAGCGCGGCAGGGCTTTCTGCGCAAGCCGCCCTCGACGGTCTACAACAAATTTTGGGAGCGGCCCAAGGCGTGGAATATCCCGGACAAGTGGCTGGCCAAGGAGGGGACTCAAGATGTGCGGGTTTCGATCCCGGCCGACCCTTACGAATTGCCGGCGATGCCGAAGGAGTTGGACGAAAAGCCGCCTCACCAGTTCCACTTGGAGAATTTTTACAACACGGTGCGCGCTGGGGGCAAGCAGAGCGATCTGAACTGTCCCGTGAGCGAGGCCTACAAGTGCGCCGTTTCGGTGCTCAAGATCAACGAAGCGGTGGCCACGGGTCGGCGCATCGACTTCCAGCCCTCCGACTTCGTCGTTTCCTGACGCCTTTTTATTCTCTTCCTCCCATGAAAAAACGCTCTCTCCGCCGCGCCACCACTGCCGTCACCACGGCGGGCCTCGCCTCGCTATTGTTAGCCAGTTGCGATAAAATGAACAATCCCGCTCCCGGCCTATCGAAGACGGTGGCCAGTTCGGCTCCCACGGTGTACGCCGATGCCCTACTGGCCAAGTCGGCTCCGGCCGCGGCTCCCGCTCCCGCGG
>CANHIJ010000192.1 GCA_947460575.1 Verrucomicrobiales bacterium | reverse complement strand
ACGCGCTTAGAATCCCTGTAACGGGAGTCGAAACGCGACTAGGGGTCTCTTTTTCGCGACAAAGACGGGGGGATCAGCCGTTTTTTTCGCTGCAGGAGGCTCCCCCATTGGGTGGGTCCCTTTCGTTGTCAAAAGCCCCCAACATCGTGTCCGGTGGAAAAGCCGGGCGGCGATGCCGGAGGCATCCTAGCGTGTAGCCGGTGGTGAGCGCTGCGACACCCAGCGGATCCTCATCCCAAGAGGGCCCGCACCCCGCCAGGGGTGCCAGCGCGGCAGCCCCAAAAAGCCCACGAGCAAGGAGAAAGCCTCCCGCGCCGCGCCCAGCGAATAGGAGAGTCAACTCACGATTTTAGGATAAAAAGGACACCACCAGGCCGCCCAGCGGTGCTTTACTGGAAAAGAGCGTGGTGTGGCCGACCCTTCAGGGCTTGGTTCGGTTTTTGGCCGGTGTCCCAGGGCGTTGCCCTGGGCTAGCGCAGGCCGCACCGTTGGCGCTCTCCATCGGGCGGCTCAAGGGGCCGCATCGCCGCATGATGCCGCCGCCACAGGAATTTGTTCCCGTCCGGTTGGCGCCCTCCATTTGGGCTTCAAGGGGCCGCTCCACATGGGTGCCCCAACGGGGTAAAATGCGATAGCCCAGGGCAACGTTCTGGTTCCGGTGTCCGCAAAAATGCCGAGCCCTGTAGGAGCGCCCTAACTCTGATTTAGACAGCGTCACCCGGCGGCGTGCCCCGCCCGACGGGCGGGTCCATGGATCCCGATGTGGGGGTGACTTTTGATACCGGAAGGACTCACCCAACAGGTGCCTAGAGAGGTGAGAGAAAACGAATCATGTCCCGTCCTTAGGGTGAAAAAGGGCCCCATGGTCGCGTTTCCACTTTCGGTTTAGGGTTAGGCAGTTGGACGATTGTAATGGCTGCGGGGGAATTCCTGGGTGGCGCAGCTGAGGTGGACGTTATGCCGGATCAAGCCCGCGGCGGCGATTTTGTAGAATGCAGGGGTTCCGCCATTTTCAAACCCAGGGTTTCAGCCAGGGCTGGTTAGGCGCGGTCGTGGAGGCGGGCTCAGAGTTCTAGGAAATTTTTGAGGAGTTGTTTGCCTTCGACGGTGAGGATGGACTCGGGGTGGAACTGGACACCGTGGAGGGGGAAGGAGCGGTGGCGGAGGCCCATGATTTCTTTTTCGGCGGTTTCGGCGCTGATGATGAGGTCGTCGGGGAGCGTGTCTCGTTTGACGATGAGGGAGTGGTAGCGGGTGGCTTCGAAGGGTTGGCTTAGTCCTTTAAAGATGCCGAGGCCGTCGTGGTGGATGAGAGAGGTTTTGCCGTGCATGAGGCGGTCGGCGCGGACGACTTGGCCGCCGAAGACTTCGCCGAGGCATTGGTGGCCGAGGCAGACGCCGAGGAGGGGGAGGTGGGGGGAGAAGCGGCGGATGACGTCGTTGCTGATGCCGGCTTCGGAGGGGGTGCAGGGGCCGGGGGAGATGCAGATGCGCTCGGGGGCGAGGCGGGCGATTTCCTCGACGGTGATTTCGTCGTTGCGCTTCACGAGGGGATTGGCGCCGAGTTCGCCGAAGTACTGGACGAGGTTGTAGGTAAAGGAGTCGTAGTTGTCGATGACGAGGAGCATAGGGCGGGGCGGAGCGTGGAAAATTAGGGGTCGGAGGAAGGCTGAGGGGGACGGCGGGGGGCGTCCTCGGGGAGGAGGACGGCGGTGACAGGGCGGTGATCGCTGGCTTGGAGCCAGTCCTGGCCTCCGTAGAGGAAGGATTGGTCTGGCAGCATTTCCGGCAGGAGGGGCGCGGACGCCAGCACAAAGTCGATGCGGGAATATTCGTCGGCTTGGGGAAAATAATAGGTCCAGCGCTGGCCGGAGGGGTCGGCGGCGGCGATTTCAGTGAGGGCGCCGGGGGCACCGCGGGTGCCTTTGATGGCCTTGAAGGCGGGTTGGTCGCGGGCGTCGTTGAAGTCACCGTAGACGAGGAGATTGGCGCTGGGGGAGCTGGCGAGGATGCCGTCAAGGTGTTGGCGGAGGAGGTGGGCTTCGTTGCGCCGCATGAGGGCCTGGTCGGCTTCGGGGACGTCGCGGCGGGATTTGAGGTGGGCGCCGACGAGGCGGAGGGAATAGGTGGGGGAGACGGCGACGGTGGCGTCGAGGAAGCCGCGCTGCACGGGGAATTCGCGGTTGTCGAGGAGGTAGCGGAGGTGGGTGACGGGCTGGCGGGCGCTGAGGGGGAAGCGGCTGAGGAGGGCGAGGTGGCGGTCGGGGTCGCTGGCGGCGACGAGTTCGGCGTGGGGCAGGGGGAGGCCTGCCGCTTGGAGGGCTTGCTGGAGGAGGGCGAGATCTGCGGCGGAGCCCATTTCGCAGAGGCCGAGGATGTCGGGGCGGATGTGGAGGAGGATGGAGACGATGGCTTGACGCTCGGGGGCTGGCTTGGGGGCGCCTGGTTGGCCGGAGGCTGGGGAGGAGTGGCGGTAGTTGCGCAGGTTCCAGGTGGTGAAGCGAATGGGGTCGGCGGGCGCGGCGGGCGGCGGGGCGGCCGGGGCGAGGGCGGACCAAAGCAAAGAGGCGGCCCCAAGACCGCCTCTAGCAAAAAAAGGATTCACGGAAGTGCGGGCCCAGGGCCCGGGGGGATCGGGGCTTAGCCGATTTTGTTTTGGTCCTTCTTTTCGTCCTCCACGGTGGCGCGGTGGATTTCCTGTTCGAATTCGTTGCGGGCTTTTTTGAATTCGCCCATGCTCTTGCCGAGGCCGCGGGCAAACTCGGGCAGTTTCTTCGCTCCGAAGAGGAGGAGGACGAGGGCGCCGATCATAAACATCTCGGGGCCGCCGAGAGGGCCGAGGGCGAAGAAGGAAGGAAGAGTCATGAGGGGGGGAGGGTAAGGGTGGCGTGGGGCGGGTGCAAAAGGAAGTTTTGCAGGTACCGCGGGGGACAGGGAGGCGGCGGATTCTCTGGAGGAAGCGAAACGGCGGGGCCTGCTTGTCTCTTTCAATGCGCGGGACGGCGGAGCGCCGGGCGGCGGCGAATTCGAAAAATTCCAGTTGTCCTCTTGCCTGGGGCATGCGAGACAGCGATTCGCTTTTTCGGCGCTTTTGCTCACGTGGCGGAATTGGTAGACGCGTATGATTCAGGATCATATAGGTAATTCTGTGGAGGTTCGAGTCCTCTCGTGAGCACCATTTCCCCGAGTCCGGCCTTGGACCGGGGGCGTACCACTTCGCTCATGCAGGACCCGGTTTTCGTCAAAGACGCCTTCGCGAAAATCGCGGGGCGCTACATCCTTACCAACCATGTGCTCTCGCTGGGGATGGACATTTTGTGGCGGCGGCGGGTGGCGCGGCTGGTGGCGGGGTTGCAGCCGAGGCGGTTGCTGGATTTAGCCACGGGCACGGGGGATTTAGCGGAGGCGATCTCGGCGGCGGTGGGGCCGGGCTGCGCGATCACGGGGGCCGACTTTAGCGCGCCGATGTTGGAGGTGGCGCGGGCGCGGTCGTTTGCAGCGGACTGGATGGTGGCCGACGCCTTGGATTTGCCTTTTGCGGACGGGCATTTTGATGTGGTCACGGTGGCGTTTGGGCTGCGCAACATGGCGGACTGGCCCGCGGCGATCCGGGAAATGGCGCGGGTGACCCGGCCGGGCGGGCAGCTGGTGGTGCTCGATTTTTCTTTGCCCACCCTGCCGGGACTGCGGGAGGCCTATCGCTTTTACCTGCACCGCGTCCTTCCCAGGTTGGCGGGCTTGCTGACCGGGCAGCGCGCCGCCTACGAATACCTTTCGGGCACCATTGAGCGCTTTCCCAGCGGCGCGGCGATGGGGGAGTTGCTCACCGCCCATGGATTTGCCCGGGCGGAAGCGATTCCTCTGAGCGGCGGGATTGCCTCGATTTATGTGGCCACTAAGGCGGCGGCGGACTGAGGGCTCGCCTTGTTTTTAGGGTGAAGAGGGTTAACCACAAAGAACCCAAAGAGCTCAAAAGGAGATAGCGCATGAGTTGCCCCCCAAAAGGGCTGTAGGGGGAACTTTTTCCTCAAACTTCTTCCACTAGTCGTTTTTTGTGCTCTTTGTGTTCTTTGTGGTTAAAAAACCTGCACCACAAGAGCTGCCGGGGACGGCCAGGGCGGCTGGAAATGGGAAAACCAAGAGGGGTAACCACAGAGAACACAAAGAGCACAAAAGGAGATAGCGCATGAGTTGCCTCGCAAAAGAGCTGTATGGGGTACTTTTTGCGCGATCGCCTTCTACCCGTCGTCCTTTTGTGTTTTTTGTGTT
>CANHIJ010000191.1 GCA_947460575.1 Verrucomicrobiales bacterium | reverse complement strand
GGTCAAGTCTTTTCAAGACATCTGGCTCTGCGATTGTAGAGGATAATAGATCCAAGCTGTTACACTTGCGCTGACTCTTGGATAGTGGTGCCCCGCGTGACGCTTGCGCTGAATCTCTGCTTTGGGTGGGAGGTTTGGGCGGGCGGTTTCTCGGCAAGAGCCGCGGGGGCGCGGCATTCTGTTGGCGGGGTTTTAAGACCCCGCCAACAAGGTCAGCTTGTCTCCCCCGGGCCTAGGGGGGTGGCCGATGGCCGCTTCCGCGGTTCAGGGCGGGGACCGGGATAAGAGTGGGGTTGGGCGCAGCACGCTCAGTGGATCACGGTTTCTAGGGGTGCTTGAGCCGCCGTGGTCGAGGTGCTTACGAAACGCACTGGAACGGTGATTTTGGAGTATTGGGGATGGTTGGTTCCGAAGCTTACGCTGGCATCCTGTGCGTCGCCGGGATTGAATCCGGGGGGGAAGGTGAGTTGGACGCGGCCCCACCGGTTATTTCCCTGGCGCTCGAAGGCCACGGTGGCATTGCCGCCGCCGGAATAAGTCAGGTCGGTGACTTCCAGGGTGGCCAAGGTGGGGTCGTGGCAGAATACGGTTATGGAAGCGGTCGACCCGGTCAGCAGGCTGGCGGTTGCGACGTTGAGCTGGGCGGGCTGCACCACCAGTGGTTCGACTGGATTGATGTAGACGGGGACTTTTAGTTCCTTGAGTTTGGGATGTCCTAGGTTGAGAACGATTTCTGCATTTTGGGGCCGCTCTCCCAACTCCGGCACCGACACCGTCAATAGATACTTGCGTCCTTCCTCAATCGGTTTCATTTCGGTTTGGAAGTAGGGGTTGTCGCCGGTGGCCCCGGCGATTTTCAAGGGTTCTGCGTCGTTGACCGTGATTTCGATTGAGCGCGGCTCGATTTTGGTGCCTTTGAGAACCGGGCCGAAGGAGACCATGGCTGGGTTGAGGGTCACTGGGCTCCAGATGAGGGCTTTGAGGGAAAGGTGGACCATTCCATTGCTGGCATTGGATTCGACGTCCACGTTTTTGGTGACCAGTCCGTTGAATCTGGCGGTGTCGAGTTTGAGTTCAAACGAACCCGTCTGGCCAGGAGCGACGGTTTGTTTCCATCCCTCGACGGTGGTGCAGCCGCAACTCGGCTTGATATTGGTGATGGTCAGAGGCGCGCTGCCAGTGTTGACGAACGTGACCCTCTTGGCGGCCGGGTCTCCTTTGGTCACGGTCCCGAGATCTACCGTGGCGGAACTGAAGGTGATAATAGCGGGGGAACCTGATGCCGGGGCGGCGTCGGGTGCGGGAGGCGCTGGGGCGGGCGGGTTAGCGGCGGCCTCTGGCTTGGCGGGGGCCGCGAGGGCCGCGGGGGAGGAGGAGGGGGCTGCGGGGCTCAGGTTTGGCGCGGCGTCTAACAATGTTGCTAGGGTTTCGGGGCGGGGGGAGCCTGTCAGCACTTTGTCGCGGAGCATGATTTGAGGCAGGGTAGCGGCGCCGTTTTCTCGACCGTTTAGGGCCAACAACTCCTCTCCGAGGCGCAAAGTATCTTGTACCCAGCCGGAGTGGGGCCAAGCCAGTTCGTAGAACCTGCCGTTGAGCTGTTGCTGGGTTAAATCGAGCACAGCCTTGGGGTTAGGATCCAAGGCGCCTGCGACCAGTTGCTCCGCTATTTTTTGATATTGCTCCGGGTCGACGCGCCAGAGGGCCAGCATGATCCGGTGCAACTCGCGCGCTTCTGGCTCAAAGGCGGCGGGCAACAAAACGGCCCCAAATTGTCCGGGGCGCTGCCCCGCTAGTTCTGTGAGGGTCCGGTGCAACTCGCGGCAATGCGGGCAGGTGAAATCTGTCAGGGCGACCGCGGTTGTGGCTGAGTGGGGCAGGCCGATGGCGGGCAGGGCGGAGGGGTCTAGGGTGATCTGCCCGCCGTAGAGCGAAAGGAGGCCGGAGTGGGAGACCAGGGATTGGGGGAGGGCCTGTTGCTTGATGTTTTCCGCCTCGGGAGTTAGGCTTTGCAGCAAGGCCAGACCGGCGACGGCAGACAGGGGCAGGGCGAATGCGGCTAAGCCAGGGCGAATGGACGCGGTTGGCAGCGCTTTGCGGCGGGCGATCCACAGCGCGCCCGCGCCCACAGAGGCCAGCAGGTGAGCGGCGCTGCACCACGGACAGAAGGCGCGGAGGATGAAGGCCTGGACGATGGTGAACCAGAGCGCTCCGCCGAGGACCAGGGCTGACGCTCCCCATTCGATCCGGCGCTGCCACGGCGGCAAGGCTCCGCGCCGGAGCGACGAAAGGAACAGCGTTGCATAGACTCCGGCTCCCAGGAGGCTGACTGGCATGCCTGCGGCGACACTCCAGCGGCTGCTTAGGATTTGCCCGCAACCGCGTTCCTGACCACAACCGGGCAAGGCTTTTCCGGCGATGGATTGCCATGCGAGATAGGTCGCGATGCCGAGGGCCGTCGCGCAGAGGAGAGCGGCCCGTTTTCGCCAGGTGTCAGCGGAGTCAGCAGAGCCTGGACTGCGGGGCCCATCGACCTTGGGCGCGTCGCCCGGGCCGGGCTGGCGGGCGTGGCGGGTGGGCTCGGGGGATGTGGCGGCGTCTTGGGATGTTTTATTCATTTGGATTTAGGTTGTGAACAAAGGTTATATTTTCACTCTTTATGGAGAGGAGGTTGCGGGAGGCTCGGTGAGCCGGGAAAGCCGCTGGTTTAGGGTATCCCGAGCTGTTTGGAGGGCCGCTTTGGCGGTGGCATCGGGCGCGGCGGAGGCAATTTCTTCCAGCAGGGCGATTTGCTGGTTGATCTGTTCTGGAGAGACTGGGCCCGGTGGCAGTCCCTTGTAGAAGTTCTGGTTTCCAAAACCAATGTGGGCGGTTTTTTGGCGGTCGATGGCGGCCCCGCTCTGGGCGGCAAACCACAGGGCATCCGGCAATTGGTAGTAGTCGCCGCTCAAGACGGAAGCCAGATAGGGCCATTGATTGGAGGCTATTTTTCCCGCGCCCACCTGATCCATGAGCACGCTCCGGGCTTCCGGGTATTGCAGCGACACCTGCGCCAGCAGCTCTAGGGCAATGCCGCGCTGGCCGCCGGGTTCCATCGCCATCTTGACGAGAGAGGGCACTCCCTCGCCCTCTGGGAGATTTGCCAGTCCGATGGCGCCATAGTACTTCCATTGCCCCGTCGCCTCCTCGAGGTCCGTGCGCGCCGCATTGGCGCCATATTTTTGGAGGACTTCGAACAGGGGGCCGACATCGTAGTCGGCCAGTTCTCCGCGCTTGGCCATCTTGAGGGCCTGCCTTGCGGAGTCCAGGATGGGCTGGCGGTGTTCCCCCTCGGCCATGGATTCCAGATGCCGCGCCAAGGTGAGGATTTCTCGGGGGTCGGCAGTGCCGCGCAGGGCCGCCAAGGCGGCCTCCGCGCCCTCCGGCCCGCCGATCTGCTCAATGGCGTCAAACAGGGCACTTCGCAAGGAATGATAGCCCAGCATTTGGCCGTCGGCCGCTGCGAAGTCGATGTCCTCGCCCAAGGCGAGAAAATCGCGGATGGCTGGAAGGCCGACTGCTTTTTGTTGGACGAGGGCCTGGAGTTGCTGTTTCCAGGCGGCGGCCTGTTCGGGGGATAGCGGGGCGCCATCTGGATTGAGCCGCGCCAAGGCTTCGACTTGTTGGCGGGTTTCCTCCGTAGCTGCGGGGGGGGGGGCTGGCTGTTCCGGAGCCGCTGCTAGGGCGGCGTCCGGCGCGGCCGGGATCTCCGCCTGCATGGAGGACACGATTTTTGGGGCGGCTTTAGAAATTTTGGGTGGCCCTGGGGCCTCCGGTGGGTGGGCTGGGATGGGATCCTGCCGCGCCAGGACCGCCAGAAGTGCGGTGCTGCCGACGCCCAACGCCGCGCACAGAATGATCCGGCGGGGGCGGTTTAGGTGACTTGGAAATTTCATAATAAAAGGCCTACTGAGATTCCTGACTGGCTGCTTTGAATGCCGCCCAAGGTATCCGATGGGCTGGGCTCGGTTGGTCCCTCCGAAAATCAAGCCCGGCGGCAAACGCCGCCGGGCTGATTTAGTTACTTCACATCGGCATGGCGGAACGACTCAGGGGAGTTTCTTGAAGTCGTTGATGTTGCATATCGAGTCGCTGGCGTAATCCCCTCCGATCATTGAGGAGAAGGTGTAGGACCCTCGATTTGGAATGACGACTATGCCGCTGGAGTTCAGGGCGTCGCCCCTGGCGTTGGTGGAGTAGCCCGATGTACCCTTCAATCCGTAGTCCAGGTGGATGTTCAGGT
>CANHIJ010000190.1 GCA_947460575.1 Verrucomicrobiales bacterium | reverse complement strand
TACCCTCACCGAAAAAAAACTCGACGCCATCCGCGCCATGGGCGTCACTCGCCTCAGCCTCGGCATCGAAAATTTCGACGACCACATCCTCGATATCAACGGCCGCGCCCACCGCTCCGCCGAAGTCTACCGCGCCTACGGCTACGCCCGCAATATCGGCTTCCCCCAAATCAATATCGACCTCATCGCCGGCATGATTGAGGAAACCGAAGACAACTGGAAGCGCTGCGTCGACAAGGCCCTCGAACTCCAGCCCGACTGCCTCACCATCTACCAAATGGAGGTCCCCTACAACACCGGCATCTACAAAACCATGCAGGCCGAGGGCAAACTCACCGCCCCCGTCGCCAATTGGCCCACCAAACGCCGTTGGGTCGACTACGCCTTCTCCCACTTCGAAGCCGCCGGCTACGAAGTCAGCAGCGCCTACACCATCGTCAAAAAGAAGGCCACCACCCAGTTCGTCTACCGCGACGGCCTCTTCGGCGGTGCCGACCTCCTCCCCCTCGGCGTCGCCAGCTTCGGCCACCTCGGCGGCATCCACCTCCAAAACCACTCCGACATCGCCGCCTACTGCGACGCCATCGAAAACGGCCAACACGCCATCTTCCGCGCCTACGCCACCGACCCCGAAGAACGCCTCATCCGCGAATTCATCCTCCAACTTAAACTCGGCTCCCTCGACCCTGCCCATTACCAACGCAAATTCGGCGTCGACGTCCTCCAAAAATTCGCCCCCCAACTCCAACAACTCCAAAACGACGGCTTCCTCACCGTCGCCCCCGATCGCCTCACCGTGCACCGCAGCGGCCTCCTCCAAGTCGACCGCCTCCTCCACCAGTTCTTCCTCCCCCAACACCGCCACGCCCGCTACACCTGAGCCCCGACGGCCCCACTTTTCCGCCCCGCCAAGGATTTCATTGGTTGACGGCCCCCAACCAGGATGCTCTAATGAGCCCAGCACCGCAGCTCCCTAAAAGTTGTCCGTGCCAAACGGAGAGGTGGCTGAGTGGTCGAAAGCAACGCTTTGCTAAAGCGTCGTAGCCCTTAAAGGCTACCGAGGGTTCGAATCCCTCCCTCTCCGCCAGTTTCCTTTGCAAGAGGTTAAGCTGTAATACCTGGCGAAGCCTTCCCTAGGGTCCCCACTGGGCGCGCCAAGTCGCCCCAAGAAACTCCGAAAAAAGCGCAAGGCTTCCTCTGATCCCCTTTTGTGTTCTCTGTGTTCTTTGTGGTTAAAAAAAAGGCCATCCCGCCGCATCGCGCCATCTCCCCTTTTGTGTTCTTTGTGTTCTTTGTGGTTAAAAAAGGCCATCCCGCCCGCATCGCGCCATTCCATGCCCCTGGGAAAAAGTACCGTGCCCTGGAGGCCCTCGCCGCGAACTAGCCAGAATAGACAATTTGATAGAAGTCAACCACAAAGAACACAAAGAGCACAAAGCATCCTCTGATCCCTTTTGGGTTCTCTGTGTTCTTTGTGGTTAAAAATCAATGCCCCAGGGTCGTATTCCTGCGGCCCCAGGGCGCAACCCTGTCCCCCAAAGCTGGGTCCTTGTCTGCCCGGCGCGCCCGCCGCGGGCAGGAAAGCGGCGCTTTCCTGCCCCTTCACGGAATCAGTTCGACTTGGCGGTTCCTTTCACGGGGGTGGCCAGGCTGACGAGGTCGCGCACGATCTCGAGGGTTTCCGCCTTCACGGGCTCGATGCCGTGGGGGAAGGTCTCCTCGCTGCTGTCCTCTTCCTCGTCGTCCGGGGAGGCGTTGATATTGGGCTTGTCCTTTTCCGCGGCCTTCGTCTCGGCATCGGTTTTCAGGGTGGCCTCGCCCACGGTGTCCAGGGTGAGGGGGAAGACCTTGTAGGGGTCGCCGCCCTTATTGGCTTCCGCGATGCGGGCTTTGCGCTCTGCCTTCTGCTGCTCCAGGCGCGCTTCGCTGGCTTTGTCCTCTTCGCGGCGAGTGGCCTCATTGAGGGAAAGCGTATTCTTTTTCAAGAGGTCGTGGGTGCGGGCCACGTAGTCCGCCACATAGGTGAACTCCGGGTTGTGGGCAAGGCGCTCCGCGCTGCGGGTCTTCAGGTCCGCCATTGGCAGCGGGTAGGTCGGTGCCATGTCGTAATTCATCTCTTTGATGGTGTCGTAGGGCAGCGGCTCCTTGAGGAAGGATTCGCCGAACTCCATGGCGTCGTGCCGCGAGGGCAAAACGACGTCCGCCTTGACCCCTTCGCGCTGCGTGGAGCCCCCGGCAATGCGGTAGAATTTTTGAATCGTCACCTTCAAGCTGCCCGCGCGGTCGCGCGCGCTGAAAAGGGGCATGTGCTCCGCGACCCCGAGAATGGTCTGCACCGTGCCTTTACCAAACGAGGCCTTGTCGCCCACGATGACGGCGCGGCCGCAGTCTTGGAGCGCCGCGGCGCAAATTTCTGAAGCCGAGGCGCTCGCGCGGTCGGTCACCACCACCAAAGGACCGGCATAAAAGGGTTCGGCGCTGCGGGAAAAACGGGCTTCCACGCGGTTGCGGTTGTCGCGCTGCTGCACCACGGGGCCGCTCTTGATGAAAAGCCCGGTGAGGCGGATCGCCTCCTCTAAAGAGCCGCCCCCATTGCCCCGCAAGTCCAGCACCAAGGCGTCGATGCCTTCGCTCTGCAGGCGCGTCAGCAAGGCCTTCACGTGGGCCGTAGCGCTGACCGCCCCCTTCTGATTCATCTTCTCCATGTCGGCGTAAAAGGCCTCCAACTCAATCCAGCCCACCCGCAGCGGCTTGCCGCCCGCTTCCCCGGGTTTGTTGAGCTCAATCAACTCCGCCTTGGCCAGGGTATCTTTGATTTCCACCTTGGCGCGGATGATTTTGAGCTCGCGCAGGGCCGTGGGATCGTCCGCCGGTTGCACCTTGAGGCGCACCGCGGTGCTTTCCTCTCCGCGGATCATCTCCACGATTTTTTCCAACTTCAGCCCGTCGGTGGCGAGAATTTCTCCGTCAAGCCCCTGGCCGACCCCTGTGATGAGGTCGCCCACGTGAAGCCCCCCGCTCTTGTCGGCGGGGCCTCCGGGGACCAAGCTGCGGATTTCCGCCGCTCCGTCCTTAGCTTGCAGGACCGCCCCGATCCCGATGAGCGACTTTTTCATGTCGATGTTGAAGCGGTCCTGCTCCGGGGCGCTGAGGTATTCAGAGTGCGGGTCGTAGGCGCTGGCGATGCAGGAGAGCAAGAAATTGGTGACGTCTTCCTCGTCTTGCTCCGAGATGGCCTTCAGAAAACTGTCGTAGCGCTTGAGCACCTTCTGCTCCGGGGTGTCGGGAGCCTTCTTGGGGGCCTTGGGGGCCGCCGCTGGGGCCGCCGCTTCCGCTGGGGCCGCCGGCACCGCCGCGGGAGCGGGTGCGGCCTCTGGAGCGGGTGCCGCCGCGGCTTCCTTGGCCGCCTTTTCCTGCTTGCGCGCCGCGGCGCGGGCCAGAATCAGGCGCTCTTGGAGGACCTCGCGGGTGAGTTGGCGCTTCCACAGTTCGTCGAGGTCCGCCTCGCTGGAAGCCCAGGGCGCATCCTTGCGGCTGAGCTCAATGCTGGACCCGGTGGCAAAATCCAGCTTTCCTTCCTGCAGGAGGTCTTTGATTTTGACCGCCCGCTCTTTAACTTTCTTAAGGTAGAGGTCGTGGATGTCCTTGGCGGGCTTGATTTGGTACTTGAAGACAAAGTCGTCCAGCTTGGACTCATACTGGGTGCGGAAGGACTCCACCTCGGCCTGGGTGAAATAGAGGCGGCTGTAGTCCAGGTAGTCGAAAAAGTTCTGCAGCGCCTTGCGGGAGAGTTCGTCGTCGAAGTCCCTCATGGAGTAGTGGTTCTCCATCAACATGTTGGCCACCGTGCCAGCCACCAGGCCGTAATCGGTCTTCTCCTTGGGAGTCTCAGCCAAAGCAGGGCTGAGAAAGCTCAGGGCGGCGAAGGCAATCAGGGGGAGGCGGGGGCGAAGGCGAATGTTCATGGAGGCAAAAGAGGGCGAAAAAGGCGAAAAGCGGACCGGGTGGAAAAAGGTTTCTCTGCCAAGCGCCAGCTGGGCGGATTTTTCGCTAAAACATCCCGTATCGCCTTGAAAAGTCCATCACTTTCCCCGTGGGATCGCGGATGAATTCCGACTCCCTCCTGGTCTACACCGGCGGCTTCACCGCCACCAACGGCTACCTCCTCTGCGGACCTCACGGGAACCTCGCCATCGATGCCCCCGAAGGATTCGCCGCCTGGCTCCAGCACCGCGGCCTCCGCATCGACGCCCTGCTCCTGACGCACTGGCACTTCGATCACGTAGTGGACGCCGCCCGCTTGGCCCGGGAGCACCACTGCCCCATCAGCGCCTGGGGGCCCTCCACCCCAGACTCCCGCCTGGAAACCCAACTCAAACAGTGGACCGGGATGGATTATTCCGTGGAAAATTACCCCGTGGACCAAATCCTCGCCGGGGCCAGCGAAGTCAGCGC
>CANHIJ010000189.1 GCA_947460575.1 Verrucomicrobiales bacterium | reverse complement strand
CTGTATCTGGTCAATCAGGGCAGCGATTGTTTCGTCCTCCGCGCGTCACCCGAGTTTGAAGTCCTCGCCCACAATCCTCTCAACGATGGCCTCACCAATGCGTCGCCCGCCATCAGCGACGGCCATGTTTTCATCCGCACTCACGCCCACCTGTGGTGCATCGGAAAGTAACGGCGGCGACACCCTAATAAATCATTATGAATATTGCGCAGAAATCATGGCTCCTCCATGGATGCTGGGCCGCCGCCGTAGTGGTCGCTTTCGGCTGGGGCTCCCGCCGCCGCGGGGAGGCACCCAGCGCAGACGCGGGCCTGGCCCTAACAGATAAAACTGGCCTGGCGCGGGCGGCTTCCCGGCAGGACGGGCCGCTGGCCCGCAAGCCGGACGGCCGACCCGGGGACCGCCGCCCCGGTGCCCTGGCAGGCTTGTTTGGCGAGGTCAATCCCTCCGGCAGTGATTTGAGCGCCCTGATCCAGCAGGCCCTGCGGCACCGGAACCCGATCGCCCGCCGCCTCGCTTTCTCCCGGCTGTTGGAGTCGCTCACCCCAAGCAATGCCGGAGCCGTGCGGGAACAACTGGTCGCCCTCGGAGCCGACCCTGACCAGTGGCGGGATTTCCACTACAGCTGGGGGGCGCTTGACGGAAAAGCAGCCTTCGCCAATGCCGCCAAAAGTCCGGAGGCCGATCTCGCCGCCACCATGGCCGGATGGGCCGCTGCCAATCCTAAAGAGGCTCAATCTCTGTTGGACAACCTCCCTGAGGAACTGCGCGCTCAGCGCGACCAACTGACCTCCAGTGTCGTCACCGGCCTCTCCCATAACAACTCTGCGGTGGCGACGGAATACGTGCTCCGCCTGGGCCGGGCAGGAAATGACAAGGCTGGCCCGCTGATGGAAATCGTCGCTAACGAGACGCTCCGCCAGCATGGAACCGAAGCGGCCACCCGCTGGGCGGAATCATTGGCGGATGGGCCCCTGAAAGGCAATGCCATGGCCCAGGTGGCGGAAGCTTATGTCCGAACGGACCCTGAGGCCGCGGCACGCTGGAGCGAACGTTTTGCGGACAAGGAATATGCCAGCAAGACTATCGGACAAGTTGGTTCCCGGTGGGCCGCCTCCGATCCCATCGCCGCCGTGGGGTGGCTGGAAAGCCTGCCTGCCAGCACCGGCCAGAAGGAGGGCCTGAGCAGTGCCTTCGGCGACTGGGAAGACCGGGACCCTGCCGCCGCCGGGGACTATCTTTTTGCGATGCCCAAATCACCGCAGCGGGACTCCGCCATCAGCGGCTTTGCTACAGGATATGCGTGGCAGGATCCCATGACCGCCATCGCTTGGGCGCAGGACATTGGCGACCCGGCGCTGCGCGAAAGTTCCATGACCCGCGTTGGTCAGGCTTTCTACCGCAGGGACCCCAATGGGGCGGTTGCCTGGCTTGCGGAAAGCGGCTTACCCGGGGAAGTGCAGCAACGGATTCTCACGGAGCGAAGACGCTAGGCCATGGCCGAGAGCTTGCCTCCTGAAAGGAATCTGCTTTGGGGAGAGCGGGGCGGAAGCTGGTTGAAATCTGAGGAAGGAAGGATGCAACGCGCTGGCCACCCGGCTCCAGGCTGGCCGCTGCGAAGGCAGCAGTGGGCTGTAGGTGCGCCTGGGCTTACCGTTGCCGACCGCCGTGCCCGGAATGTTTTGGCAGCGGGTTTGGGCATCGTCTCGGCGGGTTGCTTCGTGCTTCGCGGCGCTGCCGAGTGATGACGATCTGAAATGCCTCTCAGACAGACATGATCCCGGGCCCGGTCACCATCCAAGCCAGCAAACTCGCCGCCGACCTCCTCAATCTCCTCGACCGCCCTCCCGTGGACGAACGGGTGGTCCTCGACGAGGAAAACCACCCGGTCGGCCTGGTCGATACCCAGGATCTCATTCGGCCCCGGATTCTCTAACTCCCGGATCCCCATCCTTGAAAATTGAACAGAAACCTCCCCCGGGGGAGTCTGTGGATAAGGTCTGCCATTCCGGCGGTTAGTCATTCGTGGCCTTGCCTATCCTCCGGCCCGCAGCTCCATCATGATCCCCCGCCTCCCCCTGCTCCTGTTGATGGCGCTGTCTGCCTTGTGTTATCACGCGGCCTTGTGGCTAGAGCATCCCGTATCCGTCTGGCTCACGGCCGGCTGGGCGGCGGGGCTCTGTGCCATGGTCCGCGCCCGGACCGCCCGGCGCGCCTTCTACGCCGGGATCGGGGCGGCCCTGCTCGTGGCCGTGCCGCAACTTTGGTTCCTCACCGGCATCTTCCAATCAGTGGCGATTCCCCTGTGGCTCACTCTCGCCATGTGGACCGGTTTTTTCACCGGCACCCTGCATGTCATCCACCGGAAGGGCGGCACCGTCTGGACCATTGTCCTCGCCCCGGTGCTCTGGATGGGATTCGAGTTTTTCCGCACTGAAGTGTGGATGCTGCGGTTTGCCTGGCTCACCCCCGGCTTCGCCCTGCCCGCCGCAGACATGGGCTGGCTCTTCCAATCGCTCGGCGTCTACGGCAGCGGGGCGTTGCTTGTGATGGCCGGTAGCGCGATTGTGTTATTAAAACACCGCACGGCCCTCGCCACCGCCCTCCTCCTGCCCCTCATCCTGCTGATCGGCCAGCGCCCCGTCACCCCCGCCGGATCGGTCAGGATCACCGGCGTGCAATTTGAGGAAGCCCTGCCGGAGCAACTCCTGGAAGGCCTCGAAGCCGCCCGCACCATGCATCCCGACACTGGCCTCTTTGTCCTGCCTGAATACAGTTTCAGCGGCCCGGTGCCGAAGGATTTCATGCGTTGGTGCCAGCAGCACCAGGTTTATCTCATCGCCGGCGGCAAGGACTACCTCCGCGGCCGCCAGAACCGCCATGGCGAGCCCGCCTACCACAATACCGCCTTTGTCATCGGCCCGGACGGCACGGTCCAGCACCGCCAGTCCAAGGCCATGCCCATCCAATTCTTCGACGACGGCGAACCCGCCGCCACCCAAACCGTCTGGCCGTCCCCCTGGGGCAAGCTCGGCATCTGCGTCTGCTACGATCAAAACTACCGAATGGTCACCGATCCCCTCGCCGCCCAACAGATGCAGGCCCTCATCATTCCCACCCTGGATCTGCAGACTTGGGGACCTCATCAGCATTGGCTCTCCGCCCGCCTTGCCGCCACCCGCGCGGCAGAATACGGCGTTCCCGTCATCCGGCTCGCCAGCAGCGGCATCTCCCAATTCCTTGATTCCCGGGGCCGTATCCTAGCCTCCGGGGCTCTGCCCGGGGATGGCGAAATCGTCTCCGCGGAAATTCCCCTCAGCGCCACTGCCCGCCTCCCGTGGGACCGCTATCCCGCGCCTTGGGCCATCTACCCTGCCACCGCGCTGCTCCTGTGGGCTCTCACCGTCAGCTTCATCGACAACCGGCACCGTATGGCCCTCCCCCTTCCCGCTCAGGCCGCGGGAGGAGAGGGCGCCCCGGCTTGACGCGGCGCGGCGCATAATCCTAAAACGTGAGTTGACTATCATATTCGGTGGGCGCGGAGCCCTGGCGCGGGAGGCTTTCGCTTGGCGTGTGGCCTTTTTGGGGGCTGAGGGGCTGATCTGAGGGAACTCGGCTCATTCCCCATCCCGATCCCGAGAATGGGCCCTGGGGTCGCCTTTAACTCCCGCTTCTAGGATAAGGTGGGCACCACCAGGTTGCCCAGCGCTGCTTTGCTGGAAAAGAGGGCGAGGTGGCCGCCCGATGGCCCGACGATGGGCCGCCCCTTCAGGGCTAGGTTCGGTTTTTGACCGGAGTCCCAGGGCGTTGCCCTGGGCTAGCGCAGGCCGCGCCGTTGGCGCTCTCCATAGGGCGGCCCAAGGGGGCCGCATCGCCGCACGATGCACCGCCACAGGCATTTGTTTCCGCGTGCTTGGCGCTCTCGATCTGGGCTCCAAGGGGCCGCTCCAAAAGGGTGCCCCAACCCATTCTTCCCATACTTCCCATATTTCCCATAGTTCCCATCTATCCCATCCACCCCCACTCCAAAGGGGTGCCCCAACGGGGCAAAATGCGATAGCCCAGGGCCACGCCCTGGGAATCGAGCCAAAAAGAGCACCGAGCCCTGAAGGGGCGGCCTAATCGGCGAGCCCCATCGCGCGTTTTTTCATGACATTTCCGCGTTGTGGGGTGCCCCCGCCCGCCGGGCATGTTCACTGCCAAGACTCGGTGGGAGCTTTTGACGACGAAAGGGACTCACCCAACGGGTGAGCCTGAAGAGGCCAGAAAAAACCAATCAGGCCCCGTGCGCGGGGTGCCGGAGTTGTTGGTTTTTTGTGAATGCGGCGATGTCTGCATCTGGCGTGCGGTTGCCGCCACAGAGATCGAGCGTGTGGCGCGCGGAGTGGCCGAGTTCGCCAATGCGGATGGCCAGCAGGTGGGGGAGCTGGGCATCGACGAGGAACTTCATGCCGCAGGCACAGGTTCG
>CANHIJ010000188.1 GCA_947460575.1 Verrucomicrobiales bacterium | reverse complement strand
GTTACAGGATCCAGCACGCCGCCGCCGCCGCCGGGGTCGCCGACAAGTTTAACCCAGTCGCCGATGCCGACTGGGGTGGGGACGTTGGCGAGGAGGTTGCCGTCGATGCCGAAGCCGCCCGCGGGGGGGGTGACGGGGGCTGTCCCGGCGGGAGGGAGAACGGCCACTGGGGGCGCGGCAAAAAGGGCGGGCGAGAGGAAGCTGGCGAGGAGGAGCAGCAGGCAGTGCCACAGGGCGCCGATTCGACTGTTAGGGCGCGGCCGACGGGCCGCCCTGGTTTGGGGAGAGGGATCAGGCGGAGGGGTGGATTGGGGAGTGGTGGGAGAGTTCATGGGATTGGATATGGGTTGGTTTTCGTTTGGGGTGTTGGGTGGGGGTTGCTGGTGAGTCGACCTGGGTACTGCGGTCCAAGGCGCGGATGGAGAGCCGGGAGGGCTCGGGCTTTTTTGGGGGGCAGAAGTCCGCGGTCGGCGGGTTTGTCTTGGCAGGTCCGGAAATGAGCCGGAGCGGAGCTAGCGCGGACTCTCTTTTGAGGAGACTCCGGAGGCTGATTGCTTTTTAGCTGCCTAAGGTACCCATAACACCGCACGCGGTGATTCCTATGAGCGGAATCCTTGGAGGCTGCCTGCGGTGAATGCGCGACAGCGGTATACTACCGCAGCTTTGGCTTCTCTGATTCCAGATTAGGAGTCGGCAAGCGTTCAGGAATGCGAGCGTCCAAAAAAATAACGCTATTTGAAAGCTATTTATAATCGTCTATTTCGTTAAATTTAGCTAAATAGGCCCTATGCAATTAAATCGCTTTTCGGGCTTTTCGCAGCCCCCGCTTGGGGGATGGCCTTGTCGCGGGGGTGCCGCCGCTTGTGTGGCTTTGCCGGAGGCCCGCCAAACCGGTCAACCTACTGACGCTGAATGCCCCTTGGGGTGTCCGAACCCGCTCGCACTTTTGGCCTTCCGGTCGGCAGGCGCGACCGCGGCGCCCCTGGTCCAGTGACGCCAAACCGCAGCCGCAAACGGCGACTGGCAGGGGAAGCCCGTCGCTGGACGACTTGCGGCAAAGGAAATCGGGCTCGGCAGGGAAGGCATCCTGCCCAGCCGCCAACGGGTCAAAGCGCTCAGTTGGCGGCTCCATTCGGGGAGTAAGTTGATCGTTTACCCTGGGGAAGGCTTTGGTCGGAAGCAGCCAGATGGGCTGCGCAAATGGAATGGGGCCGGGGGCTCTAGGGCGGAAGCATTCGGGGCACCGCGGCAGCCCGCAAAGCGAACCCCAAGAGGAGGCGGGCGTGGGCCTGATGAGCCGCGTGGGGCGGCCTGGGCTCGCTCACGGGGTGGCGCCGAAGTGTTCCCGTGGTTCGCCATCCACCAGGCCTACGGCGCATTGGCAACCTTCCAAAGCTCCCCAGTGGTCCCGCCCCGAAGCCAGCGCCCCCACCTCATCCAGCATGCCGAGGTCCTCGGCTTTCCACGCGTTCTGGCTGAGCCCTTGAGGAAAGTATTCATGGAAAAGCCAAGCAACGCCAGTCCGAGTCGCCTAGGGGGCAGGTCCTTGGCGTCGCCCCAGGGCACTTGAAGGCTGGTTGAGCGCGGGGGCCCATGCCTTGGGCCCTATTTTTCCGCCGGTGGCCCCACCTCCTCCACCACGGAAGTCGACACAAAGGGTTTACGCCTCCGACCCAATTTCCAAAATCCTCCGCGCAACTCCCTCCCCCCGCCCGTCCCCAGCACCCCCAGGACCCCAAAAACCGCCGTCGCTCCCGCCGGAATCAACAGCGTGTGATACGACCACGCCGCAAAACACCAGGCACCCACCACCGCCCCCATCAAAAAACCCGAAATCACCGTCACGCACAGCCGCCAGCGGCGAGCCTGTGGCGGTAGGCCCCGCAGCAGCTGCCCCAGCAACAATCCTAAATCTGTAAAAAGACCCGACAAATGCGTCGCCCGGACCACCGACCCCGTAAACGCCGTCACCATCGCGTTCTGCATCCCCGTCGCCCCGCAAGTCAAAAAAACCCCCAGGGCCCGGTGCCCATCCAACAGCGGCACCGCCCCCACTAGTAACCCCGATTCCACCAGAAACACCACCGCATACCGACCCCGCCCCGCCAGCGTCGACTCCCCCACGATCAGACCACAAAGCGTCGCCCCCGCCACAAAAGAACCCAAAATTCCCGCTAAATGAAGCGCCCCCCCGCGGTCCCCTCCAGCCAGCGCCGCCCCCAACTGCGTCGTCACCCCAGTCAAATGGGTCACTGCTTCATGGGCAAATCCCAGCACCCCAGTCACGTTGATCATGCCGGCCAAAACCGCCATCACCCAGGACATCCCCCACACCCAACCGGGCAGCTTGCTGATCATCAGGTTTGGCGGCGCCGCCTAGCATTGCTTCGGCGCCATGTTCAGGACGCGCTCCGCCTTCCGCCCGCCCGGGCCAGCAGCAAGGCCAGCGCAGGGTCGTGCGCCACGATCTGCCGCGCCAATACCCGCAGCTCATCTTCCCCCCCGCCCCGCACCTCGGGACCTCTCCCGGCCGGAGGAACCGCAGCACACCGAATAATCCGTGGAGGAATGTCAATAATCATGGAGGTATTCATAGTTGTAAAAAATGCAGCCCAAAAAGGGCTCAGCGCCCCCCCCCCGCCACCGGAGCAATCCCCGGCATCCCCGCCAAGGTGTTCAGCTCCCGCAGCTTTTCCCGCAGCAATAGACCCGCCGTGTCCGCCGCGTTCTTCCCGTAAAACCCCGAAAGCGACAGGCTTTCCAACATCTCGCGAATCGGCTCCGTCACCGAAAGGGTGATCTGGATGGATTCAATTTTATTCTTTTCGCGAGCCATTTTTGGAAAACTATGGCATTTAAATGCCACGCTTTTCCCATTCCTGCAAGACTCTTTTTCCCCTTTTCACTCAAATCTGAGACCCCCTCCCCTCTCCTGTCCCCCCACGCCCTCCCTTTTCTCGATTGCGGGAATCCCCCCCTCGCCCCCTGCTCCCCTCCCCCCGCATGACCCTCGCCACCCCGCTGGATACCCTGCCCTTCCTCGAAACCCGCCTTCGGAAATCCCTCGCCGCAGGCGGTTTCCTCACTGTAGGCGACGTCCTCACCCACTTTCCCGCCCGCTACGAAGACCGCACCGCCTTCGACGGCTGGCCCGACGCCTTCGCCGATTCCGGCCCCCCCCTCTGCCTCCACGGCGTCGTCACCGACGTCCAACTCAAGCGCGCTGGCCCCGGCCGCCCCTTCGCCGTCGTCACCCTCGCCCCCCCCGACGGCGCCCCCACCCCAGGCCTTGAGGGCCTCCACGCCTTCGCCCAGCCCCTCTCCCTGCGCTGGTTCAACATGCCCTTCATCGCCAAATCCTTCGCCGCCGACCAAGAACTCATCGTCTACGGCCAGCCCAAAGCCCAAAAAACTGGCGGCCTCGTCATCGACCACCCCGAATTCGAAATCCTCCACGACACCCCCTCCTCCGAAGCCTTCATTCACCTCCAGCGCCTCGCCCCCATCTACGCCGCCCGCGAAGGCGTCCCCCAAAAATCCCTCCGCCGCGCCGCCTTCCAGCTCCTCGAAAACCTCGCCGACGACGCCGTCCCCAACCTCCTCCCCTCCCCCTCTCCCAACAGCGAATTCGCCCCCCTCACCCGCGCCCGCGCCCTCCGCGCGATCCACTTCCCCGCCTCTCTCGCCGCCAAAAACCTCGCTCGCCGCTACCTCGCCCTCGAAGAATTCTTCCTCCTCCAAATCCAAGTCCTCCGCCGCCGCCAGCGCTGGGACAGCCTCGCCGCCGCCAACCTCGGCGGCCCAGGCCTCCTCCTCAACCAGTGGCTCCACTCCCTCCCCTTCCCCCTCACCACCGCCCAACTCCGCTCCATCGCCGAAATCCGCGCCGACCTCGCCTCCGCCCGCCCCATGAACCGCCTCCTCCAAGGCGACGTCGGCAGCGGCAAAACCTTCGTCGCCCTCGCCGCCATCCTCCTCGCCGTCGAAAGCGGCTGCCAAGCCGCCCTCATGGCCCCCACCCAAATCCTCGCCGAACAACACTACCTCCACTTCCGCCGCCACCTCGACCCCCTCGGTCTCCGCATCGGCCTCCGCACCGCCTCCCGCAAGGAAGACGGCTTCGACCCCCTCGCCTCCCCCTCCTCCCCGCTCCCCCAAATCCTCATCGGCACCCACGCCCTCCTCCACGGCCACTCCGAACTCCCCAACCTCGGCCTCGCCGTCATCGACGAACAACACAAATTCGGCGTCCAACAGCGCGCCCGCCTCGCCAAACAAGGCGCCGCACCCCACGTCCTCGTCATGACCGCCACCCCCATCCCCCGCACCCTCACCATGACCGTCTACGGCGACCTCGACGTCTCCCTCCTCAACGAACTCCCCGCCGGCCGCCGCCCCATCACCACCGCCGTCCGCCTCCAGCCCGACCCCGCCCAAATCGCCTCCTTCCTCAAAGACCAATTCGACCAAGGCCGCCAGGCCTACCTCGTCTACCCTCTCATCGACGAAAGCGACTCCCTC
>CANHIJ010000187.1 GCA_947460575.1 Verrucomicrobiales bacterium | reverse complement strand
AGAAAACTTCGCCCCCTTGCTCCACGGGGGATCCGTGCTGTTCCTCCTCTGGCTGATTCTTTTCTGGATGCACCGCCGGAAATTGTGGCTGCGACTCTAATCACCCCAGCCCAGGGAATCAACAGACTCAACCCGGCCCTGCTTTTGTTGCCTGCCGATCGCATCCGAGGGAGTGTTGATCTTTAATCCTCGAACCTGCCTTTGCGAGCAGGCGCATGTCGCGCCGAGAAAGCATATAGGCCTAAATATCTGAATATCTGCCTTTTTGTCCATGTGCAAAACTTGCTAACTATACTTTTCAGCAGAATGTCCTCTCGCGCCTCCTCCGGGGCAGCGCGACCTGCCAGGCAGGAGCACGACTTGCCTGGGAAATGGCGCTGGCCTGGGACACCGTGCGGTGGGCATAGGCGCAGACCATCAAGGTCTGCAGCCCTTTAGGGCTTTTGTGGGGCCTGGACCCAGCGCCGTAACTCACCTGGGAAACTGTGCGCTCTCCGCGGCGGCGCAACTTTCCGCGGCGGCGCAACTTGCCTGGGAAGCTGTGCACCCGCCCAGCGCGGCGCAACTTGCCTGGGAAACGGTGCGTTAATCTGAATGGCCTGGCCTTAATGGCCTGGCCTTTGGGACATCGCGCGGTGTGCGTAGGCGCAGATCATCAAGGCCTGCAGCCCATCAGGGCTTTTGAGGGGCCTGGACCCAGCGGCGTAACTTACCTGGGAAACTGTGCGCTCTCCGTGGCCGCGCAACTTGCCTGGGAAGCTGCGCACCCACCCGGCGCGGCGCAACTTGCCTGGGAAGCTGTGCACCGACCCGGCGCGGCGCAACTTGCCTGGGAAGCTGTGCACCGACCCGGCGCAGCGCAACTTGCCTGGGAAGCTGTGCACCCACCCGGCGTAGCGCAACTCACCTGGGAAACGGTGCGCTGACCTGAATGGGCTGGGACATCGTGCGGTGGGCGTAGGCTACCATAGATTAGGATTATCAAGATCTGACGCTAATCAGGGCGTTTGAGGAGCCTGGCCTCGGCGGCGCAACTTGCCTGGGAAACGGTGCGCTCTCCGCGGCGGCGCGATCCAGGCTAAGTTTTGCCGCGTCGACCCACCCCTTGAGAGCATTCATCTAATCTCCACAACTTAGCCTATAAGAGTAAACGAATATCGCTAAGGTGAGGCAAAGAGACTGATTTTCTGACTACTCAAACCACATGGATTGCCTGCTGATCCAGCGCCTCCCTCAACCGCCCACCGTCGCGGCGGCGCAACTTACCTGGGAAACTGTGCGCTCCCTTTCGCAGACGCCGACCACCGCGAGACCCGCATCCACTTCGAGATCCCAGAGGAAACCGAGATACCAGCCGCCGCCGATGGAGGTGTGTCCACGCTCCTTGTCGACCGACTCAACTCACCCGGAACCTTCACGGGAGTGCTTTCGGTGGCCCGCCACGCGCCATCGGACGACGGCACTGCGACCTTTTTTACTACCTTGATTCAGCCAAGGATTCCGACCGGAGGGACCGCGGGTGGGCCCTCTACTTACAGGTTCAACAAGGACCGATTGCTCGACGAAGTACTCGCGGTCACCGCGGTTTCTGCCACTGTTTCTCTTGGGGTGCCGCACCGGCTTGGCACTCGCCACGACCAAGCGGTCCCACTTCTCATAAAACCTCAACCGCCGCGCCATGACGCCTGAAAACCAAGCCGTGAACTGGGGCGGATGATGTCGCGTTTGGCCAAATCAATCTCCCCCTCAGCCGTCCGGTTGCGGCCAACGACCGAGCCACGACCCGTCACTCCATTATTCATGCGACGAACCCTTCTGCGCGCCACCATGTGCCTGGCGATCCTTGGCATGCTCGTCGCAGGTTATATCCTCTACGCGCACCGAGCGGCGCGACTTGACCTCTCGAATGGCGATGACGCCTATACCGCCGAAAAGTCGATTGGGATGGTCCCAGCGTCCGAAGAGATCTACGCGGAAGGCGTTGGTTTTATGGATCCGACCCTCTTTTATCAGGCCGTGGTGAGGCCCGATGAGGTTTCCTGGCTGGCACAGGTGCCAGAGGTGCCTCCTTTTGCGGCCCCGAACCACGCCCCTTTGTGGTGGCGTCTATCGCTGTGGTGGCATGGTAGGAACTCCGACATGAAGTATTTCCGAACGAACGAGAAATGGCCTTGCCTCTTCGCCTACAGCAAATCGAAGGGCCTGGTTTATGGCACCGTTGAGTTCGACTGAACAAAGCCAGCGGATTCGACTTAGCCCAGGGCAGATGAACTCGTCTCTGGGGCACGTCTGCCCCAACCGCCGCACTGTCTACCAACCCTAACTCAATGGCCTTGCCTTGGGCTGAGGACGCGTGCCCTTTCGGGGCACCAGCTCAAGGGGTTTCGGAAGCGAGCCAGCGGACCGCGTTGACCATGACGCGGAGGGGTTCAGCTTGGCGGTAGGTGGGGTAGGTTTCGTGGCCGGGGCGGAAGTAGAAGACTTGGCCTTGGCCGACTTTCCAGAGGCAACCGCTGCGGAAGTGTTCGCCTTTGTCCCAGCGCTCCTCAAAAATGACAGCGTCGGGGGTGGGGACGTGGAAGGGTTCGTCGTACATTTCGGTTTGGGGGATGTCCCAGGTGGCGGGCAATCCGGCGGCGAGGGGGTGCTGGGGAAGCAGGGTGCGGAAATGGGAGGGGGCCCCGTCGGGTCGGTAGGCGGGGAAAACGCAGTGGGGCAGGGTGAGGCGCCAGACGCCATCGGGGCCGGGGCCGGCGAGGGAGGGGGTCAGGGGGGAATCGCGCTTCACGCCTTGATAGATGGGGTTTTCGTTGAGGAATTCCCACTTGGCGGCGTCGCGCTGGGCGGCGGGGACCTGGGCGAGGGCGTCGGCCTTGGCGCGGTCCTGCATGAGGCGGACAAAGGGTTTGGCCCAGTGGGCGGAATGGAGGGCGACGAGGGCGAGTTTGCCGGCGCGGACGCGGGAGGCGACGCGCTCGGCGTGGGCGTCGGTGAGGATTTGGGATTTCTGGTGGGCCCACCAGATGAGGACGTCGGTCTGGTCCAAGGTGGCTTCATCGACGCCTTGTTCGGGCGAGCTGAGGGCGGTTTGGGTGACGGCGAGGCCGGGCTGGGCGCGCAGGTGGGCTCCGATGGTTTCGCCGAGGAATTGGCCTCCGTAGGTGGCTTTTTGTTCGGGCTGCTGTTCGTCCCAGATGAGAACGCGGATGGGAGCGGGTTCGGCCGCGCGGGCTGCGGGGGGGCAGGTGAGGGAAGCGAGGCAGGTGAGCAGCAGGAGGGCCGGGAGGGAAGTGAGGGAGGGGGGCATGGCGGAGGACTTTAATGCGTTCCCGGCGAGAGATGGAATAAAAATCGGGGAGCGCTGGGGATCGCCGCACGGGGTGGGCGCGGGCGGGCGGGGAGCGGAGGCCAGATCGAAAACGCGCGCCCCCATGGGAGGGCGGCGGAGGGGTGCGAGTGCCCGAATTCTTCCCTTTCCCCGACCCGCGCAGCCGGTAGCCTGCGCGTCCCCTTTTCCCTGAAAACCCATGAGCGCCGCCGCCCCGAATTACAAGGACACCGTCCATTTGCCGAAGACCGACTTTCCCATGAAGGCGGACCTCATTTTGCGGGAGCCGATCCGCCTCGCGGCGTGGGAAGCGGGGGGCCTTTACGGGCGGATTCAGGCGCGCCGCCAGGCGCAGGGGGCGCCGCGCTTTGTGCTGCACGACGGCCCGCCCTTTGCGAATGGGGACGTCCACATGGGCACCGCGCTCAACAAAGTGATCAAGGACTTGGTGTTGAAATCGAAGACCATGGCGGGATTCGAGACCCCGTACATTCCGGGATGGGACTGCCATGGGTTGCCGATTGAATTCAAGGTGGTGCGGGAAGCGGCGGGCCTGAGTGCTCCGGAAATCCGGCGGCGCTCGGAGGAATTTGCCCGCAAGTGGATTGAAGTGCAAAAGGCTTCGTTCCGGCGCCTCGGAGTGCTGGGCGATTGGGACCACCCCTACCTGACCTTGTCGGCTAACTACGAGGCGACGGTGATGCGTTTTTTTGCGACGGCGGTGGACCAGGACTTGGTGTACCGCAGCCAGCGGCCGGTGCAGTGGAGCTATGGGGCCAAGACGGCTCTAGCCGAAGCCGAGGTCGAGTACCAAGAAAAGGTGTCGCCGGCGATTTTTGTGAAGTTCCCCGCTACGGATGGATTAGTGGCGGAGGCGGGGGGATCTTTTGTGATCTGGACGACCACGCCCTGGACCTTGCCGGCGAATCTCGGGATCATGGTCAGTCCTGGTTTCCGCTATGTGCTGGGGCGCTTTGCCCATGAGGACGGGCGGCAGGAGACCTTGGTGATCGCGGAGGCCTTGGTGGCGTCCTTTGGGCAGAAGACCGGCTTTGTGCTGGACGCGGGCAGCGCGCGGGCCGTGGCGGGGTCGGACCTCGCGGGGTCGCTGGCGCAGCATCCGTTTTTGGAGCGGTTTAGCCGGGTGATTGCCACCAGCTTTGTCACCGACGACGCGGGCACGGGGCAGGTGCACACCGCGCCGGGGCACGGGATGGAAGACTACATCGCGGGGCGCGAGCACGGCTTGGGGCTGATTTCGCCGGTGGACGACGACGGCAATTTTACGGCGGAGGCGGGCTTGCCGACCTT
>CANHIJ010000186.1 GCA_947460575.1 Verrucomicrobiales bacterium | reverse complement strand
GGCGGGGACGGCGTGAAGGTGAAGGTGACGGCGCGGCTGATGGTGTAACTTTCCTGCCCGGCGATCAGGGCAACCCCGGCCGCACTCTTGTTATCGTGGTCCGGGTGATACTTGTGCACGAAGGGGTTGGTGGGATCGTTATAGGGAATCCTGATGGTGCGCGTCAGGGTGGAGTCATTCCCTACCGTGCCGCTGCCAACATCCCCGTCCAATTGCACTTCAACTCCGTCCAGCACCCGGTCGAGTGGCAGGTGCGCCGCGACGATGCGGGTGGCCTTGGCCTTGGCGGTGGCCAGCAGGTTGGACTCGCGGACGCAGAGGCCATTGGCATTTCCCGCAGTGGCCAGTTGGCCGAGGAATACCTGCGAGAGAATGCGGGCCGTGCCGCTGTCATCGACGTGGATGATGTAACGCAACGGATAGGCGCGGGAAGTGGCGGTAACCTGATCGGAATCCGGCTTGCTTTCGACGGCGCTGACCATGGCATCGCCTACCCACAGGCCGGCAAACGAACTCACCCGGGCGCGCACCGGCAGCAGCATTTCGGTGAGGCCCGCGCTATCGCTAAAGCGCAAAAAGGAGGCGTGAAGGCTGCCGGCCGCAGTCGTCATGGCGGAGCGCCTGATCCCGAAGGAAAGCTCCACCGTGCTGCTGGGGGCGATGACCTGGGTGATGCCACCTGCGTCCAGCAGCGTCTCTTCCCACGCGGCGGTCGCCGCATTGAAAGTCCGTCGGGTGACGGGCACCGCCGCATTGATGGTTTCCATGGTGCCAGGGGCCGCTGCAGAGTCCACCGGGGCAATGGCGATGGTGGAAATGGAGCTGCTGCGGTTAGAGAGGCGAGCGGTGATGACGGAGCCGTTCCGACCAAAATCCACGGCACTGCCGGTGCTCAGGCTGACTTCCAGCGGGGCATTGAAATTCCCTACCAACTCGGCGGAAAACCAGTATCCCCGGGTAGCCTCCAGCCGCTCACTGGAGGTGGCAAATACCTGCATTGGGTTTCCCGGCCCGAGTTCACCGCCCACGTATTTGTAAATCTTGGAGTTGGCCGCTATCGCCACCGGAAAGGTGGCGAAGTAACTGCCCATGGTGGGGTAGACGCCTCCGGTGGCCTTGCTGGGAAAGCCGAGGAAATTCGCCCCATTGCGTACCCACGCGTTCCCCGGCGGCAACGGGGACTGCTTGATGGTGGCGGTATAACTATTAGCGGTGGTGCCGAAACATTTCACCAGGTAAGCGGTTTGTCCGGTGAGCTTAGTGAACTGGGTGACGCTGCCATCCCGCTTCCAAACGCTCCACTCTGGAGTGCCGGCGGCGGGCACCAGCGGGGAACTCAGGAAGCCGACCTCGTTCGGATTTGGGTTCCAGCGCCACACTTCCAGCACCTCGCTGGGAAAAAGATTGTCGGGGGTGTCCTGTTTCGCATCACCGGTCAAATAGATAGAGTTCCATCCGCCCTTGAGGGGGTAGCTGGTGCTGGTCCACTGGGCGTGGGCAGTGGCGGTAAATAGCAGGCCGCCGAGAGCGGCAAGGGAAGGTTTCATCGGACGGAAAGGCGGTAGTATTCGTTGAGGGCGGAACCGGGGCTCGTGAATACGGTGACGGAGCCGACATCGCTGGCCAGGTAACCCTGGCCCCCCGGGCCTGGCGCGCTCACGGAAAAGTTCACTCGCTTCCAAGTCTTCAGGTCCGGGCTGCTCTCGATCGTGTAGGTCTTGCCGGTGATGCCGAAGAACGCGAGCCTGACGCTATTTTCGAGTTTCTCCGTGATCGCCAGGGTAAAGACCTCCGTGGCATCGCCCGCGAAGGTGCCGGCGAGGTATTCCAACAAGTTGCTCTGGCCGTCCTTATCGAAGTCGCCGTTCTGGTCGATCAGGCTGAGGTCCCACAAGCCGTCTTCGCCCGGATTGAGTCCGGCTTGATAGAGCTGCCAAGCCTCCCAGACGTCCGGCAGGCCGTCCTTGTCCTTGTCCTCGCCGAGCGTGAGGTCGAGCCTCACCCGCTCAGCGCCTTTGCCAGCGGTGAGGTTGCCGGAAACCTCGATCGGATAGAACAACGCTCCGTTCATCGAAACCACCAGGCTGAAGAGCCCGCCCGCAGCCACCGCCTTATCAGTGTAAAAGGTGGTGCCGCTGCGGTTCTGGTCGAGCCGCATCTGGAGTTCATAGTTCTGATCGATCGTGGCGGAGTTGATCGGCGTGCGGCCGACCTCGACCCCGCCCTTGAGCAGGATCACCACCGCGCCCTCGGCGGTGATGGTCTGGCCGACTTGGTCGCGGACCACGCCGTAGAGCCTGTAGTAAGGCGCGGGCGGGAAGGCCTGCGACGAAGCAGCGCCCAGCAACAGCAGGAGCAGGGGGTGGAAAATGGATTTCATGGGTGCGCGGTAGGGCCCCGGAAACCAGACGGTTCCCAGAAGTGGGGAATGGAGATCACGGCCGAGGATAGGATGGGGAGGGGGGGGGCCGAGCCTCTGGGCGCATCAACTCAAATGGGGATCTTCCAGGATTTTCTTGACCCGATCAGGCGGAGCAAACAAGAAATCCACCACCAGAAGGGGGGCTAAGGGGATTTGAGTCAAGTAAAAAAACCTGAGGAACCCAAGAAAATCCGGTGCAAGGGTTAGGCGGTAAAATTGGGGATTAGGCTAGGGGTGGCTGGGCGGGGTCCATGTTGCGGCCCATGTTGGTGCCGCCTGCCGCCCGGCTTGACTGCTGCGGCAGCGGACCGCGAGGGGTTTCACCGGGAGACGGCGAAGCAACCGAAGGCCAAAACCGCCGCGACACCGGCCAAAGCAATCTTGCGGGAGTGAGTCATCAGTTGCCGGAGTTCGAGTAGGTGCGGAGTTCCAGACGCTGCGGCCGATCAGGCGGGTGTTGGTGAATTCGGTGGGAATGTTGCCGTAGAACAAGGCGGCATCACTGACCGGGCGGAAGGGCTGGTGCTTGCGCAGGATCCACGGTTGTTCGCTGAGGGTGCCGTTGGCATCGAAGAAGTTGGTGGTGTTGAAGGCCGAAGCACCGAGGTTGTAGGGCAAGGGCAGCGCTTGGTCATGCACGGTCCAACTGCGCAACGTGTTGGTGTCGCCCGCGGAGGTGCCAACATGCGGTCACTGCCGCAGGGGATCAGATAGAGATACGGCGTGGAGCTCAAGGCATGGGGACTGCGGTTTGCGCTGCCTCCCGCACCGGCATCGCCAATGCCATAAGAGTTCATCCCGACATAGCCCAATGCCGACACTCGAAATCTTGGTGGCAAAGCTGCCCGGCGTGTAGGCACTATCGCCTACCGCCAGCGGTAAGCCGAAGAAGTTCTTGAGGTGCTCAATGGTGTTACTGAAGACGTGCCCGCAAAAACGCTGGGGCGGATTTTCGCGCGATTTTCGGAGGGCCAAGCGGCTTTCATTTTCTAACTTAAAAAGTGGCGAGCGGCGACTTTTCGCCTTTTTCTCATCGGAATGGACGTCTCTGGCGGCCTGGGAAACATCTCACAGGTTCAGTTAGACGCGCAATCGCCCCCCTCGCGCCTCCTCAGGCGGGTTGCAGCTCCCTTTTGCGGGAGGCGATGCCGCGCTGGGCATCGGTGGCCCCAGCTTTTAGCACATTCCATCCGAAGGTCTTTAAATAGAGGGCCATGGTGACCGCACGCTTTCCTCGCACCTACAGTTGCTTGATTCCGGTCACTCGGTCCAGGGCCCGGTTCACTCCTTCCTGGCCGCTCCTCTTGGCGTATGGTTTTTTCCAGGCCTCCGTCTGTTGCGGCGCGCGGCGCGGTTCCAGTCGATCCTTGCGGCTGGCGGCTTTGTCAGGAGTTTCGTCTCCGCTAGGGCCATCTGCATCGGGGCTCCCTTCGCTGGGGGACTTATCACTTGTTTCGTTAGGCTTATCTGCGATCGACTCGGCGGGCGCGGCCGCCTTCCCGGCAGGCCGCGACGTTTTCATCCGCGCCATAGGCGGTATCGGCGAGCAGCGTCTCCGGATGCCGGCCGTAGTCGATCTGGTTTTCCATGATGGGAATGAGCGACGCGCTATCGCTTTCCGCCGCGCTCTGGGGCAGGCACGCGGTGACGAGGTTGACTTCGTTTTTCTCCGCGTAACTCTGCGCTAATTGAAGTTGATAGCGAGCGCCCTTGGGCCCGTCGTAACCGGCGTCAGGATCGGAGGGGTTTTGCCGCACGCGGCTGCTTTGCCCAGCGCTGTCGGTGGCTTTTGCTTTGAGGATGACCACCGGCTTTCCCTGGCTCCCTTGGGCGGGTTTGAGTTCGCAGGGGTCTTGAAAAACGCGCCCCAGCGCGCGCCAAGTGCTGCGCCCGTTGAGCTGCTCGTGGCCGGCAAAGCGCTCGATCAAAAAGGGGAGATCCTCTGCGGTTTGCTGATTGCGCCGCGCCAGTTCTTGGCGGGGATGCGCCGCGCCGAGGGAGTGAGCTGGGTGTAAATCCAGTGCGCCCAAAATCGTCGAGGAGCCGGTTTTGGGGGAGGTCGTCAGGGGTGATGTAGTGGCGCATTCTACAACACAAGTGTTTGATGATCAGTTGTATGACGTCCCCGCAAAAAGTCCAAAATCGTCTTATTTACGAGTATTTTGGAATTGATTTCCAATGAGTTGCAAAATCAAAAAGAGTCTATAACAAATATAAAAATACTTTTTGCGGGCACGTCTACGAACCGCAGAGCGG
>CANHIJ010000185.1 GCA_947460575.1 Verrucomicrobiales bacterium | reverse complement strand
TACACCCTCATCGAATCCTGCCGCAGCCACGGACTGGACCCCTTCGCCTGGCTGCGCGACGTCCTCACCCGCCTGCCCACCATGGCTGTCAGCCGGATCCCCGAGCTCACCCCCGCCGCCTGCGCCAAAGCCGCCCGCACCGCCAAGCGCCAGGCCGCCTGAATCCCTCTTGCGGCGTCAACTCAAAGACGACGGCACCTCGCGCACCGCTTACTCTTGCATGACTTTCGTGCCCTTCGCAAAATCGGTTTTACCCGGTTCCACCAGTCTCCACTACCCTTGGAGCGATCTCTGGGACGCATCCCCTAAATCCCCACTTTCCGGCAAAACTCAGGAGGGACTCCGCTTCAGCAGCGCCCGGCGAAAGTTTCCGATTCCCCCCGCAATGGCCTCCGCCAGGCTTTGCCGAAAATCCGGCCGGTGAATCCGCGCCCCCTCGCTGGCGCTGCTTACAAAGCCCCCCTCTACCAAGATGCCGGGCTTCTCAATCCCCGAAATCACACTGTAGCGGGCCCGCTTCACCCCGCGATCCACGCTGCGCAATTTGTAGAGCGCGTTGGCATGCACCGCCGTCGCCAGGGCAATGTTTTCCGAATCCCGGGCGTTGCCCCGCCGGTTGGCCATGTCGCTGCCCTTGAGCTCGTCGTAGGTCGTCGCCGTCCCCTGCGGGGCCAAGGCAAAGGTCTCCAAGCCAATCGCGCTGCTGCTCTGAGAGGAATTGAAGTGCACACTCACAAAAATGCTGCGCGGCGTCCGGTTGGCCAGCGCCACCCGCTCTCCCAAAGTCAAAAAGACATCGCTCCGCCGCGTCAACAAAGTCTTGTAGCCCAGCTTCTTGAGCCGCGCCTCCAGTCGAAGCGAGGTGTCCAAGGTGTACACCTTCTCCGCCCCATAAGAACCCACCGCCCCGCTGTCGTGCCCCCCGTGCCCGGCGTCGATCACCACGGTGTCAAAACCCTGCGCATTTACAATATGCGTCGGCCGGATGATCGGGTCCAACAACTTCGCCAGATCCACCCGCGAAACCACCACCGCCCCGTCCACCTCCGCGATTGGGAAGCTCAGGCAAAATTTGACATTGTTGATAAAAATGTCCTCGGCCCCGCTGGTAACCTTGATCGACAGGGTATTCGAGCGCAGCCAGGTATTCCTCCCCTCCCGCTGCAGGCGCGGAAATTTATAAAACGTCTTAATGTCCTCCAGCCGCACGTAGTCGCGCCCCTCCTCCTGCACGACTTTCCACTCAAAGGCCTGCCCGGGCCCGCTTGCCAAGAGCGCCAGCCCCGGCAGCGCAAAGCGCCGCAGCCAAGTCCGCCGACTGTGCGGCTGCTGAAGGTCAGGGAAATGATCCGGGCGAAACATGGAGAAGGACAAAACGAGGGGCTCCGCGCCCCTGCCAGCCAGGCGCGCCCCCCACCATAGGAGCCCCGCGCCAATGCGCAACGCCAGCGAAAAACCTTTATCCCACCGCCGCCCAGACGCCCTTCACCGCCGCTCCGATCGCCCCCCCAACTCCTTCCGCATACCCCCACCAGCTGCGCCAAAAATCTCCCGCGCTCAGCTCCGGCGACGCCCCCGTGAGCAACAGGGCCAGCAGTAGCGCGTTCACCAAATAGATCAAGGCCGTGGAAAAAAACACCCCGTGAATCCGCAAATCCGGCTGGTCCTTCCCCATCATCCACAGCGTAAACGTCGCGTGAAACCCCCAGCTCACGCCCATCAGCAAAAACACCCCCCAGAGCGGCCGAAACCCAAAGCCCCCCGGCAACCCAATCCGCTGCGTCAAATCGTAAAACGTCCCCACCAGCAAGCACAGCGGCACCAAGATCACCGCGTACAGCGGCACAAAATACGGCGAAAGCGCAATCAAGACATTATTCTTGTCCGTCAGCACGTGCCCCCCCTGCGCCGTCACGTGAAAATAACTCACCCGCCCGCCGCACAATATCGTGAAAATCGCGTGCGTCATCTCGTGCGCCCACACGTACAGCCACACCGGCCGCGGCAGGCACCAAAACAAAATGCTCCACAGCAACAGCCCCAGCCCAAAAAACCAAAACGCCGCCGTCTGCCACAGCGACTGCCCCATGCTGTCCAAAAAACCCGACGCCAGCGCCCGCGTCGTAATCCAACTCCCCGGCACCAACACCAACCACCCCACCGCCGGATACACCCACCCCACCCCGCCTTCCCGACTCGGCCGCAGCAGCGCCGCCGCCGTCCGACTCGCCAACACCTCCTCCCGCTTCCCCCGCGGCAACCGACGGTTCCCCGGCCCGCGCCGCGCCACCAGCTCGCCTCTGGAATCAAAATGTTGGGATCGCCGCGCCATCAGGTTCGCAAAAGTAAATTTAGTTTAATTATAAACGCCCGTCAATGACCTGCCAAGACCGCTTTGCGGCCCTTTTCTCAGGTCGCCTCCGCCCGTCCCCCGCGCACCGCCTCCAACCGCTGCTCCAGCAGTTCCATCTGCATCTGCTGAATCGCGGCCAAGCGCTCCCATTGCCGCCCCATCAGGTGGTCAATCTTCTCGTGCAGGTGCCGGATCTCCAACTCCGCCTTCAAGTTGACCTGATAGTCGTGCTCCGCCGCCAAGCGGTCGCGCGATTCCTTCCGATTCTGGCTCATCATGATGATGGGCGCCTGCATCGCCGCCAGACAGGACAGGAGCAAATTCAGCAAAATAAAGGGAAACGGATCCAGCGGGGCCTGGCTCAAGCCATTGAGCAGGAGCCACCCGATCATGAACACCCCAAAGCTGATGAGAAAGCGCCAGCTTCCCCCAAAGGAAGCCACTTGGTCCGCCACCCGCTCCCCAAAAGTCGGCGGATGATCCGCCGCCTGCTCCTGCGGCGGCTGCGACACCGTGCCCTCCTGGCTGACGGCCTCAATCACCTCCCGCTCCAACTGGGAAACCTCGCCCCGCTCCTCCTCCAAAATGGCCTCGACGTATTTTCGCCGGTAGTCCACCAGCGCGACGTGCCCGATCCGCCAGTCCGGCTGCGCCTGCGGAAAATCCCGCAAAATCAAGTCCTGCACCCCCGGGCGCAGCGAACCCAGCGCCGCAGAGTTCTCCAAAGTGACCGCCCGCCCCGTGGCGAGGCAAAACAAGGGTGCTGAGGCATTCGTCATGCCTCCACCCTAGCCAGCCCGCCCGGGGAAGCAAACGCGGCCGCGTTTCTCACACGCCCACCGCATCCTTGGCGGACGCCTGGCGGTAATCCCGGTTCAACTGCCGAATGTAGTCCGCGCTGATCGTCTTCGGGCATACCGCTTCGCACTCGTACTGATTGGTGCAGTTGCCAAAGCCCTGCCCGTCCATCGCCTGCACCATCGCCAAGGCCCGCTTGTCCGCTTCCGGTTGCCCCTGCGGGAGATGGTTGAAGTGGGCCACCTTGGCCGCCACAAACAACATCGCGCTGGCATTCTTGCAAGAAGCCACGCAGGCCCCGCAGCCAATGCAGGCCGCCGCCGTAAACGCCGCATCCGCATCCTGCTTGGACACCGGCACGCTGTTGGCCTCCGGCGCCGACCCCGTCCGCACCGTGATATACCCCCCAGCCTGCTGGATCCGATCAAACGCACTCCGGTCCACCGCCAAATCCCGCACCACCGGAAACGCCGTCGCCCGAAACGGCTCAACCCATATCGTGTCCCCACTGCGAAAACTCCGCATGTGCAGCTGGCAGGTCGTCACCCCCCGCTTCGGACCGTGCGGCATCCCATTGATCACCATCGAACACATCCCACAAATCCCCTCCCGGCAATCGTGGTCAAACGCCACCGGATCCCCCCCGCGCCCAATGATGCCCTCATTCACAATGTCCATCATCTCCAAAAACGACGCCGTCTCCGGTATCCCCTTGGCCTCATAGGTCTCAAACCGCCCCGGCGCCTGCGGGCCCGTTTGGCGCCAAACTTTGAGCGTGAGATCGAGGGAAGTCTTTGTTGCGGCCATGGAAAAGAGATGTGCTAAAACCCTTACGATGGCCGCCCCGCTCCCGGATTCAAGAGCCGCTTTTTGCTCCCCCCCACTTTGCCTCTGCCCCAAACCCACCTCCCCGGAAAAAAGCCCCCCGCCCGAACCCCCGCCCGAACCCTCGCGCTCCAGCCAGGCCGCCCGAGCCAGCCGCGCGCGCTCCCCTTCCCGCGCTCCGCGATGCTGGCTGTTAGGGAACTGAACTGCGGACCACGCGGAAACCCAGAATGTGGTAGTAATGAAGCGCCGGGAAGTCCCAGAGCCGGAACGCGGACCGGCAGTTGTAGGCGGGGAAGTCCAAGCGGCCGCCCCGGTATACCCGGTATGTGCCCGAGTATACGTCAAAGCACCACTCCGAGACATTCCCCGACAGGTCAAACAGGCCCAGTTCATTCCCCAACTTGGTTCCCACGGCGTGGGTAACACCCCCTGCATTGCTGCCATACCAAGCCACCGCGTCCACGTCGTTGCTGCCGCTGTAGGTGTAGCCGTGCGTCGCTACTCCCCCCCGCGCGGCAAACTCCCACTCCTTCTCGCTCGGCAGGCGGTAGCCCTTGGCGCTGGCCGACACGTCAGGGACGACCTCGCCCGTCCGGTAGGGTGCCCCTCCCACCGTGTAGACGGGGGCCAAGCCCTCCTGCTCGCTGCGCGCATTGCACCACTTGAGCACATCATACCAATTCACATCCGTCACTGGATACTCCGCGCCGCGGCCCGCCCCCGCGCCCAGGGCGT
>CANHIJ010000184.1 GCA_947460575.1 Verrucomicrobiales bacterium | reverse complement strand
GCCCAGGACACCCCGCGCACCAATTCCTCCAGCGGCTTCCCCGCCGAGGTCTCGTGGTCCATCCCAAAAAAACCGCAGGCCGCCGCGTTGACAAAGGTCACAATCCCCTGCGGATCCCCGATGATGACCCCCTCCTCCAAGGCCTCAAACACCTGCTCAAAAAAACCTTTCTCCCGCACCAACTTCAGCAAAAGTCTTTGAACCTCGCCCGGTTCCACCCGGTCGAGCCGCGCTATCAGCTTGTCCAAAAATCCCGCTTTCATCAACGCACCCTGCCCCTTCCCTTCCCTCCAGCAAGGGCAAGCCCGCGCCCGCCGGGGGCCCCTTTAAGCCGCGCAAAATCCCTCACCGCAGGGGCTCCGGCGGCGCCGGGGGGCCGCCGCGGCGGCGGATGCTTTTGTCGCCATGGCCGCCGCGCGGGCCCCGCCTCGACCTCAGTTGCCGGAATTAGAGTAAGTGCGCAGGAATAGTTTAATGTCCTTCACGGTGGCGGCGAAGTTGTTCAGGCCCTGCTGCTCGTCCTTGAGCAGGGTGTGGGCCGGAATAACGATCTTCCACTGGCTGTTCCAGACGCTGCGGCCAATCAGCCGGGCGTTGGTGTAGACGGTTGGCAGGTCGCCGGCTTCGTAGAGCGAGGCATCCGCGACCATGCGGAAGGCCTGGTGCTTGCGAGTGACCCATGGCCGTTCCGCGAAGGTGTCGTTCGGGCCGAAGAACTGCGTGGTGTTGAAATCACTGGCGCCAAGATTGTAGGGCAGCGGCAGGGCTTGATCGACCACCTGCCAACTGCGAATGTCGCCGGTGTCCCCCATCGGCATGCGCATGAAATCCGAGCCACAAGGGATCAGATAGGCATACGGCGTCGCGCTGAGGCCACCGACTGCGGTCGATTCCCCATCGGCCATCCCGACGTAGCCGGGCAGGGCCACGCCGACGGCGGCGATCTTGGTGGCGAAATTGCTCTGGCTATAAGCGTGGTCTCCGGCGGCGAGATCGAGGCCGAAGAAATTTTTGCCATCCTCAATGGTGGTGCTGAAGGGGATGATGAAGCCGGGAATCGCGCTGCCGTCGGCTTTCTTCAGCCCGCGGCAGTAGGCGGCCACCTGCGGATCGGACAAGACGTTGGGCACGATGTGCTGCTCCAGCCGCTGCTGCCAGGCTTCGTCGGAACTAGCGTTGGATAGCTTGGCTTCAATATTGGCCGCGATGTTCTCGGCCTTTTCTTCCGGGCTGAGGGTCCCCGCGATCTCGCTGAGAAGCTCCACGTGGGGCAGCAGGCGGAACAACTCCTGGCGCAGCGAGAACAGCGTGTTGTGGTGATCCGGGTTGTTAATGCCCAGCCGCCCTTCGGCGACCGCAAAGTCGGCGTTGAGCTGGGCCATGGTGCCCGCCAGTCCGGCGTCGCCGAGGGTGCTGGTGGTGGCTTGCGGCACGCCGCCGGTCAAATCCCCGAGCGAGCGGGAGGCGACGAGGCGGTTGATGACGGCTTGCCCCTGCGGGGTGCCGAGCAGGCCGGTTTCGTAGTCGTAGCTCTTGGCGGCCAGGTAGCTGTAGCGCCCCGCGAGGTCGAACAAGGTCCGGTATTGCACCAGCGCTTCGTTGCGGAAGGTGCGGAAGGTCAGGTCCTTGGTCCGGTAGCCGTTGATCACGGCAGCGGCGCGCTGGCGCAAGGTCTCCCGCCGCAGCCGGATCGTCTCGCCGGCCACCTGCAGGTTCTGGATTTTCTGCGTGGCGGTGGCGTAGGCGGTGGTCAGCTCGGTGAAGCGGGTATACATCCCGATGAGTTCACGGTAGGTCTGCTCAAATTCATACGCAGCCTGCAGTTTGTCCTGGGTGAAGCCGAGGCCCATGAGGGTGGTTTCATTAACAAAAGCCACTGCCTCCGCGCCAACTTCCAAGGATCTGACCGCAGTTCTCGATGCCGCAGCAGCCATCATTAAAGTATAATCGGCGGACCTCGTAGCGACTCTTATGCTGGCGCGCCCCGGCGATGTCACATCATTGGCGAGCCCCACGGATCTGGGCAGGGCTTCTGCGATGTCTTTACCTGTGGCGGAGAGAAATTCGGCTGTTTTCTCGGAAAAATCGGCCATGCTCGTCAAAACAGCTTGCGCAATTCCCGCGGCAGTGATCGCCACGCCTGACACGCTTTGGCTGATCAGCATGTCCGTGTGCATCTTCACCAAACCTTTGAAAACTTCCGCTTCCCGTGTGAAGCGCGTCCGTAAGTCATCCAGATCGTCACTGGCTGCCAGCAGCGCGATTTGGGCGAGTTGCGCCTCGACGAGGGCGTCCTGTAGGGCGCCGGTGTAGGGCCGCTTGCCCAGCGCGGTGCCCGGGCCGACCACATCAGCGAACTGCGCCCACTGGTTCGGCGTCACCTCCAAGGTTTTCTCCACCGTGTCCGCCACACCGTCACCGTTCTTATCCCCCCCTTCATAACTGTAGATGATGTCATCAATGGCTCCGCCCGTGAAGGTCTGATACTGCATCGGGTAGCGATAGGTCACGGTGACCGGCTTGGTGGTGTCGATCCAGCCGAGCGGACGGTCGATGATGTTCCAGCGGAAATAGTCAGGATCGTCATATCCCTGCGGATAGATTTTCCCGGGCCCAACATCGCCGGCATAAGGGCTGCCGTAAATGTCCCTCAGCTCCCGAAGCATGGCGTATTCCTCGTCCTCGATGGCGGTTTGCTGGTCGCTGATCTGGTTCTCCTGGTTGCGCAGCAGCCGGGTCATGCTGGCGGCCTGATTGAAGGAACCGGCGGCATTGTTCAACGCCTGCAAGGCCCTCACCGAGACCTGTTCGTAGTGGCTCTTGCCGACGACAGTCGGGTCGGCCAACTCCTGGCCGAGCGAGTTGTTGAAGTAGGGATCGAGGTCGAAGGCGATCGCCCCCGGGGCCAGGCCCAGCGGATTGAGGCGATCATTGGCCGAGTCCATGGTCGTCTGGTAGCTAAGCGCCAGGGACGGCAGTTCGTTGAGTTCCGGCACCGTGGTGCGGTCCACCACCTGCACGCCGCTATGATTCGGATCGTTATCCACATCCGGCAGCATCGCATTGCCCACGATCCAGTGGAAGAAGGCACCCTGGGTCGAGCGGCTCGCCGTTTCATCGAGGCCCTGACGCCGGACCACGGTGGTGCGGGAATTGACCTTGCCATCGCGGAACTGCGACCAGCCGGCATTCGGATCGTCCTTGTAGTTCTGGCGATGGACCAGCCCGAGCACCTGCTGGGCGGTGCGCCCGACGTTGGCGGCGGCGGCGGCGAATTTCCGCTCATCCTTGTAGTCCACCGACACCGGCACGCCAAGCACCGTCACCGTCTCCGCGCTGGGTTTCCACGTGAAGTAAGGGTGGGTGAGCAGCTTGTAGTAGCCCTTAAGCGCGGTGAGATAATGGCCATAGGCGTCGCCATGGCCTTGCGGGAACATCCGGTAGGCATCGGCGGCATCGACGATGCCGTTGGCGGTGCTGGAGCCGGACTTTTCGCTGATGTTGTAGTTCACGGCGTAGAGGGCCTCCCCGCTGTTGATGCCGCGGGTGTAGTTCCACCACAGGCGGTTGTAAGCGGGGGCCCCGGCCGTGCCTTGGGCGTTGAAGTCATCCCGGCCGCGCAGCAGGGCGAGTTCCTCATCGAGCGAGCTGGCCACCTGGCCCTCGAAGGCGAAGCGGCTGGTGTTGACCTCAGTCACGCTGTCCTTGTCGTCGACGGAGATCGTCGGATTGGCCGCGTCGGCGTAGGCCTCGTTGCCGAGGATGGTGTAGAGGTCGTTGAGATAGCCGGCCGCGAGGATCAGCGCATTGTTGGTGCTGGCGGTGTCGATGTTGGAATTGATGGTGAAACCCTTGCCACGGTTAAGCACGGTCTCGTAAATCTCGATCAGCCCGGCGTCGTTGATGTTCTCCATGTTGAGGGCGATGTCGCCCTCCCAGCGGGTGCCGGCCTGGGTAAGCATGGAGACGTCGGTGTTGATCGAGTTGCTGTAGAGGTCCGTCATCCGCTGGTTGAAAGGCGTGATCTTGGCGAGGACGCGCTTGATCCAGCCCTCGACGAGGGACGGGCGAGTCCAGTTAGACCACTCACCGGCGGAGGTGGTGCCCTGCGCCTTGAGCCGGTAGCTCAGGGTGAAATTGACATCGCCCATCAGCACCGCGGGATTGCTGAGAACCGCAGCCGGGTCCGCCCCCACCAGGATCGAGCCGCCGAGGCTGTAGGGAGTATTATCGGGATCGATCCAGGCGGAGACCGGGGTGCTGTTGCCCAACGGCAGAATCGGTGCTTGGCCGCTGCTGTCGTTGTAAGCGTAGCGGTAGCGGAAGTCGAAGTTCTCCGGCTGGCCACCGTAGTCACCGCTGTGGCGCACGATGACTTTTTCATCGAGCGGGTTGGACGAAAGCAACACCTTGAGGTCTCCCGGGTAAAGGTCGGGAACGACCTTAATGATCTGCATCTGCACCGGATCTCCCGGATCGGTGAAGGCCTTGCCGTTGCCGAACACTAGCGTCACATAACCAGTGCCGGAACCGGTGGAACTCAGGGCATACCCGGCCACCGCGGTGTCCGGATCGGTGATATCTGAACGCTCCTTTACTCCCACCTTGCGATCGGCCACTTCCTCACCTGCTTTTACCTTCCCGCTCCTGGCGACGACGTAGGTGCCAGGCGTAGCCGTACTCTCCCGGAAGGTCTCGAGCGTGGTGGAAAGCCCGTCGATGGCAGTTGTCCATTTTGTCTTGTC
>CANHIJ010000183.1 GCA_947460575.1 Verrucomicrobiales bacterium | reverse complement strand
GACTCGAGTTCTTTGACCGGGGTAAAGGTCATGCGGGGGCCCTCGGCGGTGCTGAGCAGTTTCAGCTCTAGGGGAATGGTCATGGATTGATTGAAGGGCATGCCTTTCGTTTCGGTTTGGAACCAGCCGATTTGGATGCGGCGGCCGTCCTGGGCGGGCATGTCGCTGAAGGTTTGCGGTGCGTAAAAGCCGCGGCCGCGGTGGCCGGGCAGCTTGGTTTGTTCGGGCTGGAAGCGGGATCCATCGAAGCGGCCCACGGCGTATTCGCTGTTGGCGCCGAGCAAGACCCACTTCTTTTGGGTGGCGTCGCCGTCGATGGGCAGTTCGAAGAAATCCGGGCATTCAAAGAGGAAGGAGGAGTTGGCGGTGCCTTCGCTGACGCTGCTCAGGGTCCATTGGCGCAGGTTAGGCGACTGGAAAAAGTGCACGGTGGGTTTGCCGCCGGGGAGACCGACGTAGAGGACCATGACCCATTGTTTGGTGGGGGCGTGCCATATTACCTTGGGGTCGCGGTTGCCCTCGGTGATCTGGGGGAGCACGGGGTTGGCGGCGTATTTGGTGAAGGTGCGTCCGTCGGTGCTGTAGGCGATTCCCTGCACGGTGGGATTTCCGGCGGCGGTATAGAGGAGGACGAGGGGAGGGTTGTCCGCGGTGCCGAAGCCGCTGGTGTTATTCCAGTCGACGACCGCGCTGCCGCTGAACATGGGGCCCATGGCATCGGGGAGGAGTTTGTCGCCCAATTCCTCCCAGTGGACCATGTCTTTGCTAACAGCGTGTCCCCAGTGCATATTGCCCCAGCCCCAGCCGTAGGGATTGTGTTGGAAAAAGAGGTGGTATTCGCCGCGGTAGAAAACCATTCCGTTGGGGTCGTTGTTCCAGCCGCGGCGGGGGGAGAAATGGAATTGTCCGCGGAGGGGTTCACGGTAGAGATGGTCGGACTCTTTGAGGGTATCGTCTTGGGTGATGGAGCTGAGGGCGGTGGAATCCTCGGGCAGTTTGTCGACGCGGAGGGCGAGGGGTTTGCCCATCCAGGTGCTGACATCCATGGGCGCCCACCAATCGGGGGCGCCGTCGGCGAGTTCGATGTCGTTGCGCACGGCGATTTGGCCGTCGACGAGCAGGGTGACGACGCGTTTGGGGGCGCCGTTTTTGATGGGGAAGTGGAGGTAGCGCGCGGTGGCAGTTAGGCGGCGTTCGGCGTTGATGCGGAGCGGAGCTGGGCCTTTGGGTTTCACATCGGTTTGCTGGATGTGATCTACATTGAGGTGACCCCAGCCGCCTTTGGCTTCGTCGACGATGCGCAGGGTGGCGGTTTTGCCAGTAAACTCGGCGACATCCCAGGAAGCCTGGGTGAGGGTTTCGGATCCGCCCGGTTGATGATTGGGGCCGGTGGCGGTGCGGACGATCTTGCCGTCTAGCCATAATTGAAGCGCGAGTTTTTCTGGATTCATGCCGCCTCCGATGAGAAAGGAGAGAAACGGGCGTTCGATGCGGAATGCGGGGGAGGTGAGGGAGCCGGTGCTGTCGTCGCCGCCGTGAAAGGAGTTTGCCAGGCCATGGCCGAGGAAGCCTTCCACGTTCATTTGCCCAGGCCGGGGCCCCTGGGCGGGAGCGGAGCCGAAGGCGTCGCCGGTGACTTGCCAGGGGGCATAGGTGTCGCCCTCAAAATCGGCAATGGGGAGGTCTGCGGCCGCTAGGCAGCCAGTTAGGACCGCGGTGGCGGCGAGGAGGGTGGTGAGGTGGGGTTGCATAATTGGAGGAAAGGTGGCGGGGGGGCGTCGAGACCGCGGTTGGAGAACTATATGGCATGGAGTCGCCGAATATGATTGCCCAATGCAGCCAAAAACTATGATTATCTGGCCATGAAGGGATCGCGGCTGCAGCGGGAATTTTTTGACCAGATGGCCGAGCCCGAGGCGTTTCGGTGCATTTTCGAGCATCTGCCGGAGGTCTATTTTTTCGTCAAGGACGCGGCTGGGCGGATGATTGCAGCCAGTCCCACGATCTTGAAGCGACTGGGTTTGCAGGGCGAAGCGGAGCTCATCGGCGCCACCGATCACGAGATTTATCCCGGCCACTTAGCGGATGCTTACACGAGGGATGATGCGGAGGTTTTGCGGACGGGAAAGCCGCTCGTGAATCGATTGGAAATTTGGTTTGATGAGGCGGGTGAGCTCGACTGGGGGGTGACGACCAAGGTGGCGCTGCGGGGCCGGGACGGGTCCGCGATTGGGCTCATGGGCATCACGCGGCGGGATCACGGTCGGGCGGCCCTGCAGCCGCTCTCGGAAGCGGCGCGGGCGCTAGAGTACCTGCGCCGACAGGTCGGCCGGTCGGTGAGCACGGCCGAGCTCGGGCAACACCTGGGGCTTTCGGAGCGCACGTTGAACCGCAAGATCAACGAGGCCTTTGGGATTTCACCCTATGAGCTCACGCTGCGCGTGCGCATTCAAAAAGCTGCCGAAGCCCTCTTATTGACCTCGGAGGACATCGCGTCGATCGCGCTGGACCATGGATTTTGCGACCAGAGTTCGTTCACGCAACACTTTCGCAAGCGCATGGGGATAACGCCGAAACAGCTTCGCCTGCGCCATGCGGTGCAGGGAAGCCGAAAAGGTTTGCAAGGCTGAGGGCGCGGCCGGGAGGCGGGCGGCCGGGATGTGAGGGCCGGAGGGCGCGGGATTCGGGGCTCAGGGGCGGGCGTTGACCAGAGTGGCGGCCTCGGCGCGAGTAGCGTTGAGAGAGATGAAGTCTTTTTCGAGGCCCTTCATTTTTTCGGTGAGTTGCTGGAGTTTGGTCATCAGTTCGTTGCAGGCGCCTTGGAATTGATCGCGTTCGCCTTTGATGTTGTCGCGTTGGCGGGCAATGGCTTCGACCTCGGATTTGACGGTTTTGAACTGTTCGGCGACGGTGTCTTTTTCTTTTTGGAGGCTCTGGAGGGTGCCTTGTTGGCCCTTATTTTGGTCGCTGAGGGCTTTGATTTTTTCGCTCAATTCGCCGATTTGCTTTTGCAGCACGTCGCGGGCGCCCATCAGTTCGAGTTTTTCTTTGCCGAGGGTTTCGTTGGTTTTGAGGAGGGCGTCTTTGGTGGACTGGGCGTCGGCGAAGGCCTTGTTGAGTTCGCCGAGGCCTTTGTCGAGCTTGGCGATTTCGTCGGCCTTGGACTTCATGGCGGCAGCCATGTCGGCTTTTTCCTTTTCTAGGGCGGTGAGGGAAGACTTAGTGGATTGCTCGCGCTGGATGCCGGCGAGGACTTCGCCTTTGAGCATGGTTTCGCGTTCTTGGCCGAGTTTGAGGTCGCCGAGGCGAGCGTTGAGTTCGGATTTGATAGATTCCTCGCGTTTGCGGGCAGCGGCGAGTTCGGTGCCGCGCATTTCGAGAGCGCCGTTGAGGTCGGTGCGGGCGCGCTCGAGGCTGGCGATGGTATTTTTAAGGCCGCCTTCGCGTTCGGTACCGGCGGTGAGGTCGGCGCGGAGGGTGGTTTCGCGGCGGGCAGCGAGTTCGAGTTTACCGTTGAGGTCTTTTTCGCGGGTGGAGGAGGCGTCGAGTTCGGTGCGAGTTTGGGCGAGGGAGGCGTTGGTGGCGACGAGTTTTTGGTCGAGGTCGGCGATTTTGAGTTTGCGGTCGGCGAGTTCGGTGCCGAGGGCGAGGACCTGGTGGTTGAGCTGTTTGGTTTGGGCGGTGAGGGTTTCGCGTTCGCCGCTGAGTTTGCCGATTTCGGCGGTTTTTTCGGCGATGGTGGCGGCCTTGGCGTGGACGTTGCGCTCGAGGGAGTTATTCTCGGTGGTGAGGTCGTTATTGATCTTGGAGCTGATGCCACCGAAGGTGAGGCTGAGGCCGAGGGCGCCGAGGAGGAGGCGGCCCTTGCGGTTGGAGGGGGATTCAGAGGGCTGGTTCATGAGAGGGAGGTGGGCGAGAAGGAGGTGATCGGAAGGAGTATTCGCGGCGATGATATCCAAAAGCGCGAATCCGGCAACTTATTGTTTTCATAGGTCTGCTCTACGGGTGGGGGTCGCGGCTCGGGTTGACGGGGGTTAGACCCGCCATATGGTGGTGGACGATGAATGTACCCACTTCCGCGCCGGCTCGGCTGGTGAACTTTAAAATTGGCAATGAGCGCCTCATCAAGGTGTTGCCCGGAGCGAGCGCGCGGCTGGGGGGGCTGCTGCGCAAGCAGGGGCGAGCCGAGCACGGGGCCTTGCGGGTGGCGGTAGTGGGGGGAGGCTGCTCGGGGTTGCAATATAAGATGGACCTGGTGGACGGCCCGGCGGAGCGGGATATTTTGGTGGAAAGCGGGGGCGTGCGGGTGGTGATCGACCCGAAGAGCGCGCTTTTTGTGAGCGGGTCGGAGCTGGATTTCAGCGAGGACTTGCAGCAGGGGGGGTTTAAGGTTTCCAACCCCAATGCGCTGGTGACGTGCTCGTGTGGGGAAAGCTTTGCGGCCTAAAACTGGATATGGAGCCCGATGCCTTTGCCCTGCTGGGCCTGCCGCGCCGGGCGTCCTTGAGTGCGGAGGAAGTGCGCGCGGCCTTTCAGCGGGCCGCGGCGGCCTGCCATCCGGACGGGGCGGCGGATGAGGTGGAGCGGGCGGAGCGCACCCTGCGGTTTCAGCAACTCAACGAGGCGTCGCGGTGCCTGGTGCCGGTGGCCTCGCGCCTGCGCCATCTCTTGGCCTTGGAAAGCCCTGGGGCGAAGGTTTCGCGAGCGGCGCTGATGGATGAGGCGCTGGTGGCGCTGTTTACGGCGGTGGGAGCGGCCGTGGGCGAGGCTGCCGAGTGGGTGCAGCGCCGCCAAGCGGCCCGCACTTTTCTGGCGCGGGCGGCCCTGGCGGCGCGGGAGAT
>CANHIJ010000182.1 GCA_947460575.1 Verrucomicrobiales bacterium | reverse complement strand
GGGATAGCGTCATTTCCGGCGGCGATGAGTTCGGCCAAGGGCAGGTCGAGGGCGGCGCAGAGTTGGGCCAGGCGGGCGAGGGAGATGTCTTGGGCGGCGAAGACTTTCTTGACGCCGGATTCGGAGAGGCCGATGCGGCGCCCCATTTCGGCATAGCTGAGGCCTTGGGATTTCATGGTTTGGCGTAATTGCAGGCGGTAGAGGGGATAAAGATCGGGGACTTGCATGGATCAAATCGTGCCGCATCTAGGGTTGTTGGGCAAGCGGCTTGCCGTCCGCCTCGGCTATGCGTAAGAGTCAAAAGTGGAAAGCTTGCTGGCGAGCGGTCTGGGGGACTCTGGGGGAAACCGGAGGAGATGGACTGCGGTGGCGGCTGGCTGATTCCCCCGGTGGGGGCCCCATCTTTAACTGCTGCGCTTTTTATTTTATGAAACCTACCCGTCTCCTGCTTCTCGCCGTTCTTCCTTCGATGGTGGCCACGGTCTCCGCGCAAAACACGCATTCGATGACGGCGCAGTCGATGCTGATGAATGCCTTGTCGGCGGTGTATCCAAACTTGAATCCGCCGGAGGCACCGCAGACCAAGTATTACGACGGCGTCGATCTGTATACGAATGAGGGGGATACTTTTAAAGTGGACCAGAGTTTGACGTTCAGTTCAAGCACGTTGAAGTCGGTTTACACGCGCCTGAGCATGACCTCCGATGTGGTGGGTCGGGTGGGAGCGAGCTGGCAGGCCACAGATGAGTTTACGATTCCGGTGAATGATTACCGGCAATTGATCGTGAGGGATTTCACCCTTACCAGGGTCGATCTCCAGTTGGGCAACGTGCAGCTTGGCTTGCAGCCGCAGAATGGGGAGACGTCGCATCTGACCTTGCATGATGCCACCTTGCAAGCGGGGTCCTATCAGCCGTTGTTTTATGCTCCTTCACCCCTTACTTTTGCGGTCACGGGCAGCTCGCAGATAGTGGATTGGCAAGGCCGGATGGGTTCGCAAACCACGTTGACGGCGAGCGGGGGAGCGACGCTTCGGATCAAAAATAGTGGGGACTTGGGGTCCACGGTGCTAAATGATAAGCTCTACTTTGATAAATACGCTAACCAGGCGATTTTTGAGAATGGGGCCTCGCTCTTGTTGGATCATTCGGCGTTGGTTTGGGGCAGTGATTCGGTGGTGGACGATGCCAAGGACAGCCGCATGGTGTTTCGCAATGGATCCACCCTGCAGATTGGGGGCTTTGTGAGTTACGGGGCCAAATTAGACACCGACATCCTCTCGATACAAGACAGCACCCTGACCCTGGGGAACGGGGGCAGCCTGAATCTGCGCCATCGATTGGAATTGACCAATGCCACGGTGAACATCGGTTCGGGGGCCCTGGCCGAGGTTGATCACGGGACGAATTCGGTGGAGGCGCATGGGGCGTCCACGGTGACGATCAACTCGCCGGGGGGCACGGGGATCAAGACGGCCTTTTTAGATGTCTCCGACACGGCGGGTGCGGTGTTGACGCTGAAGGGGGAAGGCGTGACGACGGTGACGCGCGGGTTGCTTTTCCCGTTTTCGGGGACGGCGCAGGGCGCGGTGCGGGTGGAGGAAGATGCCATGCTGGAGTTGACGAGCAGTTCGGACACTTATCTTGATAGCCGGTCGATTCTCAGCACCGACTCGGTGGGGTCGATTGAATTGCGGGCGGATGCCACGATGAAGATCGTGACGGGGGCCTTGGTGACGAATGCTGGGGTATTCACGGTGAGGGAGAATGCGGTGCTGACGGCCTCGGGAAGTGCCGTCATTGGTGGGAGAGGGGAACTGGATGTCGATGCGAGTCTCGTTTTTGACAGGGAGATTGGGCAAGGGTCGCGGAATACCTTGACCACCACCAACGATGTGGTTTTTGGTTCGCAGGGCTCGCTATCGATGCGTTTGGATGCGGTGGCGCTGCGCAACGACCATTTGGTGATTAACCGCGAAGATAGCCGCGGCAGCATTGCGCTGAATAGCTCGGGGTTGACGGTGCTTGACCTGGCCTTATGGAGAGATGCGGCGCTGGCCCCGGGCACTCGCTTTGATTTGATTGAGTATCCGATTGGTCAGGATGGGATGGGCTATTTTAAGGGCCTGATCGATGGCGCGGAGTTCGCGCTGGGGCTGAACTCCTACACCATCAACTACAACGATCCGGCGGCGCAGACGGCGGGAAGCAAATTTGTTACGTTGACGGTGGTGCCCGAGCCCTCTGCGGTGCTGCTGGGGCTTGGGGCGCTGGGTGCCTTGGGATGGCGCCGCCGGCGGGCGGAATCCGTCTAGCGGTCTGCGGGCGGGCTGATGCGGCGATTTGCTTTGTTGATTTAAAACGATTCTATTCTCATGAACTTGATTTTATCGTGCGGCGTTTTGGTAGGCGTGGCCAGTCTGATGGCGTTGGCTCCAGCTGGGGCGGTGGACAAGCCGACCAAGCAGGAGAAGCCAGGGAAGAGCGCATCGGCGAGCAAATCAGGCAAGTCCGCCAAAGCGGCGCAGAGCGGCAGGGTCACGAAGACTGGGGCGCCGCACGGGGCAGCTGGAGGCTATGCCAAGGAGCTATCGCTGCAGGGGATAGGGTTTAAGGTGTCTTGTCCGAACAAGGGTTCGGTCAACCAGGTGACGGTGGTGCCCTCGGGGCTTTCGGGGAAGAATGAGGCGGTGGTGGCGGAGGTGGATGGCAGCGTGATGGGAGCGGAGGTGGCCGATCTCAATGGGGACGGCTCACCGGAAATTTATGTGTACACGCAGAGTGCTGGCAGTGGTTCCTATGGTTCGGTGATTGGCTATGCGGCCAATAAAAATAAGTCGCTGAGCCAGGTGACTTTCCCGGACCTTGGGGACGACGCGAAGGCCTCGGCTGGTTATACGGGCCACGATGAATTTGCCGTGGTGGAGAATCGCCTGATGCGCCGGTTCAAGGTTGACGGAGGGGGGGCGACGCGGCAGATCCAGTATCGCTTGGATGCGGGGGAAGCCGGGTGGATTCTCCGGGTGGATCGGGTGAGTCAATTTTGAGGTGGTCACCGTCTCTCAGATTTAAAAACATGAAATTGCTTATTTATTCCATAGCGCTCGGCACCGTTCTTAGTTCTTGCGCCACGGACCACGGCCGCAAGGTATTTCGCACCCTAGACTCTGACCGAGACGGGAAGGTGACGGTGCCGGAGTTTTCCTCGCATTTAGGGGAGGAGTCTTTTTGTTTGCTCGACCAGGACGGCAATGGGTCGGTCAGCGCGGCGGAGTGGACGGTGAAGGAGACGGCGGGGACGTCGGCGGCGCTTTTCCGCAAGCTTGATCGCGATGGCAGCGGCAGCCTGGAGCGGAAAGAGTTTGCCGCGCCGAAGGGCAGCGCGCGGTACCGGGAAATGGAAGGGGTTTTTCACACGCTCGACCGCAACCATGATGAGGCTTTGGAGTGGAAGGAAATCTCCTTCTGAGGTCTATAAATACTTTTTATATTTTCAAGTTATGAAATCCTGTTTTGTCTTTCGGGCCGTGGTCGTTTCGCTCACTTTGGGAGGGCTGACGGCGGCTCCTGCGGAGAAGTACTATGGGTATGAGGAGCGCGACCAGCATGGCGGCGAGCATCACATGAGCGGGACGGAGAAGGCGATTGCTGGGGCGGTGATTGGGGCCTTGGCGGTCGCGGCGGCCAAGTCGGCGGCGCGGCGCGGCGACACCCATCCTGGGGCGGCCTATGCTCCTCCGCAGTATGCGCCTCCGCAGCCTGACTACCGCGCCCAGGAGGATGTGATGGTGGTGCGGGTGCCTTCGGCCCAGGGGGGGGTGGTGCCGGTTTATTTAAAGCGTACGCCTTCGGGTTTTGTGGGGCCGCGGGGGGAGTATTATCCCTCCATGCCTTCGGTGGAAACCCTGGCGAATTTTTATGGGGGGTGGAACCGGCCGGCGCCGAGTGGTCCGGCGGAGGCACCGCAGGTGTCGGTGGAGCAGGGGCGGGTGCGCTTGATTTTACAGGGGCGCACGATCTGCAGTTTGCGGCCGGCGATGCCTTTTGTTGAGAAATACAAGTTAGTGAATAACAACCAACAAATCATCATCAAATCGCGGGCCAACCATGGCCCAGCCACGGTGGAGCTTTTTAATGTCAGCAATGGGTCGCTGGATGACAAGGTGTTGGCGTTTGCGATCAAGAATGGTCGACCGGCTTGGGCCAAGGGGTGGCAGGACTGAGTCTGGGGGTGGCGGAGTGGTGGTGAAGCGCAGCAGAGCGGTCGGCCTCGCGTGTTGCGAAGAAATGCGCCGTGCTCAGGGACTAAGGCCTCGGCAACGGAGGCGGTGGGTTGTTTGGCTTGAGGTCACTTGGTGGCGGCGGCCTGCAGCAGGAGCGCGACGCTGCCCCCGGCGAGCACGCCGATGCGATTGCAGATGGTGGACTGGGGTGCCCATGAAGCGGCGAGGAGGCGGCGCATGAGGAAACCGGTGGGAGACTGAGCTGTGGCGAGGCCGAAGCGCGCGGCGATGAGGCGCCGCCAGGTCCGGGAGGCGGTGGAATCCGGCAGGTTCGCGAGAGAGTCGACAAATTGGTGGGCGGCGATGAGGCCGTTTTGAGTATAGGGGACTTCTAAATACCCGTAAAGTATTCAATATTAATGGTCTGTGGACTGATAAATGCTCTATGACGAGGTCATGAACTGGAAAAAAGCCTACCTTAAACCAGCCGAAAATGGATTATTCGATTCGATGGACCGTCTGGCCAAGATTGATGCGATGGGCGATCCTCTCATCAATCTCAACAACATCATGGACTGGGAGATCTTCACTCCGGTGCTGGCGCTGCTCCCGCAGCCCGAGCCGAAAGGTCCCGGGGGACGC
>CANHIJ010000181.1 GCA_947460575.1 Verrucomicrobiales bacterium | reverse complement strand
CTCCGCTCCGCAAAACTCGCCGCCCCATCCGCCGCCATCAACTTGAGCGCCGCCCCATCCCGCGCCTCCCCGCCGCCGACCACCGCAAGCTTGTCCAAAGGACTCAAACTCACCAACCCCACATCCCCCACCGCCAGCCCCGCCTCCGCCGCGCTAAACAAAGTCCACGCCGCAGGATCCCGCGTGTCGACGCTCAAATCCGAGCTTGTCGCGGTGGTGGAGGGAACGGAACTGCGGATCACGCGGAAGCCCAGATTGTCGCTGCGTAACCCCCCTCCGTTCTGGTAACGATCCGCATTTCGGCAACCATTTGCCTGCGCACGACAGCTGCTACCGCGGATTACCCGATTAGCGCCACTATCGGGCCCGAGCGGGTCGACTGCAGCTCCAGCGTAGCTGCCGTAGTGGTCCCAGCACCACTCGAATACGTTTCCCGCCATATCATATAGCCCATAACCATTTGCCGCAAAGCTCCCCACCGGTAATGTAGGGGGCTCGCCACCAACCGCTGAGCTTGGGTGATACCCCCGCGTCGGGCTGACGTCGTACGCAAAAGAACTGTTGCTGTAATAATTCGCCTGGCTGTGGCTGATCGTGTCCCCCCACGGAAACCGCTTTCCGTTCAGTCCGCCCCGAGCTGCCTTCTCCCACTCCGCCTCCGTGGGCAGCCGATAGCCGTTGGCGTTCCACTTTACCTGGGCATTGCTCAAGCCTAGGTTCCCGCTCCGATAGACCTCAGTTTGAGATTCGTCCATATAGTAGACGGGCATTAGTCCTTCTTGTTCACTGCGGGCATTGCAGTAGAGTAAACATTGATACCACTCGATGCTTTGTATGGGGTGGTCCCTCGACTTGCCCGCACCTGCCCTCAAATTTGTGTAACCGCGCCCCACAGCCCATCCCCTGACCAAATCCCATTCCGCTTTCGTCACTTCCGTTTTAGCCAAATAGATGGCACGAACGGCCACTTGGTGGATGGGGGCGTTTGCGTAACCATCCAAGCTGTCCCCCATCAGAAAAAGCCCTGGCGGGATAGCGACTAATCCAGCGGCCGCCACCCCATCATCTACGACTAACTTAACTCGCACCTGCGAACTGACCTGCCCATTCCAGTCCGCCCCAGCGTTCCAAGTCAGCGACTTCCCGGTCCCAGCGCCGACCGCTGGCCCCACCGCCCCCGTCACCGAAACCGCGGGCACCGCGAAGGTGGCTCCTCCATCTCCCGAAATCTGCAAGCTCACCGCCACTGTCGCCGTGTCGGCGGCGAGGTCGTAGGTGATGTCCACCAGCTTGGTCCCGGCCCGCGGCACGGCTGCCAGGTGGCTCACCACGGGATCCGCCGCCAAGCCAGGCAGCGCTTGGAGCAGCAAGGCCCCCGCGAGCAGGCGAGCGGTGCGGCGCGAGGAGAAACCGGAGAAAAGAGTGGACATGGGGAGGCGGGGCGGGCGGGATGGAGGGCTAGGAGCGGCGACAAATCCGCCGCAGGCGCCGCCGCCGCCGCGCTGACTATCCGTTATCCGCTTTATCGCCCCTGTCCAACAATTCTTTCTCACCGCACTGGCCAAAAAGCAAGATGAGCCCCGCGCCGCCGCGCTCCCGGGTCACCGCCCTGCGCGGCCTTCGGGGTCCAGGCCCGGATGGGGCGCGCCCCGCCGCCGTCGGCGGGCGCCCCGCCCCGGCCCGCGGTGGCGGCGGGGCGGCCGGGGGAAAAAGAAAGTTGCCATCCTTACTATTCCCCTCAAGCTGCGGGATATGCCTGTGCAGACCGCCCTCCTTGCCACCGCCAAGTCCGCCGCCCTCGGGCTGCTGGTGGGCCTGTGCTTGGCGACGAGCGCGCGGGGCGACGACTTTTTCGAATCCAAAATACGCCCCCTGCTGGTGGAAAAATGCTATAAATGCCACGGCGACCAAAAGCAAAAAGGCGGACTCCGCCTCGATTCCCGGCAGGGATGGCGCGACGGCGGCGAGCAGGGACCCGCCATTGTGCCGGGAGATCCCGAAGGCAGCCTCCTCATCAGGGCGGTGCGCGGCCGCGACCCAGTCCGGCAAATGCCCCCCGACCACCCCCTTGCTGAACCCCAAATCGCCGACCTCGTGGAGTGGGTCCTACAGGGCGCCCCAGACCCCCGCCGCGGCGCCCCGGCAACCAAGGCCATGAACCTAGCAGAAGGCCGCAAATACTGGGCCTTCCAACCCCTCGCCCCAGCGCCGCCGCCCGCGCTCCCCGGCGATTCCTGGTCCCAAAACGAAATCGACCCCTTTATCCTCGCCCAGCGCGTGCAGGCCGACTTGCCGCCCTCCCCCCCCGCAGACCGCCGCAGCCTGCTGCGCCGCGCCTCATTCGACCTCACCGGCCTCCCGCCATCCCCAGATGAAGTCGCCGCCTTCGCCGCCGACCCATCCCCAGGCGCCTGGCCCAAGCAGATCGATCGCCTGCTGAATTCTCCCGCCTATGGAGAACATTGGGCCCGCCATTGGCTAGACGTAGCCCGGTACTCCGACACCAAAGGCTACGTCTACGGCCGCGAAGAAGCGCGCTGGGTCCACGCCTGGTCCTACCGCGATTGGGTCGTGCGCGCTTTTAACGAGGACCTTCCCTACGACCGCTTTCTCAGCCTGCAGCTCGCCGCAGATCAGTTAGTGCCGACAGGGTCGCCCGACCTCGCCGCGATGGGTTTCCTCACCCTGGGGCGCCGGTTTCTCGGGGTCACCCAGGACATCATCGACGACCGCATCGACGTCGTCATGCGCACCACCCAGGGCCTCACGGTGGCCTGCGCCCGCTGCCACGACCACAAATTCGACCCCATTCCTACGAGCGACTACTACTCGCTGTACGGCATTTTCCAAAGCTGCGCGGAAAACCTGGTGCCCTGCGCGGATCCCCTCGGGGCCAGCGCGGAGTTGGCCGCGGAACTGCAAAAACGTCAGGAGAAATTGCGGACCGTCTCCCAGCAGCGTCGCGAGGAGCAGGCCGCCCGGGTCCGCGCCAAAGCCACCGAGCACCTCCTCGCCCAATTGGAATTGGACAAATACCCCGAGGAAACCTTTGTCCAGCTGATCTCCGCAGACGACATCAATCCCCTATTCGTGCGGCGCTGGCAGAGTTTCCTCACCGCTTCCCTAGCCAGCGGAAATCGCTTCTGGGCGGCTTGGCAAGCATTCGCCGAGATCCCCCCAAGCGCTTTTGCGGAAAAAAGCCCCGCCGCCACCGCGGCCCTCGCCGCCCTCTCCGCAGAGCAGCGGCATCCCCGGCTCGCCCAAGCCTTCGCCACCCCGCCCCCCAGCATGGCGGACGTCGCCCGGCGCTATGGCGCCCTCCTCCAGGAGGTCGAAACCGCTTGGCAAGCCCTCCGCCAAGCTAACCCCGCCGCCGCCACCCTATCCGATCCCGAAGCTGAGGAAATCCGCCAGGTCTTATACGGTCCAGACTCCCCCTGCACCGTCCCCGATGAACACATCGCCAACATCGAATGGCTCTTTACCGAACCCGTCGGCGTGGAGTTGTGGAAGCTCCAGGGCGAAGTCGATCGCCTCCTCCTGGAAACCCCCGGAGCCCCCGCCTACGCCACGATTCTCCAGGACCGCGCCACCCCCGTCACTCCGCGCATTTTTAAGCGCGGCAATCCACGCCAAAAAGGCGCCGCGGTGCCCCGCCAATTTCTCCAGGTCCTCAGCGGCTCCGCGCCATACTCGCAGGGCAGCGGCCGCCGCGAACTAGCCGCATCCATCGCCAGCGCCCAAAACCCCCTCACCGCTAGGGTGATGGTCAACCGGGTCTGGATGCTCCACTTCGGGGTCGGCTTAGTCCCCACCACGAGCGACTTTGGCCAGCGGGCCGAGCCGCCCAGCCACCCCGAATTGCTCGACTGGCTTGCGGAGCGCTTCATCGCCGAGGGATGGAGCCTCAAAAAACTGCACCGGCGCATCCTGGGGTCGGCCACCTGGCAGCAAAGTTCTCGCGGCCCCGCCGCCCCCCTAGACCTACAGCGCGCTCTGGAAACAGACCCCGCCAATCGCCTCCTCTGGCGCATGAACACCCACCGCCTCAGCTTCGAAGAAAGGCGCGATGCCGCCCTCGCCGCGGCGGGCGAACTAACCACCTCCGCGGGCGGCAAACCCATTCCGCTCTTCGACAGCACCAACCGCCGCCGCACCCTCTATGCCACGATCGACCGCGAGGCCCTCCCTACCGCCCTCCGCACCTTCGATTTTGCTAATCCAGATCTCTCCATCCCCCAGCGCAATGACACCGTCGTGCCCCAGCAGGCCCTCTTCGACTTAAACCATCCCTTCCCCGCCGCCCGCGCCCGCGCCCTAGCGCAATCCTGCGCCCCCGCTTCCGGTCCCTTGGATGGCGCAGCCCTGCAAAACCTCTACCGCCAAGCCTTGCAGCGCGAGCCCTCCGAGGCCGAAGCCAAAGCCGCCCTCGCCTTCCTGCAGCCCACCGGCGCTAGCGCCCGCCCGCCAAGCCCATGGCGCTACGGCTTCGGCGAAATGGATGAAACAGCAGGACGCCTGCGGAGCTTCACCCCCCTGCCCCATTTCACGGGCACCGCCTGGCAGGGCGGCCCCGCCCTCCCCGATCCCGCACTCGGCTGGGCCACCCTCTCCGCAGAAGGGGGCCACCCCGGAAATGACCTCGCCCACGCCTGCGTGCGCCGCTGGATCGCCCCCGCCGATGGCACCTATGCCGCGAGCTCTCTCCTAACTCACTCGCCAGCCGAGGGCGATGGCATTCGCGCCTTCATCTGCCACAGCGCCCGCGGCCTCCTCCAATCCGCCGCCCTCCACCACGGTCAAGCCACTCTGAACACCGACCCCATCCCCATGCAGGCCGGAGAAACCTTGGATTTTGTGGTCGATATCGGCCGCGAGCTGAACAGCGACCAATTCCGCTGGGCACTTAACATTGCCAAAATCCCCGCGCTCGACGCGCCCCCCTGGCAGGCCCAGGCCGATTTCTCCGGCAGCGCCGCGGAAGATCTCACCCCCTGGGAACAACTGGCGCAGGCCCTCCTGCTCTCCAATGAATTCTCCTTTGTTGACTAACTTTATCAT
>CANHIJ010000180.1 GCA_947460575.1 Verrucomicrobiales bacterium | reverse complement strand
GGGCGCGCCATTCGCGCTGCCACGGCAGGTCATCGCCGCCGCGCGCAGGACCGGCCATTTGTGTCGCCGCGGGAACCCCGGAGGGGTTAGCCATGACTAGCCGGGGGTTTTAACCCCCGGATTGTCGGGTTTTATTTCGACAGCCACGGCGTGGCTGCCCCATGAGGGGGCGGGCCCGACGCGGTGGGTTGGCCCCGGAGCTAGGATCGACCCCGCATGGGGCAACCGCTTCGCGGTTGGGGGCATTTGGCCTTGATATTCCGGGGGTTAAAACCCCCGGCTAGTCATGGGGAACCGCTTCGCGGTTCATGGGAAACTGCTTCTCAGTTCATGGGGAACTGCTTCGCGGTTCATGGGGAAGCGACTTCCAGTCGGTTTCAGAACAGCGGTTTGCGTTTCTTGGTCGGCGGGCGTCGGACCTAGTTTGCGAGCAAATCACCGGCGCCGCCGATGGGGACGGGGCGTCATTCGCTGGTGCGGCGCAATCGCAGGTGATGCCGCCATGACCCTGGCCATTGGCGTCATGATGCCGCCATTAGCCAGGTCATCGGCCTTGCCCAAGCCCGTAAGGGGCTTGGCAACCCAGCCCAGAGCAACGCTCTGGGCTAAATGGGCAACCAACTGGTATGCTCTGCAGGAGCGCCGCAGCACGTTGAATGCAGTCCAGTCCCGCCACGGGCCGCGATGCGGCGTTCCTTTAGAACGCGGGGCCTTGGCCAACCCAGGGCGTTGCCCTAGGCTGGGATGCGCTGCCCCTACAGGGCGGAGGCGCCGCCATGGGCGAGGTCAATGGCGCTGGGAGAAGATCAAGCCATTGGCTTCCAACGCCTTCTTGCTGAGCAACTTAGGCCAGAGTTATCCTAAAACCGGGAGTTGAAACACGACTATGGAGCCCATTTTCCCCATAACAATGGGGCCTGATCCGTGTTCTCTCATCTCGCTAGGCTCACTTGTTGGGTGAGTCACTTCTGCGGTCACAATCCCCCTCGAAATCGGGTCCGGTGGACCGCCCAGCGGCGATGCCGGAGGCATTCCAGCCCGAAACCGGTGGTTGAGCCCTGCGACGCCACCGGATCCGCGTTCCCCGAGGGCCCGCCCCCTGGCAGGGGTGCCAGCGAGGAAGCCCCCAAAAGGCCCTGGCGCGCGGAAAAAACCTCCCGCGCCAGCGTTCCGCGCCCGCCGCATACCGTAGTCGACTCACGATTTCAGGATAACTCTTACCAAAGTTATTCAGGAGGCTCATTTGTCCCCGCGCCTATTTGTAGGCCGCCACTGGCTTCGGCACCACCCCAAGCTCCGCATAGTCAAACCCGCTGTCCAGGGGCTCATACGACCCCACGATGTCCACGCTGCGGCTCGGGCTGATCGCCGATTCCATCCCCAGCCCCCAATACACCGCATTCACAATCAGGCGCCGCAGCCCGGGACACTGCAAATCCTGCGCGCTTCCCATGGTCGACTGAAATACCCGAGCGCTCAGCCCCCCGCTGGTCTCCCAATGCTTAAACCACGCCACCGGCAGCGGCTCCAGCGCCACATTGACCGCGTCCTCCCGCTTCCTCCCCACCAGCGGCTGCCCCCACACTAAGGCTGTGCATCCCACCGGAAGCGACTCGCCCTCGGGATAAGTCCGGTACACGTCCGAGTTCCCCCAAATGTCCCGCACGCCGCGCAAAATAGGGTGCTCGGCCTGCTCCTTCACCAAAATGCCCCGCGTGGAATCCGCGTGCCAATTTCCGTGGTGCCCCATAAAACTTCCCCCCAACACATCCCGGCCCCAATCCACCGGCTTCCCCTTGATCTGATATGGCAGCGCCCCGTGGAACCCGTGGTTGCCCGTCCGCAGCGAGATAATCGGCTTGCCGGAATCAATGTACTTCACAATCAACTCCCGCTCCCCCATCGGCAGCGTCAAGAGTCGCGGATAAAATATCACTAAGTCCGCCGACGCCAATTGCTCCAAGCCTGGAATGTGGTGCCCCTTAAAGGCTTGCCCCTTCTCGGGGTAAACCGGCAACGTGGGGTCGACTTCCCCCTTCTCGTTGACCCCAAACAACACCGTGCAGGCAAACCCGTGGTGCGCACTCAGCAGGCGCGCCAGCATCGGCATGCACTGCTCGCTCCGGTATTCCTGGTCCGCCGCCATCAGCACCACCCGCTTCCCCCGCCCAGGCCCCTCGCCTCCCGCGTAACTCAACCACGGCGCCCCCTCATCGGCTCTCCCCCAGCCCCCAGACAGTTGAAGGGCTGACAACCAGGCGAAGCAAAACAGCAGCTTTTTGATCATACGTTTAAAAGTTCGCCCACCCCACTCCGCGCGGCGCCCCCCTGCAAGGCAGCATTCATCCCCCCCGCACCCCCTTTTGTGAAGATTTGACGAACCCTCCGCCCAGTGGAACCCTCCCGCCCCCGCCATGCTCCGCTCTCCCTACCTCCTCGCGCTCGGCCTCGCCTCCGCCGCCTCCGCCGCCGACCCCTTCGCGGAAATGGTCCGCACCTCCCCCTGGCTCACCCCGGCCGAGGAAGCCCAGTCCTTTTCCCTCCCCGAGGGCTTCGCGATCCAACTCGTAGCCGCCGAGCCCGACATCGGAAAACCCATCTCCATGAGCTTCGACCCTTCGGGCCAACTCTGGATCGCGGAAACCCGCAGCTACCCCCTCCCCCCATCCGAAGCTCCTCGCGACTCCATCCGCATCCTCTCCCAGTTCCAAACCAACGGCTCCCCCGCCTCCAACCACCTCTTCGCCGACGGCCTCGCGCTCCCCGATGCCGTCACCCCCTACCGCCAAGGCGCCCTCGTTTTCTCCGCTCCCAACATCGTCTACCTCCCGGACGCCAACAGCGACGGCCGCGCTGACCACCAGGAAAGCGTCCTCGGCCCCTTCGCCGTCAACGATGCCCACAACATGGTCAATAATTTCCGCCGCGGCTTCGACGGCTGGATCTACGCCGGCCAAGGCGTCGGCAATCAATCCGCCCTCCGCAGCCGCAGCGGCCAACCCTTCGCCATGAGCGGCGGCGCCTTCCGCTTCCGCCCGGACGGCGCCAGCATCGAAAAATTCAGCGACGGCCAAGCCAACGTCTTCGGTCTCTGCTTCGACCCCCTCGGCAATCTCTTCACCTCCGATTGCCACTCCATGCCCATCTACCAAAATATCTACGGCGGCTTCTACCCCGTCTTCGGCAAGCCCCACGACGGCCTCGGCTACGCCCCCCCAATGCTCGACCACAACCACGGCTCCACCGCCATCTCCGGCCTCATCTCCTGCGAAGACCCCCTCTGGCCACCTGACTTCCAAGGCAATTTCTTCCTCGGCAACGTCGTCACCAGCCGCATCAACCGCGACCGCATCGCCCTCCACGGCTCCACCAAAGTCGCCGTCGAAATGCCGGACCTCCTCCAGTCCCGCGACCCCTGGTTCCGCCCCGTCGACGTCCAATTCGGCCCCGACGGCGCCCTCTACATCGCCGACTTCTACAACCGCATCATCGCCCACGTCGAAGTCCCCCTCGACCACCCCGGCCGCGACCGCCAAAGCGGCCGCCTCTGGCGCATCGTCAAACTCGGCCCCGACGGCCAACCCCTCCTCCGCTCCCGCTCCCCCTTCCCCACCCTCTCTCTCACCGACAAAATCCTTCAACTCGGCGACCCCAGCCTCGCCCACCGCCTCGCCGTCCTCAACGCCCTCGCCGACCAACCCGACCCCGCCCTCGTCGACGCCCTCCTCCAGGCCAGGCAAAACCGCCCCGCAGACCTCCCCCTGCAGGCCGCCTCCCTCTGGCTCCTCGAGCGCCTCGGTGCCCTCTCGCCCCCCCTCCTGGCGGCTGCCGCCCACCACCCCGACCCCCTCCTCCGCTCCCACGCCCTTCGCATCTTGGTCGAGCGCCCCCAGTGGCAACCCCACGAAATCGCCCTCGTCCTCGAAGCGCTCCGGGACCCCGACGGCTTTGTCGCCCGCGCCGCCGCCGATGCCCTCGCCCGCCATCCCGACCCCGCTTTTCTCCTCCCCCTCCTCGCCCTCCGCCACCGCGCCCCCGCCGACGACACCCACCTCGTCTACCAAGTCCGCAAGGCCCTCCGCGATCAACTCCTCCTCCCCGCCAGCTTTCCCTTCCTCGACACCCAAACCCTTACTCCAGCGGATGCCGCCGCCATCGCCGACGTCGCCCTAGCCCTCCCTTCCCCCAGCGCCGCCACCTTCCTCGCCCAGCGCCTCGCCGCCCTCCCCGCCCCGCTCAATCCTCCCCCCGACTGGCTCCGCCACATCGCCCGCTACCTCAGCCCAGAAAACCTCGACCCCCTCGCCGCCACCCTCGCCGCTCCCACCGCGCTCGACCCCGCCGCCCAACTCGCGCAATTCGAAGCCGCCCGCCAAGGCCTCAATCAGCGCGGACTCCCTCTCAGCCCAGCCTTCCTCTCCTGGGCCAGCCAAATCGCCCAGCGCCTCCTCGCCCCCTCCGCGCCTCCCCATCCCACCGCTCAAATCGCCGCCGCCACCCTCACCGCGCAACTCCAACTCCCCGCCCTAGAAGACCCCCTCGCCTCCCTCCTGCGCGACCCCTCCGCCGACCCCCGCGCCCGCGCCGCCGCCCTCCGCGCCCTCCTTGGCCTCCACCCCGCGCCCCACCTCGCCCTGGCCGCCTCCCTCCTCAACGATGGCCAATTCCCCCTCGATTCCCGCCGCGACATCGCCTCCGCGTTGGCCTCCCTCACTTCTCCAGAAAGCCGCACCGTCCTCACCCAGTGCCTCCGCCAGGCCCCTGATCGCCTCGCCCTCCACATCGCCACCGCCCTCGCCGGCTCCGCCCCAGGCGCCGACGCCCTCGTCGAAGCCATCTCCCTCGGCCGCGCCCCCGCCAGCCTCCTCACCCAACCCAGCCTGCGCGATCAACTCCTCGCCCTCCGCCCCACCCTTGCGGAAACCCTTTCCCGCCTCACCGCTACCCTCAGCCCCAACGCCGAGCGCCTCCAACATGTCGTCGCCGCCCGCCAAGCCGAATACTCCCCCGCCACCAGCGACCCCGCCGCCGGCGCCCTCACCTTCCAACTCCACTGCGCCGTTT
>CANHIJ010000179.1 GCA_947460575.1 Verrucomicrobiales bacterium | reverse complement strand
CGCCTTGTCTCCGCCCTTCTCTGCGAGCAAAGCGACGAATGGCTCACCTCCAAAATTTACCTCAACATGAACCCCGTCCACCCACCCCTAGCCTAATCGCTAATTTTACAGAATAAACATTGCGCGACCTCACGGGTTTTGCATAGTCTTCTTTCAGAGTCCCGGTCGCCCGTCACTCCTTGACCTCTGCTGGTATTTCATTTAATCAATTTCGTGATTTCTGGTTTTCATACAGGGGACTTGAACCCCATTTGGACTGTGCCCATGCTGGGCACACACAAGGCGCTGCACCGAATAGGCTGGGCGTCAACGCTTTGCGTAGGTTCGGATCTTTCGCCACGCCCGTCCTGTCGGTGAGCTAAATCGTTCGGCCAAGACATACACCCCGACATGAAGATGCCCGTCGCAATTTTACTCTTCGCGCTTCAGTCCATTCTATTCGCACGAGATGAGCCCTTAAAGGATCATTGCACGAGAATTGGCATATCCGGAAGAGTTGTTGATTCCGTCACTGGCAAGCCTGTTCCCGGCGCCAAAGTGTGGTTTCAATACCAGTTCATGACCTCAGGGCTGGCGTTGCGATTCCCGGGGGAGGCTGTCACTGACGCCGAAGGGTGCTTTCGTGTGCCGAGTGAGTTCCGGAAGAGCAAATATTTGTATGGTGTCACTGATGATCCATCTGACCCGGCCGCTTGGAAACCAGACGTCCCGATAAAGATTCAGGTGGATCACCCCAGCTATGTAACATTCCGCTACGACTTCCCAACAAAGGCGCAGAACCGAAAAGTTCCCTATTTGCGGCAGACTTATCCTATTTTCAAGGAGGGCGCGGACTACAAGATTCAACCAAAGAAATGACACCGCCGCCAGACAACGGACCGAATGACCATGGTTATCATTGGGCGCAGCCCCGATGATAACGGTTGTTGAACGATTCGCGGACCGCCTTTCCCGGGGTAACGGGTCAGATCCGGCATCCCGCCTTGCGCTCACTGGGGAAAGCTTCTGGCCGCTTCTCCTCTGTCAGGACGGTCCAGGGACGGTTGCCGGGTCCCTCTGGGGATGATTTTCCGCGCGGGAGGTCCTTTTGCCGACAGCACGGGCGCTGCCACTGCTGGTTCCGGCAGGGGTATAGGGCTGGCGATGGGTGTCCTGACTGGTTTTCGGTGACGCCGGGCCATGCTCTGCCGGGGCCGGGCCTGTCGTGTTTTGCACCCGGCGGGACCGGCGGGGCGGAAAGAGATGGAACGTGGCAGATCATGGCAGACCGGCCAGGGACGCGATCCCGGGCGGGGGCCGGGCTCGGGGGCGCAGGGCGTGCAGGAACTTCATGGCGCAGCCACAGGCGGGACAACAGATGGCCTGTTTGGCAGGGAGCCTCCGCAACACCCGCGCGGCCCGCACCCGCCGCGCACCCCGCCTGACAAAACAGCGTCGCTAAGATCGCGTCAGCGGACTCGGTGCCGGACGCCATCCGCACGGACAGCACCGGTTTGTTCGGCTCTCGCACCGATAATCCGACAAACCAGCAAGAGGTCACGAAGGCAGGGGATGGCTCGGCAATCCGCATCCCAAGTCAGCGCCCCGAGCGATCAATGCCCGAGATCAGAAATTCGTCAGGTAAGCCCGGTAGAATCGTTTAGGCCCGGTGGCGAGGTTGAAGGGGTGCGTATAGGACCAAGTGTCCAGGATGGGGTTGTCCGTGACAACGGTGGTCCAGGGGCCCGCGTTTAAGTCTGTGGTTGTCTGCAGAGTTAGTTTGTAATAAGGAGTCGTTTTTAGCGTTACCGAAACCGCCCCGTTAGGCGTTCGGGACACAGCGGTGAAGCGAGGGGCATCTGGCGGTGGCAGCGTTCCGCCAGCGCCATTGAAAGTGACTCCTGCAGTGAAGGCGAGGGCGCGGCCATTCAGGCTGCTGCTTGTCTCCATGGTGATGGATTGATCTGCCAGGATGGTTCCCTGAAAGGAGGCGAAGGTGCCGATTACGGCCGACGATCCCACCTGCCAAAAAATATTACGGGCCTGAGCGCCTTCCGCGAGCTGAATACGCATGCCGCTCGCCATCTGCAGATCAGCGGCACATTGAAAAATCCAAACATCATTGGCGGAGCCCGTCAGGGTAAGATCCGAACCACTGATCAGGGTGGTGCTGGTCATTTTGTACAGACCTGGCCCTAGGTTCAAGCCACCGAGGTTACCCGCCCCGGGATTGAGGAATTGCCCGGAAGGAACCGGCGTGAGCCCCGCTGCTACATTATAGGCTGTCGTCAGGTCCCCCTTGGCCGCAAGGAGCAAGGGGCCATCAATGAGGGATCCCGCAGGTCCCCCGGCATCGACGCAATAGATGTGCCCATTCACCTGAGCCTGTGTCAGGTGAATGGCTGCGCCGGTAATGGGACTGGCTCCGATATCGCCATTGATGATGCCTCCTCCCGTGGTGGTAATGGCCGCGCCAGCCAGAATCGTAAAATGGGCGGCAGATCCAAGATCCAACAGGGCAGGACCATTTGCCAGCACCACCCCTGGCATTGCCAAACCTATCATGTAGCACAGGTAGAACCTGGAACGGCGGGCGGACTGTGGTATGAAATCCCGCCAAGAGGCAGTAGGTAGGGAAGTAGGTAGTGAATTCATGGCTTTTTTTTCTTTGACGGATTGGCCTGAACCCGGGTGCCTGCAGGGGAAAGGGGTCGGCTTCAGAAGCTTACTATCGTCATCACAGCGCAATCAAACCATGGGGTCTTCGCCCCGGGTGGGGTGCGCTAGATATCTGGGCCAAATGCCGCGGCGCTAAACCACGACGCACAAGGCCCGTCCACCCTAATCCGCCGAGTTAAAAGCCCAAGCCATTGAACTGTCGGCCCTTGGCAAGCCCGCCAACTCAGCCGCCGCAGATCACTGCGCCAGCGGCAACATGCGCTACCGCGGCGCCGCAGCGCTCCCCCGCAGGCAACGCAGGGCGGCACTTTCATCGACGGCCACGGCGCCCGCACCGAAATTTCGCCACCATCGACCCCTACGCCAACACACCGCGCAACCACTCTTCCCTGGCCTACCAAACCCCCTTCCCATGAGAATCAAATCCCTCCCCAAATAACTATTATTTTTGTTCCGTATAACAGTTGTAGCTCAACGCCCATGGCGGCGCCTCTGCCCGAAAGGGGCCGCGCAACTCAGTCCAGGGCATCGCCCTGGGAAGGGCAAGGCCTCGGATCTGCGCGTTGTAAAAGAACGCCGCATCGCGATGCTTGGCGGGCGTGGGTCTCATCCAGTTCGCAGCGGCGCTCCTTCAGAGCGCAACGGTTTGCGGCTCCTCCGCCCCAGAACGAGGCCCTGGACTGATGCGCCATGCGCCGTTAGGACTTTATTGCGTCCGATCACCTCCTGGCATAATGCACCTCCCCCGCAAGCAGAGCGAAATCCCCGCTCTCTGCCAATTAGTTGTCGCAAGCGGCCCCTCCGGTCCTCCCTCCATCCTTGCCTTTGCGGCCCCGCGACCACCGGGCTACGGATCATCTAGTTATGTCCACCCTCGACTTCCGCAGCGACACCGTCACCCTGCCCACGCCCGCCATGCGCGCCGCGATGATGGAGGCCCCGCTTGGGGACGACGTCTTTGGAGACGATCCCACCGTAATCGCGCTGCAAGATTCCCTGGCCGCCCGCCTCGGCTTCGCCGCCGCCCTCTTCTGCCCCACCGGCACCCAAAGCAATCTCTGCGCCCTCATGGCCCACTGCGGGCGCGGCGACGAATACCTCGTTGGACAAGACGCCCACACCTACAAATACGAAGGCGGCGGGGCGGCCGTCCTCGGCAGCATCCAACCCCAACCCCTCGAGAACGCCCCCGACGGATCCGTCCCGCTCGACAAAATCGCCGCCGCCATCAAACCCGACGACCCCCACTTCGCCCGCACCCGCCTCCTCACTTTGGAAAATACGATCGGCGGCAAAGTCCTCCCCCCGGATTCCGTCCAAGCTTCCCTAGCCTTAGCCCGCCACCACGGCCTCGCCACCCACCTCGACGGCGCCCGCTTTTTCAATGCCGCCGTCGCTTCCGCCCCCAGTTCCGCCGACCTCCCCGCCACTGAGCGCCGCCTGGCGGAAAATTTCGACAGCGTTTCCATCTGTCTCAGCAAAGGACTCGGCGCCCCCGCTGGCTCCGTCCTCCTCGGCTCCCGCGACCTCATCCGCCGCGCCCTGCGCATCCGTAAAATGCTCGGCGGCGGCATGCGGCAATCCGGCTTCCTCGCCGCCGCCGGCCTCTATGCGCTCGAGCACCACGTCGCCCGCCTCGGCGACGACCACCGCCACGCCAGCCTCCTCGCCGACCTCCTCCGCGCCATCCCCGGCCTCACGATCGCCGGCCCCCACACCAATATGGTCTTTGTGGCCATCCCGCCCGAGCGCCTCGCGCTCCTCACCGCCTTTCTCAAACAGCAAGACATCCTCATTGCCCCCTCGCCGCGCCTCCGCCTCGTCACCCACCTCGGCCTCGATGCCGCCGCCATCCACCGCGCTGCCCAAGCCTTCGCCGACTTCTTCCGCCCGTAGTGCGTCCCAGGGCAGTTTTCCCGCCCTCGCCGCCCGCCTCGCCGCCACATGCCGCAAGGTCGCCTGGGTGCCTGGCTCATAGAAAGGCTGGTCGGCCCTCTTTTAGTCAGCCTAGCAAACAGAGTACCCTAGCCGAAGCGGCCGCCAACCTCCGCTATTTCACCCAACTTTTCGGCGTCCCCGCGAAAAGTCCCCAAACAGCCCTCTTGCACGGACGACTGTTTCGCAGCCGCGCCGCAGCCACCCCCCCCTTTTGTGCCCTTTGTGTTCTCTGTAATTTTTCCCCTTTCGCTACGGAGGGAACCTAGTTTTTCAACCACAAAGAACAAATAGAACACAAAGGAGCATTCTCAGAGGCTGTGCCCACAAAAGGTTCGCAAACAGCCCTCTTGCACGGACGACCGTTTCGCGGCCGCGCCGCAGCCACTCCTCCCCTTTTGTGCCCTTTGTGTTCTCTGTGGTTGCCCCCCTTTCGCTACGGGCGGCAACCTAGTTTTTCTACGACAAAAAACACATAGAACACAAAGGACCATTCTCAGAGGCTGTG
>CANHIJ010000178.1 GCA_947460575.1 Verrucomicrobiales bacterium | reverse complement strand
TGCCGACCCTAGACGGCGATAGCGTTTTGTCACTGGGAGAAACACGCGCCCTGGGCGGGACGGCCATTACTCCTTTTTGGCGCTGCGCCGCTCCGCGAAAAAGCCCTGGAGGATCTCCAGGCATTCGGCGCCGCGCACGCCGGGCGTGACCTCGCTGCGGTGATTCAAATTGGCGGTCTGCAACAGGTTGATGAAGCCCCCGGCGGCCCCGCCCTTGGCGTCCGGGCAGCCAAAAATGACCCGGCGGATCCGGCAGTGCACGATGGCCCCCGCGCACATCGGACAGGGCTCTTTGGTAACATAGAGATCGCAATCAGTTAGGCGCCAGTCTGCTTGAGCGCTCTCGGCCTGCGTCAGGGCGAGCATTTCAGCATGGGCGGTAGCGTCTTTCAAGGTCTCCACCTGGTTCCAGGAACGGGCGATGATTTGGCCTTCGCGAACGATCACCGCGCCGACCGGCACTTCAGCTTTTTGATAGGCTTGGCGCGCCAGGCGGAGGGCCTCGCCCATAAAAAAATGGTCGGTGGCGAGGTCGATGGGGCCAGACGCGCCGACCAGAGCCAAATCGTGGGGCTGAATCATGGTTTAACTCTGCGGAGCGCGGGGCCTCAATCCAGCGGAAAATCGGCCAGATCGAAGTCGGTCTCGCCGTGCATGACCTCCATGAGCGGGATGTCGGGAAAAATTTCGCGCAGGGCGGCGGGGTTGGAAATACTCGCGCTGTCGCGCTCGTCGTGCGGGTAATTGAGGATGATGGCGGCGCAGCGCAGGCCGCGGGCCTGAATGGCGCGCACCGTCAAAAGGGTGTGATTGAGCGCACCGAGGCGATTGTTGGCGACCAACAAAACGGGCAAGCCGAGGGCCACGGCGACATCGGCCATGGTTTGGTGCGGGGTGATCGGCACCTCCCACCCGCCCGCGCCCTCGACAAGGATGTGAGCGTGCCGCGCGGCGAGGTTTTCCCACGCCGCCATAAGCGCGGCGAAATCAAAGGGCACGTTGGCCATCCAGCTGGCGACCAGGGGGGAGAGCGGCTGGGCGAAAAAGAGGGGATTCAGTTCGGCTTCGCTGGGGCCGGGCGCTCCGGCGGCGCGCAGGGCCGCCACGTCGCCGCGGTCCCCGCAGCACACCGGCTTAAAACCCACCGCGGGGATCGCCGCGGCTTGGCAAGCGCGCAGCAGGAGGGAGGCGACGTAGGTCTTGCCGGAATCCGTGTCGGTGCCAGTAATAAAAAAGCGCATCGCCCCCCGTAAGAGGGCCGGACGGCCGTGGCAAGGCGGCGCGCCGATTTTGGGAATTTGGCCGTGGCGGCCCTGGCGTCGCACGGCGCGGGAGGGAGCCGCCAGAATGACTGGAGCGTTAGCCTGGGTCGCGCGGTGGCGTGTCGGGCTCCATTTTCCGGAAGTGGAAAATGGAGCGGGCGAGGCGATTCGAACGCCCGACATCAACCTTGGCAAGGTTGCGCTCTACCCCTGAGCTACGCCCGCAAACCCCTGAGGAAACCCTCTCGGTGGCGGATGGCAATTATTTACTATTTTGCACTTTCCGCAAGTCGCTTTTTCAATTTCTTTCGTTTCCTCTTTCGGCCCCGCGAAAAATCCCGGTTTCCCTCGGCCCCGGGCCGCGCCCCCTTTCTCATTTTCCCTCTCCATGAACAAACTCGACCAGATCATCGCCACTAAGCGGCTCGAAGTGGAAAAACTCCGCCCCCGCGCCGAGGCCCTGCGGCTGGCCGCCCTGCAGCGCAACGACTTCCGCTCGTTCTTCCGCGCCCTCGACCTCGGGCCCGACGCCCTCGCGGTAATCGCCGAAGTCAAAAAAGCCTCGCCCAGCGTCGGGGTCATCCTGGAAAATTTCGACCCCGTCCTCATGGCCAAGTGCTACGACGACGGCGGCGCTAATGCCATCTCCGTCCTCACCGACGAAACCTACTTCCAGGGCCACCTCAGCTTTTTGGCCCGCATCCGCGCCGAGACCCGCGTCCCCCTGCTGCGCAAGGACTTCATCGTCGACGAAATCCAAATTTACGAGTCCGCCGTGGCCGGAGCCGACGCCATCCTCCTGATTGTTGCCGCCCTAACTCAGTCGGAACTTGTTCACCTTCTTTCAGTTGCAGAGAAATGCCAGCTCGATGTGCTAGTGGAAGTCCACGACGCCGCGGAGCTGGAGCGCGCCCTCGACACCGAGGCGCGCATCATCGGGGTCAACAACCGCAACCTGAAAACCTTCGCGGTCGACCTCGCCACCAGCGAACGCCTCAGCGAGGAAATCCCCGAAGGCCTCTTGTTCATCAGCGAAAGCGGTATCAAAACGGTGGAGGACGCCCGGCAAGTCTACGCCGCCGGCGCCAACGGCATTTTGGTCGGGGAGAGCCTCATGCGCAGCGACGACCCCGCGGCCGCCCTGGCCGCCTTCCAGGCCGTCCCCCGGGGCGCCGCCGAGCCCTCCACCTAGAGCCAACCCCGGGACCCGAGCTGGGTAAAGTCGCGGCGCACGCCGCGGCGTGGGGCCCGGTCCAGGAAAACCCTCCGGCCCCGCCTTCCCTACCCCAAGGTTCCACGTGGAACATTTGCCCCCCGTGCTACTGTAGGTGTCCCCTGCCCTTTTCCCGAACCGATGCCCTCCGATTTCACCTACCCCACCCACTACGATGTCCTCGTCGTCGGCGCCGGCCACGCCGGTGTCGAGGCCGCCCTGGCGGCGGCTCGCCTGGGCTGCCGCACCGCCTTGCTGACGCAAAACCTCGACACCATCGCCCAGATGTCGTGCAACCCGGCCATCGGGGGCCTAGCCAAGGGGAACATCGTGCGCGAAATCGACGCCCTGGGTGGCGCGATGGGCTTGAACGCCGACGCCACGGGCATTCAGTTTCGGCTCTTAAACGGCACCAAGGGGCCGAGCGTGCGCTCCCCGCGGGCCCAGGCCGACAAGAAGGCCTATCAGTTTCGCATGAAGTGGATTTTGGAAAACGCCCCCAACCTGGAATTGCACCAGGGCAACGTGGCCGAAGTCCTCGTGGAGGGCGACCGGGTGACTGGGCTGCGCACCAATCTCGGGCTGCACTTTCGCTGCCGCTCCCTGATCATTTCCGCGGGGACCTTCATGCGGGGGCTGCTACACGTCGGCCTGCGCCAAGCCGCGGGAGGGCGCATGGGCGATGGCCTATCCACGGTCAGCGATTCCCTCAGGGCGCTCGGCTTTGCGGTGGAGCGCTTCAAGACCGGCACCCCCTGTCGGCTTAACGGGCGGTCGATCGACTTCAGCCGCTGCGAGCGGCAGGAGGGGGACAGCCCGCCGCCGCTGTTTTCCTTCATGGCCGAGACCATTGGGCGGGACGCCGGGGAACTTTTCACGCTCAACCGCTGGGCCGACCCGGCGTTCCACGTGGAACAAATGCCCTGCTGGATCACCCACACGGTGCCGCGGACCCACCAAATCATCCGAGAGAATTTGCACCTGTCCCCGATGTACTCGGGCGCCATCGAGGGGGTGGGGCCCCGCTACTGCCCGAGCATTGAGGACAAGGTGGTCCGCTTCGCGGAAAAGGAGTCGCACCAGCTCTTTTTGGAGCCAGAAGGGCGCCACTCCAACGAGTACTACATCAACGGGGTGTCGACGTCGCTGCCCTACGAGGTGCAGCACGCCTTTATCCGCTCGATTCCGGCGCTAGAGAACGCGGAGATCATTCGGCCGGGCTACGCGGTGGAGTACGATTTTTGCCCACCGACGCAGCTCTATGCCACGATGGAGACGAAGCGGGTGGAGGGGCTCTATTTTGCGGGGCAGATCAACGGGACCTCGGGCTACGAGGAGGCGGCGGGCCAGGGCCTGATTGCGGGCCTGAATGCGGCCCTCAAGGTTTTGGGCCAACCCGCCTACGTTCCGTCCCGGGAGAATTCCTACCTGGGGGTAATGGTGGACGACCTGGTGACCAAGGGGGTCAGTGAGCCGTATCGGATGTTTACGAGCCGGGCGGAATACCGCCTGCTGTTGCGGCAGGACAACTGCGACCTGCGGCTGTCGCCGGAAGCTGCGGCGCGAGGTTTTATTGGAGCGGATCGGCGGGCCCGTATGGAAGAGCGCGCGGCGCAGCTGGCGGAGGCGCACCGCTGGTCTGCCGGGGTCATTTATCAGGGAATTCCCCTCGAAAAGTGGTTCCGCCGCACCGAGAGCGCTTGGTCGGCCCTGCCGGAGGAGCTGCGGGCCAAATTTCCAGGCCCCATTTGGGACTTACTGGAGGTCGATTTGAAGTACTCCGGCTACTTGCTGCGCCAGCAGGAGATGGTCAAGCGCACTGCCAAGCACGAGCACCGGCCCCTGCCGCTGTGGCTGGATTACCAGGTGGTGCGCGGCCTGAAAAAGGAGGCCCAGCAGAAGTTGTCCGCGATCCGGCCCCTCACGCTCGGCCAGGCGGGGCGGATTCAGGGGGTGACGGCAGCCGACGTGGCCCTCCTCATGGTGCTAATTGAGAAGGGGCCGCCCCCTGCGCCTGCCCCAGCGGCGGAGGAGGAATTGGCCTAGGGGACGTAGGTGCCGGGCTTGGCGCGGCGGCGGGGTTTCGCATCGCCCCCCGCTCCCGAAGTCCTTTTGGCAACGCTGAGCCAGGAGCAGAGGTCTTGGGCCGTCCGGCTGTGCCGCGGAGGCCATCGCCCGCTCGGCGAGGGGCGCCTGGCCCTCGCGCTCAACTTACCTGGGAAGTTGTGCACGGTATTGGGCCATCTTCGGCCATCCGGCCATGCCGCGGAGGCCGTCGCCCGCTCGGCGGGGGGCACCTGGCGCTCGCGCTCAACTTACCTGGGAAGTTGTGCGCGGTGTTGGGCCATCCGTCCGTGCCGCGGAGGCAATCGCCCGCTCGGCGAGGGCGCCTGGCGCTCGCGCTCAACTTACCTGGGAAGTTGTGCGCGGTGTTGGGCCATCCGGCCGTGCCGCGGAGGCAATCGCCCGCTCGGCGGGGGGCACCTGGCCCTCGCGCTCAACTTACCTGGGAAGTTGTGCACGGTGTTGGGCCATCCGGCCATGCCGCGGAGGCCATCGCCCGCTCGGCGGGGGGCACCTGGCGCTCGCGCTCAACTTACCTGGGAAGTTGTGCGCGGTGCCAGCGCTGCAGGGC
>CANHIJ010000177.1 GCA_947460575.1 Verrucomicrobiales bacterium | reverse complement strand
TTTGAGCGGCCATTGACGTTTTTCCAGATCCACTCGTTGTAGTCGGCGGAGCAGATGCTGAGGCAATAGCGGTCGACGACTTGGGGGATGCGCATGGCGGTTTTGCCGCCGTAGCTGAGTCCGTAGAAGGCCAGACGGCTGGGGTCGACAAAGTCCTGGGAAGCTAGCCAATCGAGGATGACTTCGTGTTGCCGCATGATGAAGGACCACAAGGTGAGTTTGAGGGGTTGGGCCTTGCGGAGGACCTGGCGGAAGCGATTTTCGCCGATGTAGGGATTTTGGGGGGCGAAGGCGATGAATCCTCGCTCTGCTAGGCGGCAGGCATAGGCATGGTAGTATTGACTGTCGATGGCGGGGTCGGCGACGTCGCGGGGGCGGCCCTCCAGGCCGTGCTGACAGACCACTACGGGGCGCTTTTCGCCGGGGGCGATGCCTTTGGGGAGGACGAGAATCCCATAGGCGAAGACGTCGGGGTGGACGTCGAGGACGACTTCGTAGCAAGTGAAGGCCGCGGTTTCGGAGACCTTGCGAGAGCGGGGGGCGGGCGGCCGGGAAGGCGGCGGCAGGGGGCCGATGATTTCCTCGAGCAAATGGCGGCGCAGGCCCTGGGCGCTTTCCTTAAAGCTGGCGGGGGTTTTGCGGTCGACTGGCTTCCACCATTCGGCGCGGGTGTATTCGGATTCGCGCATGAGCCACTGGGTGTCCTCGTAAATCTGAGCGTACTGTCGCGCGGCGCGCGCTGGGAGAGCTGGGGCGGGCTGGAGCGGTTTGACGGAATCGGCGGCGAAAGTCGGGGGCGGCAGCAGGTTGAGGGCAGTGGCGATGGCGGCGATCGACTGGTCGCTGAAGACTTCATGGGGCTGGGCCTGGATGAGATGCCAGGACGCGGTACCGGGCACGGGCTGCAGCCAGGATCTAGCTTCTTTGAGGACTTGTTGGGTGGTGGCCTCGTCGGGGCGCTGGAGTTGGCCGGGAGCGGCGCCCTGGTGGGCTTGGCCGGGTGGGGGATAAGTGGCTTCGGGAAATTGGCCGTGTTCCCAGAGCAGTTGGCGCGGGGCGATGAGACCGGCGAGTTCGCCCGAGGAAAACTCCGCCGCGAGGGCCCAGGTGTTGCGGTAAATGGGCTCGAGGTGGAGGTGAGGATTTAGTTGATAGCCGCTGATGGCGGTGAGGTCGATGCGGGGGTCGAGGGCTCCGGCGGAGCAGGCGATCAGGCCGCCCTCGCCGTAGCCGATCACTGCTATTTTGCTAGGAGGTTGCTCGGCTTGGCGCTGGGCGTCTAGCCAGTCGACGGCGCCGAGGACTTTCTGAATTTCATAGCCTTGGATGGTGCGCCCCATTTGATAGGCGGCCCGCCACAGCACTTCGCGCTGGGACTGTTTGATGGCCCGCCCGCCGGGCACGCCGCTGTGGGCATCGGAGCGGTCGATGAGAAAGGGAATGAGGACGCGGCAGCCTCGTTCTGCCAAGCGGCGGGCAAATTGGTGTTCGGGGGGAAGGCCGGGCTGCAAGCCGACGAGCTGTTCGGGGGTCCAAGCGCAATCGGGAATGGCCACCGCGGAGGCACGGGGGGGGCCATCGGGCTGCAGTAGCAAGCCCTCGGCTTGAACCCCACGAAACACATTCCAACTCACGGATTGAATGGTAAAGCCGAACCCGCGGCCGATTTCCCCAGGATGGCCGCGCGGGTCCCGGGTTACCGGGGCGGAAATGCGGAGCTCGACGGGATCGCGGGGGTCCCCGGTTCCCAGGATATGGGCAAGGTGCTCGCGGTTGGGCTTTATAGAATTTTGGTAGGCGGCGGGGGAGCTGAAGTCGCGGGTCCAGTGGGAGGCGCGGGTCAGCGGAGCCTGGGCGATGATGTGGTCGAGATAGGAATCGATGCCGCTGACCATTTGGGCGGCGAGGTCTCCCGCTTGGGTGAGGGCCTGGGTGCCTGGGAGGACGGGCGGGGTGGATTCGGCGCCTAGGACCCGAAAGGGCAGGAGCAGCGCGAGGAGAATGTGGGCCGCGGCCGAGGTGGGGCGGGCGGCGAGAGCAGCGAGGAGTGGGGGCATCGGAATAAAAGAGCTGAAGGAAAAAGACGAGGGGTTCAGCGCGGCGGAGGGGATCCGACGAGGGGCTGGGTGCTGCGGAGGTAGGCGAAGAGATCGCGCATTTGCTGGTCTGCAAAGGGTTGGAGCAAGCCTTCGGGCATGAGGGAGCGGCCGGCGGGTTCGAGCTTAAGGAGATCGGTGCGAGGCAGCGTTAGGTTCTGATTGTCGAAGCCGCGCAGGACCACCGTGTTGGCATCTTGTTCGACGAGAAAGCCGGAGAGGGACCGGCCATCGCGGGTTTCCAAGGTGACATTTTCAAAGCCCTCGCGGATTTCGGCGCTGGGGTGGACGATGGCGAGAAGCATGGCCTCGAGGTTGCTGCGGTCGTGTACGGTGAGGTCGGGGCCGATTTGGCCGCCCTGGCCGAAGAGGCGGTGGCAAGCGGCACAGCTGTTTTGGAAGAGGGTGCGGCCCGCGTAGGGGTCGCCGGGGCCGCGCTGGAGGACCTCCGTGAGGCGCTGGATTTCTTGGTCGACCTGACTGGCAGTAGATTGCGGGGTGTTAGGCCAGAGGCGCTCCAGGATGGCGCGGAGTTCGGGGCTGGGATGCTCTTTGAGTTTTAGGACGATGCTTGGGGGGAGGGTCTCCCGGTTGAGGCCGATGCCGCGGTGGGGGGCGCCGTCGCTTTTGATGGATTGGGCGAGGAGGAGGGCCCACTGGGGGCGGCTGGCGAGGAGGGTTTGGGCGCAGGCGAGGGCTTCGCCCTCGAGGATTGGATAGAGGGTTAAGGCGACATCGGCGATGGCGGGGTCGTCGTAATTTTGGAAGGCGGTGAGGATGGCTTTTTGGAGGGACTGGTCTTTACCGGCGCTGAGGGCGGCGCGGCACAGGGCGGGTGCGGCGCCGGGGATTTTGACTTCGCCCATGAGGCCGAGATAGGCGAGGCGCTCCTCGCGGGGGGCAGAATCGTCGAGGATGGCGCGGAGGGCGCGCTGAGCGGCTTGGGGGTCGCCTTGGCGGAGGGCCAGGGCGGGGGAGGCGACGCCGTGGCGGGCCATGGCGGTGAGCAAGGACTCTGGAAGGCCAGTTAGGGTGCGGCCTTTGCAGGCGGCTTCCAAACCGGCCATGAGGAGGGCGCTGTGTTGCGGGGAGGGGGAGAGTTCGAAGAGGCGGGCGCAGGTGAGGAAATCGCGCCGGGATCCGGCTTGGGCGAAGCGGCGGGCGGTGCGCTCAATTAGGTGAGATTCCGCTAGGGGAGTGCGCCAAAATGCGGGGTCGGCATAGAGCTGGAGGACCGCTTCGGGGTGATCGCCGCAGTGGGCTTCGAGAGCCCACCAGAGGAGGAGGGGCTGGCGGTTGTCGGCGACATCTTCAGAGTGACCCGCTAGAGATTTAATTAATTCTAGCGCTTGGGTGGCGTCCATGCGCTGGGCGGTCGCGGCGAGTTGGTTGCGCACTTCCAAGCTGGTTTCGGAAGGGGCTAGGGCGGCCAGTTTGGCGGCGACGTCTAAAGGCATGGGGGGCAGATCTCCGGCTAGGCGAGCGGACCAGAGGCGGACCTGGGGTTCTGGGTGAGTGAGAGCGGAGAGGAGGGTGGGGCCGTGGAGGCCGCCGCTGAGGTGGAGGGCCCAGAGCGTTTCCAGGGCGGCTTGGCCGGTGCTGCGGGGCAAGGCTTGGATGAGGTCGGGGAGGAGCGAGGCATCGGGGCGGTCGGCGAGCAGGCGGAGCGCGGTTTGGCGGACCCAGCGATTGGGATGGCGGAGTTCCTGGAGCAGCTGGGTTGGGGAGCGCTGGGCGAGGTTGAAGGGGGGCAGGGGTTTGGCACCCTTGGCTTGGAGGCGGTAGATGCGGCCGCGGTCTTTGTCGATTTGGCCCTCGTTGTTGCGGTAGTGGTTGACTTGCTGGTCGTACCAATCGGCGACATAGATAGCGCCTTCGGGGCCGACCTTGATGTCGACGGGGCGAAACCAGCGATCGTCGCTGGTGAGGGGGTAAGGCAGGTCGCGGGTGCGGAAGGAAGAGCCATCGGGGAGGATGGTGCTTTCGACGAGGCGGCCTTGGAGGGGTTCGACGCCGAAGAGGTGGCCGCGGTATGGGGAGGGCAGGGCGCCGTGGTCGTAGATGACGAAGTTGTGGGTGAAGCGGGCCGCGGCGTCATGGGGCATGGCGGGAAAATAGCCGAAGGCGAAGGGATTAGAGAGCGGTCCGTGTTTTTCGAAACCTTTCTGGAGATAGGCGCCTTGTTGGTAGTGGAAGCCGCGGGTGTCGCCGCCGTTGTGGCCGGAGAAGAGGCGACCTTGGCTATCGATTTCGCAGCCGAAGGCGTTGCCGCCGCCTTGGGCGAAGACTTCGTAGATGCGTTTTTCGGGATGATAGCGCCAGATATTTTGCCCCTGGGAGTAGATGGGCTGGGAATTTTGGGGTTTTCCGTCCCGGCCGGAAACAACGATGTTAGCAGTGACGGTGCTGCCCTGGGCTCCGTATAGCCAGCCGTCGGGGCCCCAGCGCAGGGAGTTGGCCACGCTGTGGGTGTCCTCGAGGCCAAAGCCGGAGAGGCGGACTTCGGGGTCGCCGTCGGGGACGTCGTCGCCATTGGCATCAGCGTAAAAAAGGAGATAGGGGGGATTGAGGACCCAGACGCCGCCGCGGCCGTGCTCTAGGGAGGTGGCGATGTTGAGTCCATCAAGGAAGATCTTGTGGCGGTCGAAGGTGCCGTCGCCATCGGAGTCTTCGTGGATGGAGATGCGGTCGGCGCCGGGAAAGTGGTGCGGCGGGGGGGGCGGGACTCGATCGTAGACGGCGCGCCAGACGCTGTCGCGGCTAACTATTTTCAAGCCTGCGGGAGAGGGATACTGGCGATATTCGACGACCCACATGCGGCCGCGCTGGTCGAAATTGAGAAAGACGGGTTGGGTGATCTGAGGTTCTGCTAGGACTTGCTGCCATTCCAGATCGTCGGCGACGCGAAAGCGTCCCAAGGCTTCGGAGGGGCTGAGGGCGGGAGCCTGGGCTTCTTGGGGGAGATCTGCGGGAGGCGCGGGAGGCGCGGGAGGCGCGGGAGGCGCGGGAGGCGCGGGAGGCGCGGGAGGCGCGGGAGGCGCGGGCGCGGGAGGTGCTAGGGGAGCGGGGGCCGATTCCGGTTTTGGAGCGGGAGCGGGCGGGAGGGGATCGCCGAGGCACCAGAGGACGCCGTTGAGGAGGAGGCGGCGAAAGGCGGGCAGTTGGAAATCGTCGGGGTTGCCGAGGGAGGTGTAGAAGACGCGGCGATCCTGGGCGGTGTTGACCCATGCGAGCGGTTCGAGGGTGCTTTGGCCTTGGACGTGTCCCTGGAGGAGGGGGAGCACCGAGGGGGCGAGGTTGCGGTTGATGTAGAGGTGGGAATTGACGGCGAAGGGGGCGGCATCAACTCCGGTGAGGACGGGGTGGGCGGCGTGGCGGGCCACGGTTTCGACAAGGGTGGGAAGGGAGTTAGGGGGGATGTTGCCGTAGTGGCCTTGATAGTGAGCGCCGAGGATGTCGATGTCGAAGGTGCTCCAGGCGGCGAAGTCAGGGCCACGGGGGGCGGTGTCGAAGGCGTGGCTGGCGGTGCGCAGGCC
>CANHIJ010000176.1 GCA_947460575.1 Verrucomicrobiales bacterium | reverse complement strand
GTCCTCCGCCAGCCCATCCAGACCGTCGCCAAACCCTGGATCCACCTCCAACTTGACCTCTCCCCCTGGCGCGGTCAAACCATCGACCTCCAACTCCAAAACCACCCCAGCGGCTGGTCCTGGGAATTCAGCTACTGGAGCGACCTCCACATCTCTCCCTAGTCCTCACCCCCTCGGCAACCTTTTCCTTGCCGCCCCCCCCTTCGCTCTTCATGGATAGCGGGACTTCCTCCGCTGCTTCGTGGCCGATCTTCCCTCTGCTCCCTCCCCCGAACCCGGCGACTCCGTGCCGGTCCAACGCCCCGCGCCCCCCGCGCCTTGGCCCCGCATCCGCGCCTCCGGAAAATTCCTCTGGGAAGGAAACGAAAAGTTCTTCCTCCATGGCCCCACCTACGGCCCCTTCGGCCCCCCCGAGCGCAACCACGGACTACCCGACCCCACCATCGTCCGCCGCGACCTCGCCGACATGCGCGCTTGGGGCGCCAACGCCCTCCGCCTCTACCACCTTCCCCCCGACTGGTTCCTCGAAACCTGCACCGAACTAGGCCTCCGCCTCGTGCTCTCCATTCCCTGGAGCGACCACATCGATTTCCTCCGCGACCGCCGCGACCGCCGCGCCATCCACCAAACCGTGCGCGACGCCGCCACCCGCTTGGCCGCCTGGCCCGCCGTCGCGGTCTTGCTCGTGGGCAACGAAATTCCCTCCAGCTTGGTGCGCTGGCTCGGCCCGGCCCAAGTCCAGGCCTTCCTCGAAGACCTCATCCACACCGCCCGCACTGCCGCTCCTCAAACCCTCATCGGCTACGCTAACTTCCCCAGCACCGAATACCTCCAGCCAGCCAACGCCGACTTCGCCAGCTTCAACCTCTACCTCGAAGCCCGCGCCGATTGTGACAAATACCTGGCCCGCCTCCAAAACCTCGCCGGCGATCGCCCCCTCCTCATCTCCGAATTCGGCGTCGATTCCCTCAGCCACGGCCCCGCCCAACAGGGCCAAATCCTCCGCTGGGAGCGCGAGCTCTGCCAATCCCACGGCGTCGCCGGAAACCTCATCTTTTCCTGGACCGACGAATGGTTCCGCGGTGGCGACTGGGTCACCGGCTGGGCCTTCGGCCTCACCGCCCGCAGCCGCACCCCCCGCCCCGCCTGGCACGCCCTCGCCGGCGGTCCTCCGCTCCCCGCCGCCCTCCTCGGCCCCGCTCCCCCCCGCGTCTCCGTGATCGTCTGCACCCGCAACGGCGCCGCCACCCTCGCCGCCTGCCTCGACAGCCTCGGCCACCTCCACTACCCCAACTACGAGGTCCTCCTCGTCGACGACGGCTCCACCGACCGCGTCCCCGAAATCGCCCAAGATTTCCCCCACGTCCGCTACCTCCGCCTCGAACCCAGCGGCCTCAGCGCCGCCCGCAACGCCGGCGCCGCCGCCTCCACCGGCGAGATCCTCGCCTACACCGACGACGACTGCCTCGCCGACCCCGACTGGCTCACCTATCTCACCAAAGCCCTCGCCGACCCCGCCATGGTCGCCGCCGGCGGCCCCAACGTCCCCCCTCCTCCCCAGTCCCTCGTCCAAGCTTGCATCATCGCCGCCCCCGGCGGCCCCGCCCACGTCCTCCTCTCCGACCGCCTCGCCGAGCACATCCCAGGCTGCAACCTCGCCGTCAAGCGCTCCGCCTTCGACGGCATCAACGGCTTCCGCCCCAAATACCACGCCGCCGGCGACGACGTCGATTTCTGCTGGCGCCTCCAAGAAGCGGGCGGCGGCATCGCCTTCGCCCCCGCCGCCATGGTCTGGCACCACCGGCGCAAAACCGTGGCCGCCTTCCTCCGCCAGCAGCGCGGCTACGGCCAAGCCGAAGCCCTCCTCCTCTCCCGCCATCCCGGCCGCTTCGGACACCTCGGAGGTGCCCGCTGGCGCGGCGTCGTCTACCACCAACCCGCCCAACCCCGCCTCCTCCAATCCACCGGGCGCATCTACAGCGGCCGCTTCGGCGGCGCCCCCTTCCAGGCCCTTTATCAACCCACCACCGCAGAAAATAGCTGGATTTTCACCAGCGTCCCCTGGTGGCTCCTCGCCGCCTCCCTCGCTCTCGCCAGCTTTTTCCACCCCGCCGCCGCCGCCGCGGCCGCCCTCATGCTCCTCGCCAGCCTCGCCAGCACCGCCCACCGCGCCTGGCTGCTCCGCCCCGACCCGCCTTGGCCCCCCCTCCCCGCCTTCTTCCTCCTCTGGTTCCTCCTCCTCGCCCAACCCCTCTCCCGCGGCTTTGCCCGCCTCGCCTGGAACCTCCGCCTCGGCTCCCCCCCGCGCCCCCCGCGCTGGCCCGTCTTCCGCCTCCCCCACGTCCCCCACCGCTCTTCCAAAGCCGTCACCGAACTCGCCTTCTGGAGCGATAACGGCGTCGGCCGCGAAGCCTTCCTCGCCGCCCTCCAACTAGACCTCGCCACCCACCGCGCCCGCCCCACCCCAGACGACGGCTGGCGCGACTGGGACCTCGAAGCCAACCTCGGACCCTGCTGGCGCCTCCGCCTCGCCACCGTCACCGAATCCCACCACGCCCTCGGCCGCCTCACCCGCCTCCGCCTCGGCAGCCGCGTCACTCCGGCTTGGTTCGCCCTCCAGGCCCTCGCCGCCGCCGCCTGCGCCGCCCTCGCCTTATACGCCAAAATCCACCCCCTCTGGGCCGTCGGCCTCTTCTTCGTCTGGTCCATCCTCTGCGAAATGCGCCACCACCGCCACATCGCCCGCGCTGCCTACCGCGCCACTGCCACCGCCCGGCGCACCGGCCTCCTCCTCTGCCCCGATCCCCCCCTCACCACGGACCCTCCCCTCCCAGCCGCCGCCCCCCCATGAAAATCGACATCGTCACCCTCTTCCCCGAAATGTGCCGCGTCCCCCTCGGCGAAAGCATTCTCGGCAAGGCCCTCGCCCGCGGCCTCTGGCAACTCGGCGTCCACGACCTCCGCCAATGGAGCACCGACAAACACCACCGCGTCGACGATACCCCCTTCGGCGGCGGCCAAGGCATGGTCATGCAGTGCGCCCCCCTCTTCGCCGCCGTCGAAGCCCTCCGCTCCCCCGAAAGCCAAGTCGTCCTCCTCACCCCCCAGGGCCGCCCCCTCCACCAGCGCACCGTCGAATCCTTCACCGCCTGCCCCCACCTCATCCTCCTCTGCGGCCACTACGAAGGCATTGACCACCGCGCCGTCGAAGCCCTCGTCGATCACGAAATCTCCCTCGGCGATTACATCCTCACCAACGGCGCCATCGCCGCCAATATCCTCACCGACGCCGTGGTCCGCCTCCTCCCCGGCGTCCTCGGCGACGCCCGCTCCCCCACCGACGAATCCTTCAGCGCCGCCTCCGGCCTCCTCGAAGCCCCCTGCTACACCCGCCCGCCCGACTTCCGCGGCCTCACAGTCCCCGAAGTCCTCCTCAGCGGAAACCACGCCAAAATCCAAGCCTGGAAAGCCTCCCAAAGCCTCGCCCGCACCCGCGCCCTGCGCCCCGACCTCCTCCCCCCGCCCAGCCCCTAGCGGCGGCCCTCAGGACAACTCTACCTCAAAAAAATCCCGCAAGACCTCCCGGTACACCCCCCGCTTAAACTCCGGCAGCCAGCGCAGGTCGAACTCGTGCGGCAAAATCCACCTCCAGCGGCGAAATTCCGGGTGCGCCGTTTCCAAATTGAAAAGCGCATCGGGGCCCCCAAAATGGCACAAAAAATAAACCTGCTCCTGCCCGACAAATTTACCCCGCTTGCGGTGCCGCTCCGGAAAATGATAGCGGTAGCCCGAGCGCTCCTCCTTGATCTGATACGAGGAGGCCGGCAGCGAAATTTCCTCCACCAATTCCCGCTGCAAGGCCTCCCGCGGGGTCTCCCCGTCGTCCACCCCGCCCTGAGGAAACTGCCAACTCTCCGCAAAATCCCGCCGCTCGCAGATCAAAATCATCCCCGCATCGTTCTGCACCACCGCCGCCGCACAGGGGCGGTACTGTTCGTTGGGCAGGCGGGCAGGCATGGGGGTCATCAGTTTCTAAAGCGTCCCCGCGCTGGGGCGTCAACCGGGTTTCCCCCTACCTCGACCTCCTAACTTTACCTAAGCCCCCTTTCAGGACTTGTCGCCCCACCCGCGCCAAGCCATCAATTCCCCACCATGTCCCGCCGCCTCGCCTTCCTCATCGCCCTCGTCCCCCTGGCGCTCTTCGCCCTGTGGCACTTCCTCAGCCCCACCCAACAACTCCAGGCCGCCCAGCGCCAACTCATCCAGGCCATCGCCCAAAAAGACGCCGCCGCCTGCGCTAAACTCATCCACCCCGACTACGCCGACGCCTGGAATTTCACCGCCGCCGACTGGCCCGCCATCCTCCAAGACCTCCGCACCCTCAGCCCCCTCCTCGAAATGAAGCTGCGCCACCCCACCTTCGACGCCGCGTCCGGCGTGGTCGACACCAGCCTCGAAGTCAAATCCGCCGGAGGCCCCGCCGCCTCCATCCTCGCCGAGCGCGCCGTGGAACTCAAAGAAACCACCCGCTTCCTCTGGAAACGCCAACCCTGGCGCCCCTGGTCCTGGCAACTCCTCAGCGTGCAAAACCCCGCCCTGGAAATCCCCCCCAGCTACCGCCCCGGCAGCCTCTCCTCCTTCAGCGCTTTCTGATTCCCCCAAAAAACGGAGGTTGCATCCCTCCCGTCCGCCGCTTCCATAACGTTCCGGCATTCTCGTCCCGGCCCCTCACTCCCAACCCCCTCCCCACCATGTCCCACACCCTCCCCCCCCTACCCTACGCCTGCGACGCCCTCGAGCCCCACATCGACGCCCGGACCATGGAAATCCACCACGGCAAACACCACCAGGCCTACATCACCAATCTCAACAACGCCCTCGCCGGTCACCCCGAACTCGAGGCCAAATCCATCGAGGACCTCATCAGCCACCTCGACGCCGTCCCCGAATCCATCCGCACCGCCGTCCGCAACAACGGCGGCGGCCACGCCAACCACAGCCTCTTCTGGCTCTCCCTCGCCCCCGGCCACGGCGGCGCTCCCACCGGCCCCCTCGCCGAAGCCATCGCCGCCGCCTTCGGCAGCTTCGACGCCTTCAAAGAAGCCTTCGCCAAAGCCGGCGCCACCCGCTTCGGCAGCGGCTGGGCCTGGCTCACCCTCAAGGACGGTAAACTCGCCATCTCCAGCACCGCCAACCAAGACAGCCCCCTCATGGAAGGCGCCAAACCCCTCCTCGGCCTCGACGTCTGGGAACACGCCTACTACCTCCACTACCAAAACCGCCGCCCCGACTACATCGCCGCCTTCTGGAACCTGGTAAACTGGGACGCCGTCGCCGCCCGCTTCGCCGCCTAATTCCCCATCCCACATCTTGTTAGAAAAAAGGCCGGACTCCCCGCGGAGCCCGGCCTTTTTTGAACCCGCTGCTCCTAGCATAAACCTAAAACCGGGAGTTGAAAGCTTACTAGCAAAGAACCGGCGCGGGGCCGATGGGGACGGGAAGTAACTCGCTTGAGCGGCGGGATCTCTTGTGGCGTCACCCTTTCCCTGGTCGCGGGCGTCCATGGATGCCCCAACGGGGCATGGCATACCAGCCCAGGGCAAGGCCCTGGGTAGGGTTAGCAGCGAGCCGTTGCGTTCTGAAGG
>CANHIJ010000175.1 GCA_947460575.1 Verrucomicrobiales bacterium | reverse complement strand
GTGGTGGCGCCCGCTCGTGGACATGGCGGGCCTATGGTGGTTTCTGCGCCGCCGCTGCCCCTCGCCCAGCCGCATCGCCCTGCACCCGGGAGGTCAACCATGAGCCCCGCAGCCCAGCGGCGCCTCGCCTGGGGTTTAGCCCTTGCCGTCCTTGCGATCTACTTGGCCTTCCTCGGGGCGCGCGGACTCAACGAGCCCGACGAGGGCCGCTACGCCGAAATCGGACGGGAAATGGCCGCCAGCGGCGATGGGCTCATTCCTCGGCTCAACGGCTTCGCCCATTTTCAAAAGCCGCCCCTGATCTACTGGGCCACCGCCGCCAGCCTCAAACTCTGCGGCGTCAATGAATCGGCCGCGCGCCTCCCCTCTGCCCTGGCTGCCCTGGGCACCGCCGCCCTCACCTACGCCATGGGCCGCCGCCTCCTCGGGAAAACCGGCGGCGCCCTCGCCGCCCTGGTCCTGCTCGGCAGCGTCGGCTACTTCGCCCTCAGCCAACTGCTGACCCCAGATATGCTGATGACCTTGTGGATCGCGGGGGCTCTGACCTGCCTGGTCGAGGAAATGCACCGACCCGCCGCCCGCTGGCGCTGGGGTTTCTTCCTTGCCATGGGCCTCGGCTTCCTGACCAAGGGCCCCATGGCCTTTGTCGTGCCCCTCTCCGCCGCCCTGGGCGCCACCCTGGCGCAGCGCCGCAGTGCCGCCCCCCTGGCCCTGCCCTGGGCCCGCGGCCTGGCCCTCGCCCTCCTGATCGGCCTGTCCTGGTTCTTGGCGCTCAGCCTGCTCCAACCCGAGCTCTTCACCTATTTTTGGAAGTACGAACTGCTGCAGCGCTTTACCTCCCACACCCACGGACGCAGCAAGCCCTTTTGGTTTTTCATCCCCGTGATCCTCGCCGGATTCCTCCCCTGGTCGGTCTTTTTCCCCAGCCTGGCGCGGCGCGCTTGGCAGCGACTTCGCCAAAAAACCCCGCTGCGCCCCCTCCACGGCCTGCTCCTTGGCTGGCTCCTGCCGCCGTTTTTGATTTTGTCCCTGAGCGGATCTAAATTGCCCACCTACCCCCTGCCCCTGTTTCCCGGCCTCAGCTTGCTGCTCGTGGCCTGGTGGCAATCCCGTGGCGCCTCCCCCCGGCCCCTCGTCCTCCTCGCCGCAGGCTCCCTCGCCCTCGCCGCCCTCGCCGCCGCCGCCGCCCCCTTCGCCAACGACCGCCTCCAGCAGCAAGCCTCCGTCCGCCCCCTCGTCGCCGCCCTCCACCAACAGCCCGATTTCCCCGCCGCCACCCTCTTCGCCGCCAACGTCAGAGCCCACGGCTTCGAATTCTACCTCGGCCGCACCGTCGCCGTCACCCGCGACGACGCCGACATCGTCCTCCCCCTCGACCCCAGCGACGCCGCCCGCGTCTTCGAGGAAATCCGCGACATCGAAAAAGCCATGTCCCGCCAACCCGCCGCCTACGGACTCATCCGCCGCGGCGACTTCGGCAAAAAATTCCCCTCCACCCGCTGGAAGGTAGTCGCCCAAGCCGGCGACTTTTTCCTCATCGGAAAAATCCCCGCGCCCGCTGACTAGCCCTGCCCGCGGCCCGTCGACTGCCTCCTCCGCTCCCTTGACGGCGGGGGGCATCCCGCCACCGTGGCCGTATGGCCTCCGCTCCTGCCGATTCCCCCACTTTCCGCACCATCCCCATTCTCGCCCTGCCCACCGCAGAGCTCGAAGCCCTCAGCAAGGCGATGAAACTATCGCTCTCCGCCGACGACATGGAAGCGGTCCGCGCCTACTACCAAGAAACCGGCCGCGAACCCACCGACGTCGAACTCGAAGTCATCGCCCAAACCTGGAGCGAACACTGCAAACACCGCATTTTTTCCGCCCAAATCACCCACACCCGCGACGGCCAAACCGAAGTCGTGGACGGCCTCTTCAAAACCTTCATCCGCAAAATCAGCGAGGACATCATGGCCGCCAAGCCCGGCTTTGTCCTCTCCGCCTTCACCGACAACGCCGGCTTCATCGAAGTCGACCCCGGCCTCGCCGTCTGCCTCAAGGTCGAAACCCACAACCACCCTTCCGCCATCGAACCCTACGCCGGCGCCAATACCGGACTCGGCGGCGTCATCCGCGACATCCTCGGCGCTGGCAAGGGCGCCAAACCCATCGCCTCCCTCGACGTCTTCTGCTTCGGCCGCCCCAACACCCAGCCCGAACAAATCCGCGCCAAGGACGTTATCCACCCCCTCGGCGTGATGCGCGGCGTAGTCCGCGGCGTGCGCGACTACGGCAACCGCATGGGCATCCCCACCGTCAGCGGCGCCATTCAATTCGACGACACTTTTTGCTACAATCCCCTCGTCTTCTGCGGCACGGCCGGCGTGATCCCCTCAGCCGACATCCCCAAAGCCGTCATTCCCGGCCACCTCATCATCGCCGTGGGCGGCCGCACCGGCCGCGATGGCCTTAAGGGCGCCACCTTTTCCTCCGCCGCCCTCGGCACCGACAGCCACGAGGAAGACCAAAGCGCCGTCCAAATCGGCAACCCCATCGAAGAGAAAAAAGTCGGCGACTTCATCCTCAGCGCCCGCGCCCAAGGCCTCATCGCCGGCCTCACCGACTGCGGCGCCGGAGGCTTTAGCAGCGCCGCCGGCGAAATGCTCAGCGAAACCGGCGGCCTCATCGACCTCGACCAAGCCCCCCTCAAGGAAGCCGGGCTGCTCAGCTGGCAAATCTTCCTCAGCGAAAGCCAAGAGCGCATGGTCCTCTCCGCCGACCCCGCGCACCTCCCCGCCCTCCAGCAATTGGCCGACATCTTCGAAACCGAGCTCTCCGTGATCGGCTCCAGCGACGGCACCGGCATTCTCAAAGTCACCCACCGCGGCCAACTTGTCTGCGAACTCGACTGCGGCCGCCTCCACGAGGCCCCCCGCCTCCAGCTCCAAGCCCGCTGGACCACTCCCACCTGGCAAGACTGCCCCCCCCTCGACGCCTCCGCCGCCGGAGCCGCCCTCCAGCGCGTCCTCGCCGATTTTGCCGTGGTCTCCCGCGAACCCGTGATCCGCGAATACGACCACGAAGTCCAAGGCAATACCGTCCTCAAACCCCTCGCCGGTGCCACCGGAGACGCCCCCCAAGACGGCGCCGTCATCCGCCTCGATGGCAGCCACCGCCTCCTCGCCCTCGGCTTGAGCCTCCTCCCCGAATGGGGCAAAACCGACCCCTACGCCATGGGCCTGGCCTGCATGGACGAATGCGTCCGCTCCCTCGTCCTCTGCGGCGCCAACCCCGACAAAATCGCCGTCCTCGACAACTACTGCCTCGGCAACCCCCACGACCCGGCAGAACTCGGCGGCCTCGTGGAAAGCGCCCGCGCCCTCGCCGAAGCCGCCCTCGCCTACGGCACCCCCTTCGTCTCCGGCAAGGACTCGTTCTACAATTTCTTCCAAACCGATGACGGCCCCGTCAGCATCCCCGTCACCGCCCTCATCAGCGGCATGGGCATCGTCGAGGACGCCGCCCACGTCACCGGCGCCAGCCTGCGCTCCGACGAAAGCCTCCTCTGCCTCGTCGGCTCCCCCTCCCCCCACCTCGGCGGCAGCGTCTTCGCCCGCCAAGAAGGCCTCAAAAACCTCCGCGTCCCCACCGGCAACCCCGCCGCCGCCATGCCCCTCTACCGCGCCGCCCACGAAGCCATCAAACAAGGCCTCGTCCTCAGCGCCCACGACGTCTCCGAAGGCGGCCTCGCCGTCACCCTCGCCGAAATGGCCTTCTCCCTCAAAGCCGGCCTCGAACTCGACCTCGCCGACCCCCTCGACCCCATGCTCCAGCTCTTCAGCGAGAGCTCCGCCCGCTTCGTGCTCGAAATTCCCGCCTCCGAACTCGAAAGCGTCATCGAACTCTTCGCTCACCTCCCCTTCCGCGTCCTCGGCTCCAGCACCCCCGCCCACCGCCGCCTCGTCATCTCCCACCAAGGCGCCCCCCTCCTCGACGAAGACCTCGCCCACCTGAAGTCCATCTGGAAAAACGGCCTCGCCGCCTGGTATTAAACATCCCCCCGCCCGCGACCTCATCTTGTCGCTTGCCTTCCCTCCCACCCCGTGCTTTTTAGGGCGTCGTTCAAGATATGCCGGTGTGGCGGAATGGTAGACGCGGCGGACTCAAAATCCGTTGCCCTTTAAAGGCGTGTAGGTTCGAGTCCTATCGCCGGTACTCTTGAGAATCTCCCCCTCGGGGAGAAGACGTCCAGATAAGACCAAACAGTCTGATGAGTTTGATCAGTCTGATCACACCAATCCGCCCCGCGCCCTCCTAAGCGCCGCTGCGATTCACCGCGAAGGCATACTCCGCCACCGGCACCCCCCCGATGAGGTGCTCCTGGATGATCCGCTCCAACACCTCCGGAGTGCAGCCCCGATACCACACCCCGTCGGGATAAACCACCGCCACCGGACCTTCCCGGCACACCCGCAGGCACCCCGCCTTGCTCCGGTACACCTGCGGCTGCGGCCCCGCCAAACCCAACTCCTTGAGCCGCGCCTTGAGAAACTCCCAAGCACGCTGCCCCTCCTCCCGCGCACAACACTTCGCCTCCGCCGCCTCCACACACAGAAAAAGATGCCGCCGGTAAACCTCCAGCCCCAAGGCCTTGCTGACCCCCTCAAGTTCATTCATATTCCCAGCAAAGCGCACCCCGCCGCTTTTCCAATCTCAAATCCGCTCCCCCCTCCACGCTCCATGCTCACCCGCCGCATCATCCCCTGCCTCGACGTCGATCGCGGCCGCGTCGTCAAAGGCACTAAGTTCCTCGAACTCCGCGACGCCGGCGACCCCGTGGAATGCGCCGTCGCCTACAACGACCAAGGCGCCGACGAACTCGTCTTCCTCGACATCACCGCCTCCTCCGACGGCCGCGGCACCCTCCTCGACGTCGTCGAACGCACCGCCGCCCGCTGCTTCATGCCCCTCACCGTCGGCGGCGGCATCCGCACCGTGGCCGACATGCGCACCCTCCTCCTCGCCGGCGCCGATAAGGTCAGCCTCAACACCGCCGCCATCCAAAACCCCCAAGCCATCAACGACGGCGCCGCCGCCTTCGGCAATCAAGCCATCGTCGTCGCCATCGACGCCCGCTCCCAAGGCGACGGCACCTGGCAAGTCTACACCCACGGCGGCCGCCATCCCGCCGCCCTCGACGCCGTCGCCTGGGCCGCCGAAGTCTGCCGCCGCGGCGCCGGCGAAATCCTCCTCACCAGCATGGACGCCGACGGCACCAAAAACGGCTACGACATCGCCCTCACCCGCGCCGTCAGCCAAGCCGTCTCCATCCCCGTCATCGCCAGCGGCGGCGCCGGCAACCTCGACCACATGGTCGACGTCCTCACCGAAGGCCAAGCCGACGCCGTCCTCGCCGCTAGCATCTTCCACTTCGGCCAATACACCATCCCCGCCGCCAAAGCCTACCTCGCCGCCCGCGGCCTCCCCATGCGCCCCGCTCCCACCCTCCCCTGAGCCCACCTCCGCCCAACTCCGCCCCCCACCCCCCTCTCCCCATGTCCACCCCCCCTCCCCGCGTCCGCTTCGCCCCCTCCCCCACCGGCTACCTCCACGTCGGCGGCGCCCGCACCGCCCTCTTCAATTGGCTCTACGCCCGCGCCCACGGCGGCAC
>CANHIJ010000174.1 GCA_947460575.1 Verrucomicrobiales bacterium | reverse complement strand
TCCGCGCCCTCCCCGGCACCACTAACGCTAACTCCCTCGTCCTCCAGCAAGGCCTAGCGGCTAATGATAAGGACCGTGTTTACACTATAGCTTTTCAGTCCGCCCCCAGCGTCTGGTCCAACGCCGCGCAAGCGACCACCGCCGCAGACGGCCTCCAAATCGACATCCTCCGCGCCGACGGCAGCGTCCTCGCCTCCCACCAGCACCAGCCCGGCGCCTGGTCCGGGACCCCGACCGCTCAGCAGTGGCAGCCCGCCCGCTTCACCTACTCCGGCGACGGCTCCGGCCTCGTCCGCCTCCGCATCGCTACTTCCTCCCCCGGCAGCGGCCGCTTCGGCGGTGCCCTCGACAACCTCGTCCTCAGCGACGGCCCCACCCCGCTCTTCACCGAAAACTTCGACCACCTCGTCCCCGGCCCCACCACCGGCACCCAGCCCGATACCAAGCTCAAAGTCCTCGCCGGCACCACCATCCCCGGTTGGCAGGGCGACGGCATCAGCCACTCCCACGCCATCGAACTCCGCAGCGGCGACTTCGCCCTCCAATGCTTCGGCGGCGACTTCGGCCCACTCGCCTCCGCCAAACCCACCAGCGACGCCGAAAAACAAACCTACGCCCAAGCCCTCGCCCTCCAAAAAGAGCTCGCCGCTCTCGATGCCAACATCGCCCAACTCACCGCCCAAAATGCCCCCGATAGGGCCCTCGCGGTGCGCGATATCGACGCCCCCGCCGACGGCCCCATCTTTAAACGCGGCAATTTCCTCGCCCCCGGCCCCCTCGTCCCCCGCGGCTTCCTCAGCGCCGTCCCCACCTCCCAATCCCACGCCGTCACCCCCAGCCACAGCGGCCGCCTCCAACTCGCCGAGTGGCTCACCGACCCCGCCAACCCCCTCACCGCCCGCGTCCTCGCTAACCGCCTCTGGCACCACCTCTTCGGCAAAGGCCTCGTCCGCTCCGTCGACTACTTCGGCGTCCACGGAGAACGCCCCAGCCACCCCCCCTTGCTCGATTTCCTCGCCCTCCACCTCCGCCAGGACGACCGCTGGTCCCTCAAGCAATCGCTCCGCCGCATGCTCCTATCCCGCGCCTACCAAATGGCTTCCACCCCCAACCCCGCCGCCACCGCTGCCGACCCCGACAACCGCCTCCTCTGGCACATGCCCCGCCGCCGCCTCAGCGCCGAGTCCATCCGCGATGCCATGCTCGCCACCAGCGGCCAGCTCGACCCAGCTCGCGGCGGCCCCAGCCTCGGCCTCGAACTCCCCGACAACATCGCCGGTGCCGGCGGCAACGTAAACCCCGCCACCTGGGGCGGCAAAATCCCCCAAAACATCGCCCAGCGCCGCAGCATCTACTTCCCCCTCCCCCGCGAACGACCCCAGGGCGATCTCGAAATCCTCAGCACCTTCGATTTTCCCCACCCCAACGAAATCACCGGCGCCCGCCCCGAAACCACCGTCGCTACCCAGGCCCTCTTTCTCCTCAACGCCCCCTTCGTAAAAACCCAGGCCCAACGCCTCGCCGAACGCCTCGCCAAGGAATCTCCCAGCGACGACCGCGCCCGCATCAACCGCCTCTACCTCCTCGCCGCCAACCGCCCCGCCGAGCCCGCCGCCGCCGCCGCCGCCCTAGCTTTCCTCGACGACTGCACCGCCACCCTCAGCGCCGGACCCCAGCCCAACCCCAACCCGCGCGCCGAAGCCTGGACCCAACTCTGCCACGCCATCCTGGGATCCAATACCTTCCTCTTCCTCGAATAAAGCCCCCTTCCCCGCCGATCAGCCATGAAGCTTCCCCGCCCCGCCCCGCCGCACTCCCGGCGGCACTTCCTTCGCACCTCCGCCTCCGGCTTTGGCTCCCTCGCCCTCCACGCCCTCCTCCAACAACAAGGCCTAGCCAAACCCAGCAGCCCCAGCCCCGCCAACTCCCCCCTCGCCACCAAGCCCCCTCACTTCCCCCCGCGCGCCCAACGCGTCATCTTTCTCTTCATGAAGGGCGGTCCTTCCCACATGGACCTCTTCGACCACAAACCCCTCCTCGCCAAAGGCTCCGGCGGCGCCCTTCCCTACCAACTTCCCAGCATCGAAGCCACCGTCGGCCTCGACGCCACCCGCCTCCTCGGCCCCGTCGCCGGCTTCAAACACTGCGGCCAATCCGGCCTCTTCCTCTCCGAAATGCTCCCCCAGATCGGCCGCCACGCCGACGACCTCTGCCTCCTGCGCGCCATGCAGGCCGACAGCCCCAACCACCCCGTCGCCGTCCGCCAACTCCACACCGGCAACCTCTTCGACGCCGTTCCCTCCATGGGTTCCTGGCTCTCCTACGGCCTCGGCACCGAAAACCAACAACTCCCTTCCTACGTCACCATCCTCCCCGGCGAAGGCGAACGCAACTTCAGCAGCGCCTTCCTCCCCGCCATCCACCAAGGCACCGCCATCCAAGACGTCGGCAACAAACCCAACCAAGCTCCCATCCGCAACCTCTCCGACCCCACCATCCCTAGCGACGTCCAGCGGCGCCGCCTCGACCTCATCCAATCCATCAACCGCCGCCAACTCGACCGGCTCCAAACCGACCAACAAATGGAAGGCGTCATCGAATCCTTCGAACTCGCCTTCCGCATGCAAACCGAAACCCCCCGCCTCGTCGACCTCGCTAACGAATCCAAAGCCACCCTCGACCTCTACGGCATCGGCCAAGCCCCTACCGACCAATTCGGCCGCCAATGCCTCCTCGCCCGCCGCCTCGCCGAAGCCGGCGTCCGCTTCGTCCAAGTCACCCTCGACGGCTGGGACCACCACAGCGGCATCGCCAGCGGCCTCAAAAACCTCTGCGCCCAATGCGACCAACCCGTCGCCGGCCTCCTCAGCGACCTCAAAGCCCGCGGCCTCCTCGAAGACACCCTCGTCCTCTGGGGCGGCGAATTCGGCCGCACCCCCCACGCCCAAAACGGCGACGGCCGCGAACACAATCAACACGGCTTCTCCATGTGGATGGCCGGCGGCGGCGTCAAAGGCGGCATGACCCACGGCTCCACCGACGACTTCGGCTACCACGCCATCGACGGCAAAGTCCACATCAACGACCTCCACGCCACCCTCCTCCACCTCCTCGGCCTCGACCACGAACGCCTCACCTTCGAACACCACGGCCGCCCCTTCCGCCTCACCGACGTCGCCGGAAAGGTCGTAAAGGAAATCCTCGCCTGAGCCCCAAAGCCAGCGTCTCTCTTCGACTCCGGCCTACGCTGATGGCGGGTTTTTACCCTAACATTCGCGCTGTGGCACCAAGGCGAGACCAATGCCGAAACGCGCGACGACGCCTGGAACGAGCGCTTCATCACCGACCTCGTGCAAGGCTGGCGCAAGGGGCTCGCGCCGCCGCAGCGCTGCCCCGCGTTTCCTCATCGAAACCGGTGATTTCGACTGGGATCGCCCAGATGTGCATCCCCCAAACAAGCGCCCCCTAGTCGAGCGACTCGGCAAGGCCGCCGCGCGCTGACCAGCTGGACACCTCAATCGCGGCCCCGCCAATTTACTTATGTTAGGTCGCGCCATCAGTTGGAGTTCGGAACAGAAAGCGCGGGGGCCTGCCACCAGTCCAAGCCCTCCTAAACGCTTGCATAAGTTACTCAGCAGGAACGAATTGAAAGCCGCTAGCTTCGGCTTGACCCAACGCCAATGACCTCGCGAATGGCGGCACCTCTGCCCTGTAACCCTAAAGCCGCGAATGGAAACGCGACCAAAGGGCCCTTTTTCCCCATAACGACGGGGCAGGATTCGTTTTCTCTCACCTCTCTAGGCTCACCTGTTGGGTGAGTCCCTTCCGCGGTCAAAATCCCCCTCGAAATTGTGTCCGCGAGACACGCCCCGCGGTGTCTGCCGCAGGCAGCCCAGCGTATAGCCGAGCGGAGCGACACCACCGGACCCCCATCCCAAGAGGGCCCGCACCCCGGCAGGGGTGCCAGCGCGACAGCCCCAAAAAAGCCCGCGAGCGAGGAGAGAGCCACCCGCGCCCAACGAATACGATAGTCAATCCACGCTTTAGGGTAACGGCAGCGCATCCCAGCCCAGGGCAACGCCCTGGAGTGGCCAAGGCCCCCGAGCCCCGCGTGTTGAAGGAACGCCGTGTCAGGACGACTGGCGGGCGTGGGCCTCATCCACCTCGCTGGGGTCCTCCTTCAGAGCGCACCGGTTCGCGGCCAACCCTTCCCCAGGGCGTTGCCGTGGGCTGGGTTGCAAAGCAGGGGCTTGGGCAAGCGGCCGCGGACCTGGCCAATCGCGGCATTATGACCCCAGTGGCCTGGGTCATGGCGGCGCCACGAGCGATCCCCCCGCACCAGCGAGTGAAGCCCCGTCCCGATCGGTCCCACGCCGGTTCTTTGCTGGCCCAATGGCGGCGCCTCTGCCCCAAAGGCGCAGCGCATCCCAGACCAACGCGTTGCCCTGGGGTCGACATAACCCTCAAGCGCGCGGGATCACTCCCTCCGCAGGCGTACTTAGCCCTTCGCAGACAGACTTCGCCCTCCGCGGACAGACTTCGCCTTTCGCGCGCAGGCCCGCCCGCTCAGCTGAATCCGGCTCGCCTGCCTTTGGGGCGATCGGGTCCGCCCCCGGGTCTCCCGGCCCCACTGCCTGGCGCCGCCGTGGCGCGCGAGCGGCCTACTGCTTACACACCACCAGCTGGGCCGGATCTCCCGTTAGGTGGGGCGGCGCTGTTCGGCGGCTTTGGCGCGCCGAGCCACAGCCCGGCCCACGGGCAAGGAGGCCAAGCCCAGACGCGGCGCGCGGGCGAGGAAGGTTCAACCAGCCCGGCCCCGCGGGCTGGGAAGCCCGCCGGAGGTTTAGCCGCCAGGGCCGCTGACGGCGCCCCGCCCCGGCCCCACCTTCCCTAACAGCCCCGCCCGCGAGGAGACCCACAGCTCCCGCTGAGCCCGCGGGCGACGAAGCCCAGCCCCCAGATCGGAGCGCGGGCCGGAGAGCTCAGCCCAGCGCGCGGGCACACCAGATCGAGCCGCGGCCCGGCGGTGCCAGGGAGAGCGGCGGCGCGCTTAGGCGGACCCCGCTCAGGCCGCAAAGCCGAAGCGGTGGATGGTCGCCGCGGAATCCAAACTGAGGGACTCCCGCACCATCAGGCCGGCGATGCGCTCCGCCGCCACCTTGATCATCTGGTCCGACTGCTTGGGGGTGAGGGTCACCCCGTCGTGGCGGATCTCGTGGATGCGGGACCCCGAGGAGAGCAGGTGCATCAAAAATTCCTCGGCCTCCACCGGGTCGTGGGTGTGGTGCGTCAAGACCCGGCGGTTGTGCTGCGGCATCACGGTGTAGTCTATACTGTATTTACTGGTCATATGGTGTTGGGGATGAGGTTGCGTTGGGAAGTCGGCGAAGGCCCGCGGGAACAGGCAGGGGCGGGCCAGAGGCCAGGTGGGCAGGGCTGCTTTGGGCGGCCCGGCGTGGCCCCGGGGCCTAGAGCAGGCCTGAGCGGCGCTGGCGGGCCGCTCAGGCCAGGGTGGGTGGGGCGGATCAGGCGGATCTGATCACTTCAGTTCAGGTTGGTTTGAGGGGCCCAGGCGGCCGGGGCGGGCAAGGCCGGGCTGCCTGGGGCCCCCTTTTAGACCCGCTCAATGGCGTCGAGGAGGCGGCGGCGGCGGAGGGGAGCCGGGTGGGCGCCCGCGCGGGGGGACGCCCCGCGGGGGGGCGCTGGCGGCGCGGCGCGCGGG
>CANHIJ010000173.1 GCA_947460575.1 Verrucomicrobiales bacterium | reverse complement strand
GGGGAGGGAGCGAGGGCCTTGGACTGGAGTTTGGCGAGGACGAAGGCGTCGATGGCCTGGCGGGCGAAGGGGTCGTCGCTGCGGGGGATGGGGGGGAGTTGGACCGGCTGGAAGGACCAGTGGTCGGTGGTCAGCTTGAGGGAAGCGGCGGCGGCGGCCTCGCCAGGCATGGCAGCTCCGGCGTCGATCCAGGCGCGCAGCAGGGCGACCTCGGCAGGCGCGAGGGACTCGCCCTTGTTGGGCATGTGCTCTTTGGGGTTTTCGGAGGTGACGCGCTTGATGATGAGGCTGTCGGCGCTTTGGCCGCGGACGAAGAGGGGTTCGCCGGAATTGCCGCCCTGGAGGATGCCGCGGACCTCGTCGAGGCGGAGTTGGCCTTTGGCCTGGTCGGCGTCGTGGCAGTCGGTGCAGTGTTTTTGCAGGAGGGGAAGGATGTCTGCGGTGAAGTCTGGGGGCGGGGGCAAAGCCGCGGCGGCCAGGGCGGGCAGCGCGGCCAGCAGTGCGGAAGCGAGGGCGAGCGGCAGCATTTTGAACGAAAGGTGGGTCATGGCGGGGAGGGTGGAGGGCGGGCTGGGCGGCAGGGCGCGCGCTGATTAGCGGAAGTATTTCATGGCGGCCTCGGTGCGGCTGCGGACCTGCAATTTGGCGTAAATATTTTTAAGGTGCCCTCGAGTGGTTTCGATTGTGATCTGCAATTGATCGGCGATCTCCTTGTTCACCATGCCTTGGGATACGCAGCGGAGCACGGCTTCTTCTCGGGGGGTGAGGTTTTTGAGGGGCGCTGGGGTGAGCCTGGGGCGCTGAAAGGACTGGACGACGATGCGGGCGATCGGGCTGCTCATGGGGGCGCCTCCGGCGTGCACTTCTTGGATGGCGCGCAGCACATCTGCCAGGGGCGGATGCTGGAGGAGGCAACCGTCAGCTCCCTTTTCTAAGGCCTCAAAAATGAGGTCGCGGTCGCAGGTTGGGGTTAACATGACGACTTTAGCGTTAGGAAGTAAAGCCTTGAGCTGCGGGATGCAGGCGGCCCCGGACATGTTGGGGAGCCGCATTTCTAATAGTATAACATCGGGGGCGGCGGCGGCGATGCCGTGGAGGGCCGAGGGGGCGCTGCCAAAGGCGGCGTCGCAGGAGAAGCCGGGGGTTTGGCTGAGGAGTTGGGCGCAGGCGCGGCGCAGCGGTGCATCGCCTGCAATGAGGGCTACGCGAATGGGTGGGGGCATCATTGCGGAGGAGGTGTTTGGGAGCGGCGGCGAGGGCTGTTTCCGGCGCGAAGGTGGACCTCGGGGGGCGCGGGGCGGAGCAACAAGTGCCGGGCCAGAGCGAGATTGCGCCGCGCCCGGTGCGGAGTCGAGGCAAATGTGTTTCGGGCGCGGGCGGCGGGGGAAAATAGGGGTGGGTGCGCCCCCCCCAAATGGGGGGATAGTCAGGAAGGGCGCTGTTTCCTAAAGTAGTAATGTTATCCCAATTTCTTTTGGACCTCTGACTCCCTTTTGATTATGAAAGAAAACGCAAAATTTGTGCCGCTCGGTCTAGCCTCATGGAGGGTTTTGGTGCCCGCGGCGATTGTAACTCTAGCGTTCAGTGGAGCGGGGAGAGTTTATGGGGCATCGCATCCTCGTTTGGTTATTGTGGCGGCGGAGGGGGTGTCGATCACGTGGGATGGGAACAATGGGGGATTTGGGAGTCCGGATGTGGGAGCGGGGCCTGGGGACAACGCGGCGTTGGCGAGCCGGGGTGCGGTAGCCTTTGCGAGCAGTGATTTGGGAGATGTGTTGAGCTTGCCGTTCCACCGGGCTATCAATCTCAATGACGGGCTCTACGGCAATGCGGCGAGTTGGATTTCCGCCAATGGGGTGGGAGGGACGAGCGACGCGGATCCATTTGCGGGGGTGCGTTTTTCGGGTCTGGTAGCGGTTTCGAGCCTGGCCTGGGGGCGGGACAACGGCGATAACACGGAGGGGGGAGGCGCGCCCTTCGTGGACCGCACGGTGGGCACGTATACGCTGCAGTTTACCAAGGTGGGGGAGCCTGGGGGGGATACCTTGGAAACGGGGGATGCGGCCACGGGTTGGGCGAACCTGGGGACGGTGCAGTACCTGCCGGGAGCGAATGATGCGGGCTTTGTCAGTTACATGCGCCATCGGTTTGACGTGGCGTGGAACGGGGGGCCGATTGGGGCCACGGGGGTGCGGATCAAAGTTTCGGATGGTTGGACGGCGATTGATGAAGTGGAGGTCAATCCGCCGGCGGATTTGGTGCCGCCAGTGGATCAGTTTGTGGGCATTGTGGCGGAGCCGGGCTTCAGCGTGCAGTGGGACCGCAATGAGGGCAACTACGGCACGGAGAGCGATCCGGCGTTGGTGCCGACCAATGCCGCCTCGCGGGGGGCGGGGACGCAGGCCTTTACGAGCAGCGATTTGGGGCGGTCGCTGTCGCTGCCGTTCCATCGGGCGGTGAACCTAAATGATGGTTTTTATGGCAATGCGAACAGTTGGATTCCGGATTTTGTGGCGGGAGATGCGGCGCCGTTTGCGGGGCTCAATTTTGGGCATCGGGTGGCGGTGCGCAACATCGCGTGGGGCCGCGACAATGGGAATGTGGCGGGGGATTGCTGTGGGGGGACGCTGAAGGACCGGGGCCTGGGGAATTACATTTTGCAAATAACGGTGGCGCCGAATCCGGGAGTGGCCACCCCTGAGTCTAGCTGGGTAACGGTCGCGTCGATCCACTTTAAGACGGACAATCCGCTCTATTTCAATTCGCACTTGCGGCATCGCTTTGAGGTGTCGCGCGGCGGCATGGCGCTATCGGCCACGGGGATCCGCCTCAAGGTGCCGAACTCGAATACGGCGATTGATGAACTCGAGGTCAATAGCAACGTGGCTAACGAACAGGATCTGGTGCAGGTCACGGCGGCGCCGGGAATGGCGGTGCGCTGGGATGAGCGAGACGGCGCCTTTAATGACCCTGCGGAGGGCGCGGGGCCACCGCGCAATGTGGCGCTGGCAAGCGAGGGGACGGCGGCTTTTAGCAGCAGTGATTTGGGGGACATATTGGGGATTCCCTTTCACCGGGCGGTGAATTTGAACGACGGCTTTTACGGGAATGCCTACAGTTGGATTTCGGCCAATGGGCTGGGTGGCAGCAGCGATCCGGGCCCCTTTGCGGGCTTGCGGTTTGCCGGTTTGGTAGGGATTACGAGCCTGGCCTGGAGCCGCGACAATGGGAATGTGGCGGGAGACTGCTGCAACGGGACGCTCCGGGACCGCGCCCTGGGCACCTACCGGATACAGTACACCACCCTAGCGCTTCCGGACGCGAGTACCCTGGAGACGGGAGTGGCGGCGACCGGGTGGCAGGATGTGGGATCGGTCTATTACCGGCAAGCCCTAGGCGATTATTTTACTCCTTATTTGCGGCATCGCTTTGAGATTTCGGCGGGAGGCCAGCCTTTGCAGGCGACGGGGATACGCCTGTTGGTTTCGGACGGCAATCTGGCCTTGGATGAACTGGAGATCAACGCGCCGACGGCGGAAGCGCCGCGGCCCCTGGAGTTGCTCGGAGCGGTGTGGTCGGGCGATGGCCAGAGCCTGGGGCTGCGCTGGCGATCCGAAGCGGGAGCCTTTTATGCGGTGGAGCGATCCGCCAATTTGGAGGCCGCGAGTTGGGTGGCGATTATGGAAGGGGTTCCCGCGCAGGGCGAGGAGACGACCGTATCCGCGGCGGCGGGCGGGGCGCGGGCCTTTTATCGCATCCGCCAAGAGTGACGGGGGGAGGGGATCAAGTCTGCCGCGACCCAGCGCGGTGGGTGGAGGGGTTGGTAGTTTGCGCTTTTTTGTGGCGCGAGACGGTTTAGGAGATGGCGCATTAATCCTGGCAAATGATGACAAGGCAGATTCCCCCTGAGCCCGATGGCGCGCGCGCGCGCCCGACTGCGCGCGCGGGGTGGCCCCGGGGGGCGGCTTTTGTGGTATTGGGGGCCAGTGAGGCGGGGGGCGCCTGGTGGCTATGAAGGTGGGTCCAGGGATGGTGCGGCTGGGGTTGGCGGCGGCGGTGTTTGTGAGCCATTTTAGTTCGCTGGCGATAGGGGTGCCTGCGGTGGCATCATTTTTTGCGTTGAGCGGCTACTGGATATCGGGGTTGTGGGAGCAGCAGCCGGAAAGGGGATGGCGCCGCTATGGTTCCTTTGTGATGGGACGATGGCTGCGGGTGGCGCCGCTGCTGTTGGTGGCGGTGGCGGGGCAGGTGGTGATAAACTGGGCCTTGGGGGTGGCGCCGCTGACGGCTCACTCGGGGGCTTGGTGGGGGGCGCAATTTTTCATCGCGGGGAGCGCGTTTCCCGGGTTGGTGTTGCCGCCGCAGTGGTCACTGGATGTGGAGATGCAGTTTTATTTGGCGGCTCCGGTGCTGTGTTTTTTGCTGTGGCGGGTGCCGCGGCGGGCGGGCTGGGCGGTGGGGTTATTGCTGTTGGGCCTGGCGGTCGCGATGCTGGTTTCGGGGAGTTCGCCGACCGCGGCGCTGCTGCCCCAGCACCTCGGCTTTTTTTTGATAGGGGTGCTTTTCCGGCAGCGAGCGCCGATGCCATTGGAAAAAAGCCTGCGCTGGTTAGCGGCGGGGGCCTGCGCGGTTCTGGGGGCTTTTCCGGGTTTGTGGCCGCTGCTCAGCAGTCGCCAGGTCACGGGGGATTCGCCCCCTGAAGTGCTGGCGCAGCAGGGGTTGTTGATGTTTGTCCTGGGGCTTTGCCTGCTGCCGCTAGTGCTTCCGAGTGTGCGCGGCGCGTCTACTCCGCGGGATCGCTTTTTGGGGGATCTGGCCTATCCCATCTATCTCTTTCACTGGTGGTTTCGCTCGATCGCCTATGCGGTCCGCCCGGAAGATGCTTCGGCGGGGCGCAAGTTGCTGGAGGTGGCGGGGAGCGCGCTGGGAACGGTACTTGTTTCCGTGGTCCTGCTGTGGTTAGTAGACCGCCCGCTGCAGGGCTGGCGGCGGCGGCTGGGGAAGCGCGCCGCGGCGGCAGACTTGCTGAGGCGGGGTCACAGGAAGTCATCTTCCTCCCTAAGCGACCATTGATAGCGGGTGAGTGGGCCCTGCCAAAGGGCTTTTGGGAGACTTTTAGCGGGAACGCCTTCTGACAGTCGTCTTTGGTGTTCTTGGTGTTCTTGGTGTTCTTTGTGGTTGAAAGAATGGGGCGCCGCCAGCAGAAAAGGGGGCAGGCAAGGAGCAACCACATGGGCTGCCGGGGACGGTGGGGAACGACTGAGAGTGGCGGCGGCTGGCCGGGGGAGGCTGGACATGGAAAATCCCAAGCGGGCTAACCCTAAAAACGGAAGTTGACTCGCTTCATTCGTGAGTGCGAGTTCATCCGCGAGCGCGCGGTGATGGCAAGTTAGGCTTTCTCTTCACGCGTTGGGCATTTTGGGGGGACGGGGCGCTGGCACCCCTGCCGGGGTGCGAATGATGTGAAAACGGGGAATCCGGTGGTGTCGCTCCGCTCAACCACCGGCTACCGGCTGAGATGCCTCCGGCATCAGGATGCCTCCGGCTGAGATGTTTCCGGTATCATGCTGGGGTGTCTCTGGCATTGCCGCTGGGTGTGTTTACCATTCACGATTCGGTTGGGGCATTTGCCAACGGAAGGGACTCACCCGATGGGTGAGTCTCCTGGGGCGGAAAAGACGGCTCATTCCCCGGAGTTATCCCGAAAAAGGCCCCATGGTCGAGTTTCAACTCCCGTTTTCAGC
>CANHIJ010000172.1 GCA_947460575.1 Verrucomicrobiales bacterium | reverse complement strand
GGGGTGCACTCTTTTTTTAACCACAAAGAACACAAAGAGCACAAAAGAACGACGGGTGGAGGGCGTTTGCGACTCAGTGAGCATCTCCCTTTGTGCTCTTTGTGTTCTCTGTGGTTAACCTTCTTATCATTTCCTATTTCGATCCGTCCTCGGCGGGCCTTGGGGTGCACTCTTTTTTTAACCACAAAGAACACAAAGAACACAAAAGGACGACTGGTAGATGGGGTTTTGACAAAAAGTCCCCCAGTAGCGATTTGGTGGGGCAACTCATATCCCCAGGGCCAAAGCCTGCGCCGGGCGGGGGGGGGCGGCTTGGTTTGGCCTGCGGCATGGGCGTTGACAGGCCTCGGTGAAATCCCTAGGTTGATTGGAAAATTCCCGTGGACGCCTCTTTTTCTTCTCCCAGCAGTGCGGGTCGCCGCGTGTACCGCGGAGCCTGGTTGGCGCTGGGGGCGGTGGCTTTGGCGCAGGGGGGAGCGGTGGCGATGGCCTGGAAGGGTCGGGGTTTGGCGGGGCCGGGGGCGGTTCCGGCGGTGGTTTCAGCGGGGGCCGGGGCGGCGGAGGTGGCGATAGCGGCGCCGCCGGTATTGGACCCCTTTGCGGAGGGGTCGGCGGCGCTGGCGGATCCGCATCCGGAGTTGACTGGTCCGGCGGGGGAAGCGCCGCTGCTGCCGGATCCGGCGGAGCCGGTGGTGGCGCGGCCGCCCGTGGCGGCGGCGCTGGATGTGCCGATCACGGACGAGCGCTGCCTGGGGTACTTGGACGAGGGGATTTATTTGCGGGACCGTGGGGACATGGTGGGGGCGGTGCGGGAGCTGCGGCGGGCGCTCGAGCTGGCGCCGGAGCACCCCAAGTTGCTCTATCAATTGGCGGCGGCGCTGGACGCCATGGCCCAGGAGGTGAAGGCGGCGGACCTATGGCGGCGGCTGCGGCTGCTTGGAAAGGAGGCGGGCAACTATTATTATTTGGCGGTGGAGCGGCTCCAGGAGGGCGGTCGCCTGGGGGCCGCTGAGCCGGCGGCGGAGGAAAAGGAAGAGCGCTTTGTGTTTAAGGGGATCCAGGTGAAGCGGCAGCCCAGCAGCGCGGAGGGCGAGGTTTTGTCGATTGAGGGGGAAATTGAGCGCCGCCAGGCCGATCCCGCCGAGGTGGCCAAGGTGGATATCAAATTGCATTTGTTCGATGAAAAGAATGGGCAATCCATCGACCGAACCACGGCGCTGCCTCCGGTTTTGCAGTGGCTGGACGCCCCCGTGGACTGGGCGGAGGGCCGCGAGCGCTTTCGCTTTGAGTATCGCCAGCCGCCGCTCAGCCCAGATGAATTGTTAAAGCTGGGCCAGCGCAAGTATTACGGCTACGCCATGGAGTTTCGCTATGACGGAAATAAATTGCAGGATGTGGCCGCAGAGCCGGCGGTGTTAGAAGACATGGCGCGGGAGATTCCGGAGGCGGCGGCGGCTCCGCCGGGCGGGGAGGATTTTGATATATCCGGCCCGCGCGATCAACCGGACGCGATCCTTTTTCCGGGGGATCGGATGGGCCCCTAAGGGTTTTTGTCGACCATGGTCATCCTCGTCGCCAGCGATCAAGCTGCTTTCCTCAATGGGTTGGCGGGGCGGTTGCGCGAGCAGACCGGGCACCAGGTGCTGACGGCGGGCACGGTGGGGGAGTTGGAAAGTGTCCCCCTGGCGGCGGGGGCGCTCGATTTATTGTTATTCTCGGCGGCGTTTGCGGCGACTGGCAAGGCGGCGCGGGCGCGGCTGCGGCAGCGCTTTCCGGCGGTGCAGACCATTGCCTTGGGGGAGGACCTGGCGCTGGACGAGGCGGTGGCCTCGGTGCGGCAGTGGCTGAAGCGGGAGGGGCTGGGGGCGGCGCTGGGATCGCTGGGGGACTACGAGCTCCAGGAGCTGATCCGGAGCACTGAGCAGACGCTGATTTACAAGGCGGTGCAGCGCTCCGTGCAGCGGGAGGTGGCCCTGGAGCGGCTGCGCCCGGAATTGGCGGCCAACCGGGAGGCGGTGCGGGCTTTTCGGCGCACCGTGCGGGCGCGGGCCCTGGTGGCGCATCCGGCGATCGCCGCGGTGTACGAGGCCCAGGAGGCGGGGGAGGCGATTTTTTACACGCGGGAGTTAGTGCGCGGAAGCAGCTTGCCGGAGTTGGCGGCGGGGGGGGCGCGCTTTTCCCAGGAGGTGCTGCTCCAGTTGTTGGCCACGGCGGGCGAGGCGTTTGACTGGATGTATGAGCACCACGTCGACCACGGCGCGTTCAGTCCGGCTCATTTATATCTCGGGCCTAACGGCATTCCGCGGGTCGCTAACATCGCGCAGCCCGACGCCGCGAGCGAGTTGGACGCGCGCCGCGCCCTGGTCGCCCTCGCGGCGGCCTGCCAGGGCCTCGCCGATCCGCGGGGCGGCCCAGCGCGGGAGCTTGGGCAGTTACTCGGACAGATGAGAGCCTCAGGGCCGCAGGGGCTGCGCTCGTGGAGGCGGCTCGCCGTGGAAGCGAGGGCGGCCCTGCGCCGATTGGCCGAGCTGGAGGCCGAGGCGGCGCCGACCAGCCCCGCGCGCCTGCGGGAGCGGCGGCGGCGCCTGGGCCAGCAGGCGGGAGTGGCCGCGGCGCTGCTGGCTTTGACGGCGGCGGGCGCGGCGGGGTTTTCCTGGTGGCGCCAGTCCCGGCGGGCCAAGGTGCGCGATCTGGCGGAGGTGGTCTTGATACCCGGCGGGGCCTTTGTCTTTCGCGACGGGGAACGGCGGGAGTTGCCGGATTTTACAATCGATCGGTATGAGGTGACTCTAGCAGAATACCGAGGTTTCCTGGATGCGCTGCCCCACGGAGAGACGAACCGCTATGATCACCCGGACCAACCGGAGGCAAAGCGCGGGCACCTGCCGCGAGAGGGGGCGGAGATTTTTGCGGCGGCGCAGGTGGCGGGGACCTGGAAGGGGCATCCGATCACCTTGAATGGGCCGGTGTTTAACGTCGACTGGTGGGATGCCTGGGCGTACGCCAAGTGGAAGGGGCGGCGCTTGCCCAGCGAGGAGGAATGGGAAAAAGCGGCCCGCGGGCCGGACGGCCACCTCTGGCCCTGGGGCACGGAGGCGGATCCGCAGCGGGCCAATACCGGGCGCGACTACGCGGATCAGGCGGCGGCGGGCGGCGGGATTGATGGCCACGCGTGGTGGAGCGACGTCGATGGGATGCCTCGGGACGTCAGTTTTTATGGGGTCATCGGATTGGGCGGCAACGTGGCGGAGTGGACGGGGAGTTTGGTACCCGACCCCGCGCTGCCGGATGTCCAAGTGCCGGTGTTTCGGGGCGGGGCGTTTCACCACCCCACGCCTGTGCCCTTGAATGCCCACGCCTGGCTGGCCAAAGATGGGCTCTATGCTCAGCCGTTTTTAGGTTTTCGGACTGCCTCCTCCCGGATCGAGCCCTGATGACATTTCCCCCCCTCCCCAACCATGCGTATCCCGACTGCCCTCCGCCACTTTTGCGCCCTGTTGTTTTTGACCACCCGGGCCGCGGCCCAGTTGGAGGTCAGCCTGAGCCTGGAGCGGGACAACTACGTGTCCCTGGAGGCCATTGAGGCTACGGTCACGATCAAAAACGCGGTGGGCAAAGATGTCGTTTTGGGCGGGCCGAGCGGGACCACCTGGCTGAATTTTCAGGTGCACGACACCTCGGGGGCCCCGGCTAGTCCGATTCGGCCGCTGCCAGTGCAGGCCATGGTGTTGCGCAATGGGGAGACCTTGCAGCGCAAATTCCAGCTCGACCGGCATTTTTACCTGAGCGAGAGCGGCACTTATATCATTCGGGCGGCGGCCTATTTTCCGGAGTTAGAAAAATACAATCTGTCGCGGCCGATGCGCTTTAATGTCCAGCAGCCGCGCCCGGCGCGCTGGCAGGAAGTGTTCGCGGTGCCCGGCGAGCGAAGCTACCGGCGGTTTCAGGTTTTCACCTTTAATGACACCACCAAATCCTATGTGTGCCTCAGCGTCATCGACGAGGACACAAAGATGGTGATGTCGCGCACCGCGCTGGGCAGCGTCATCGTGGACAAGGAAGTGCAGCCCGCCATGGACAGCCGCAAGCACCTTCACTTGATCTATATGGGCACCCCCACGCTTTACGTTTACCAACAAATTGACCCCGCGGGCAACATCACCGACCGCAAATACTACCTGGCCTCTAAGGGAGCTCCCAAGCTGGTAAAAAATGCCGATGGCAGCGTGTCCATCCTGGGGGGTAGCCTCTACGATCCGCTATTGGCCCCGCAAACCAAGCCGTTCCGCAAGCTCTCGGATCGCCCCGCGGGCTTGCCCGACTGAGGCCGCAGACCGGAGGGGCCAAACGGCACCGTTGGGCGGGCCATGGGCCTGGGCACCGGGGCGGCGCCTTCTGGCCCGCCGCCCCGCCCGCTTTTTACAAAGGCTTAACAAAACAGGAGGAGAAAAGACATCATGCCTTCACAATGGGGTGCCATGGTGTCGGGGTGAGAGGAAAACGCCTCCCGCTATCAGTCGAAACACACCTAAACTAAGCCATGAAACCGATCCTCATTACCCTAGCCCTCGCGGCCTGCTCCCTGATCGCCCAAGCTCAGCCCGAAGGCGGCGGCCCCCCTCCCGGCGGACCCGAAGGCGGTCCTCCTCCCGGCGGCCCCCGGGGCATGCGCCGCGCCCCCGATCCCCTGATGGTGGCCTTGGATGCCGACAAGAATGGTGAACTCTCGGCGGCCGAAATCGCTAACGCCACGGTGGCCCTCAAGGCGCTCGACAAGGACGCCGACGGCAAAATCACCAAAGAGGAACTCCGCCCCGCCCGCCCCCCGCGCGGCGAAGGCCCCGACAAGGGCCAACCCGATGGCCCGCCTCCCGGCGGCCCTGAGGGCGCGCGCCGCCCCGCGCCCCCCTTGGCCGCGGCGCTCGACGCCGATAAGAACGAAGAAATTTCCGCCGATGAAATCGCCAACGCCGCCGCCGCCCTGGCCACTCTCGACAAGAACGCCGACGGCGCGATCAGCCAAGCCGAAGTGCGCCCCGCCCGCGGCGAAGGCGCCAAGGGCCCCGGCAAAGGTCCCGGCCAAGGCAAGCCAAACCGCGGCGGTCGCCCCGGCGCCGACGGCCCGCCTCCCGGCCGCTGAGCTGAATGGTTGAGCTGGAGGGGCGCGCGGCCAAGCCGCCCGCCAGAGCTAAATCAAGCCAGAAGCCAAGCCGCACCTCCGAGGGCGCCCGGTTCGCCGGGCGCCCTTTTTGTTGCGCCGAAGACATGAGCCCCAAGGGGGATAGCGCATCCCAGCTCAGGGCATCGCCCTGGTTAACCTAAAAGCGGGAGTTGACTAGCGTAATTGGTGGGCGCAGAGCGCTGGCACCCCTGCCGGGGTGCGGGCCCTCTCGGGAATGGGATCCGGTGGTGTCGCTTCGCTCAACCACCGGCTACCCGCTGGGATGCCTCCGGCATCATCCCGGGCTGCCTCTTGGCTCATATGCTGGGCTGCCTCCGGCAGCGCCGCCCGACGTGTCTAGCGGCCACGCTATGGGGGGCTTTTGACCGCGCAAAGGGCTCACCCATTGGGTGAATCCCTTCCGTTGGCACATGCCCCTACCGAATCGTGAATGGTCGACACGCCCAGCGGCAATGCCAGCGACATCCCCGCCTGATGCCAGAGACATCCCGATGTCGGCCGCATGCCGATGCCGGAGACATCCTGACGCCGGAGACATCCTGACGCCGGAGGCATCTCAGCCGGTAGCCGGTGGTTGAGCGGAGCGACACCACCGGTTTCTCCGTTTTCGCATCATCCGCACCCCGGCAGGGGTGCCCGCGCTCCGTACCCCCAAAATACCCAACGCGCTGGG
>CANHIJ010000171.1 GCA_947460575.1 Verrucomicrobiales bacterium | reverse complement strand
GTGGTGGTCGTGGCCACCCCCGAGGCGTAGTCTATCGTGGCCCCGGCGGTGCGCGTAATGGCATTCTGCACCAAGGTCGCGGATCCGCTGGTGCGCGTGACGGAGGAAGCCCCGGCGGCGATGGCAGTGTTGGTGACGATCTCGGCGTGCGTTCCTCCCGAAAGGTTGAGCGTGCCCCCGTTGAAACTCAAAATCCCCGTCGCGTCGGCCAATTTAGAGGTATCGCTGCTGTAATCCAGCGTGAGCGTGCCTTGCCTCACCGTGGTGGTGCCGGTAAACGTATTGGCTCCCGAAAGCGTCAAGGTGCCGGCCCCGGTCTTGGTCAGCCCGCCGGTCCCCGCGAGGATGCCGCTCAGCGCGCTGTTTCCCGACCCACCCACGGTGAGGAGAAAACCCCCATTAGTCACTCCGTTGACCACCGTCAGGGCGTTGGCTGAGTTGTTGGTCCAGGATTGGGCCGCCCCCAGCGTCACCGCCACGTTCTGTAAATTCGTACCCGACCCAATCGTCACCGCCCCCGCTCCGCTTTCCACCGCAATGCCCGAGGTGCCGAGCGTCAGGGTCTGGTTGGCCGCGCCCCCCCCCAGCAGCGCCGTGGTCCCGGCGTTGGTCCCCAGAAAACTCAGGCCGAGGACCGACTGGGCGGCGTTGAGGTTGACCGTTTGCGCGGTGTTGGTCAGGGTGCTGATGCTGAAAATGGCCACATCCCCAGTCGTGGGCACTGCGGCCGGGTCCGGCGTGGTCGCCCCCAAGGCCGTCGACCAGCTGGCAGTGGCGGCCCACGAGGTGCCCGACCCGTCCCAGTAAATGTTCGCCGCCGCCGCCTTGCCCGAACCCAGGGTGAAAAACGCCGCCACATTGGCCGCCACCACCAGCGAGGCCGCGGGGGACTTCATGGAAAACTTGACGGAGCGATTTGGGTTGGTGCGGCGTTTCATAGGATGGGGGGAACCAAAGAAAAAGGAACGGAGGAGTACGACAGAGCGGTCAAAAACTGAAAACTGGCAAAAATCCAGAGGAAATTAAGAAAACTAATCACGGTTAAATGAAAAAATTTTACCTCAGGGCAACTTGCCTGAGCCATAGCTACCATAAGGCTGCCGCAATAGTTTAAGTACGCTAAATTGCGAAACCTGGATGCCGTGAACACTAACTCACGGTATCCAATACGCAAGTTACTTATCGTCAGAAAAAGTAAAAAACCATCCCCTAAAGCCGGAAATGCATGAGAAAATGCCGGATTTAACCCATGATTATCCCCCCCCGGCCATTTCCTCATTCCCCCCCGGGCACAGCCCTCAGGGGCCCTTGTCCCCCTGATCTAAGCAATACTATCTTTGGTCAAAAGCAATACTATCATTAAAATATCCAAAAAAATCTGCCACAAATAGCATGACTATTTTCCCTGCGGCCGCAGCCCCCTCTATGCCCCTCTATGCCCCTCTATGCCCCTCTATGGCCCTCTATGGCCCTCTGCCCTGCCCCCTGAAGCCCGCAGGCCCTGCCTACTGCGCCAGGGCCTCCTCTTGGAGAAAGCGCTCGCAATCGATCGCGGCCATGCAGCCCATCCCGGCGGCGGTGATGGCTTGGCGATACACCTTGTCGGCGCAGTCGCCCGCGATAAAAACGCCCGGCACGCTGGTCTTGCTGCCTTCCCCCAGCTTAAAATAGCCCGCCTCATCGACGGCCAAAACCCCCGTAAACAGCTGAGTGCTGGGCACCAGTCCGATGGCGATAAAAACCCCTGCGCAGGCCAGCACCGATTCCGCCCCAGTCTCCAGGTGCTTGAGCCGCACCCCGGTGACCTCGTCTTGGCTGACATCGAGAATTTCGACCACCTCGCTGTGCCACACCGGCTGGATCTTGGGGTGCGCCAAGGTGCGCTCGGCCATGATTTTGGACGCCCGCAGCTCCCCCCGGCGGTGCACCAAGTAGACCGTGGAGGCAAAGCGCGTTAAATAGAGCGCCTCCTCGCAGGCCGAGTCCCCCCCGCCCACCACCACCAGCGGCCGATTCCGGAACATCGGCAGCGCCCCATCGCAGGTGGCGCAATAGGTCACCCCCTTGTTCTCCAGCAGGCGCTCGCTCTCGATTCCGAGGTGCCGATGCCCCGCCCCGGTAGCCACGATCAGCGCCTTGGTATAGATGACCTCCCCGTCGACCGTGACCGCAAAGGGGCGCTGGCTCAGATCCACCGCTTCCACCCGACTCAAGCTGCGCAGCCGCGCCCCGAAGCGCTCCGCCTGCTGCTGCATGTTCATCATGAGTTGAAAGCCGTCGATGCCGTCGACAAACCCGGGATAGTTCTCCACCACAGTCGTGGTCGTCAGCAGGCCCCCCGGCAAAATACCTGTGACCACCAAGGGGGCGAGGTCGGCCCGCGCGGTGTAGAGCGCGGCGGTGAGGCCAGCGCAGCCGCTGCCGATGATGACGACGTTTTCCAGAGAGGGTTGGGGAGAGGTGCTCATAGGTTTCTAGGGTAAATCCAGCGCGGGCCGCCTGCGGCGCCAAGCCGCGCGGCCTCTTCGACTACCTCCCCGCCCCGCCCCGCGCAAAGGGAAAACTCCCTGCATCCCTCCCTGCCCTTGCGCCTTGGCATTCCCCCGCCGCTCTGCTTAGCTACTTACTATGCGAAAACCCCTCGCCCTGGCCCTCCTCTTCCTCGGCCCCAACTTGCTCTCCGCCAACCCCGGCCACGAAACCACCATCGCCGAACTCAACGCCCAAATCGCCCAGCTCCCCAACCTCCCCGAACTCTATTTCCAAAGAGCCTGGAATTACCGCGAAATCGGGCGCCCTGCCGACGCCCGTGCCGACTGGGAAACCGCCCTCCGCCTCCAGCCCGGCTTCCTCCCGGCCTCCCGCGAATTGGCCCGCGCCGACGCCGACGCCGGTCACCCCGCCCGGGCCCTCGCCCGCCTCCGCCAAGCCCTCGCCTCCGCCCCCCCGGACCAGGCCTTCCACCGCCCCGGCTGCCACAGCGTCCTCGCCGAGCTCCTCCTCCGACAGCACCAAAACGAGGCCGCCCTAGCCGAAGCCGAAGCCGGGCTCGCTGCCTCCCCCGACCTCCTCCTCGACCTCTGCCTCCTCCGCTCCGAAGCCCAGCGCCGCCTCGGCCGCCTCCGCCAGCGCGTCGACGACCTCGCCGCCGCCTCCGCTAAACTCCCCAGCTTCCTCGTCAAAACCAAGTGGATCGACGCCATGATCGACGCCGACCGCGGCCGCGAAGTCCTCCCAGAAATCGAACAGGAACTCGCCAACACCCGCTACCAAGCCGCCTGGCGGATCCGCCGCGCCCGCATCCACCTCCGCAACGGCTCCCCAGCCCCAGACCTCGCCGCCGCCCTCCAGGAAATCGAAACCCGCCTCCGGCCAGAAAATCCCGACCTCTCCCTCATCTGCGAGCGCGGCCTCATCCACAGTCTCCAAGGCAACCCCACCGCCGCCGCCGCCGACCTCGCCCTGGCCCGCCGCCAAGGCGCCGATTTCTGGATGACCCTCCCCCTCGAAGCCCTGCTCCCGGAAAATCCCGCCCCAGCCAAGGAGCCCCCCTCCGCGTCCCCAAGCCCCAGCTTCCCTCCCTCATAGCCATTCGCCAAGTCCCACTTCCCCCGCCCCCGCGACCCTTCCCTTTCCCCGGGCGGAATTCCGCGCTTGCCCCCGGCTGAATAAAGTGGTTTAACCTGGCGCGGCCGCTGCTCTATGGAAAGCACTTAGGCTGATTCTCGGATTTGACCTGCCGCCTTCCCCCCCGAACCGCTCCAACCGCCTCGTCTCTCAACCTATGGCCTGCCGCTCCCTTCTGACTGCCCTTTCTGCCCTGGCGCTCGCCGGACTCTGCAGCTGCTCTACCTCCTCGAATCTCGCCAACGCCAAGGTCTACCAGCACGGCTCCCGCTCTCAGGTCGACAACGCCAAATACTACAAGGTCCGCACCACCGCCTACAGTCACCTCGAAGCCGATAGCCTTCAGTACGGCCGCGCCAGCGCCGAAGGCGGCACCCTTAAGTACGGCCAATTCCGCAGCGCCGCCTCCGACTGGTCCGTCTTCCCCCTCGGGACCGTGTTCCAAATCGAAGGCCTCCCCTACACGTACCGCATCGACGACTACGGCAGCGCCCTCGTCGGCACCAAAACCATCGACCTCTACAAGCCCAACATGGCGGGCATCAAGGACTGGGGCGCCCGCAACGTCCGCATTAAGGTCCTCAAGTGGGGCTCCTACGCCCAAAGCATGGACATCCTCGAGGACCGCTCCAAACACCCGCACGTGCGCCAAATGATGAGCAGCATCCGCCGCAAGCAAAGCTCCTTCGGCAGCTGATTCCCTCCATCGCTCCTCTCCGCCCCCAGTTCTTCGGAGGCCCCTTCTTTCCCTCATGACCCGCGCTGAACGCGCCGCGCGCATCGCCACCGTCCTCGCGGACCTCTATCCGGAGACCCCCATCCCCCTCGACCACCGCGACCCCTACACCCTGCTCATCGCGGTCCTGCTCTCTGCCCAGTGCACCGATGCCCGGGTCAACCAGATCACCCCGGCCCTCTTCGCCCGCGCCTCCACTCCCGAGGCCATGATGCAAGTGCCCGTCCCCGAAATCCGCGCCCTCATCCGCCCCTGCGGCCTCTCCCCGCGGAAGGCCCAGGCCATATCCGAACTCTCCCGCATCCTGGTCGAACAACACGGTGGCCAGGTCCCCCAAAGCTTCGCGGCCCTCGAAGCCCTCCCCGGAGTCGGCCACAAAACCGCTTCCGTGGTCATGGCCCAAGCCTTTGGCGTCCCTGCTTTCCCCGTCGATACCCACATCCACCGCCTCGCCCAGCGCTGGAAACTCACCAGCGGAAAGTCAGTTGCCCAAACCGAAGCCGACCTCAAAAAACTCTTCCCGCGCCAGGACTGGAACCAACTCCACCTGCGCATCATCTTCTACGGCCGGGAATACTGCACCGCCCGCGGCTGCCAAGGCCACACCTGCCCCCTCTGCCGGGAACTCTTCCCCGGCCGCACCGCACCAGTCGCCACCAAAAAGTAGCGCGCGCCCCCCGGCTTGGCCCCGCGCCGCTCCCCGCGGCCGAGGGCGAGCTTGTCATTCTCGGGCTGCTCCCAGCTCCGCCCAAAACCCTCAGCCGCCCCCCTCATGACCCCCTGGGAAGTCCTCGCCCTCTTCGGCTCCGCTCTCGCCGCCGGAGCCATCAACGCCGTAGCCGGAGGCGGCACTGTCCTGACCTTTCCGGTCCTCCTCGCCAGCGGCTGCGGCGCCGTGGCCGCCAACGCCACCAGCACCTTCGCCCTCACCCTCGGAACCACCGGCAGCCTCTTTGGGTTCCGCCGCCACTGGACCTCCACCCGCCCCTGGCTGCGCCGCTTCGTCCCCGTTTGCATCCTCGGTGGCCTGCTCGGTAGCGCCCTCGTCCACATCCAAGGCGAAGCCATCTTTGTCAAAGCCGTGCCCTGGTTGCTCCTCTTCGCCACCTCCCTCTTCCTCGCCCAGCGCCCCCTCCAGCGCTGGATCGAATCCCGCCTTCCCGCCAAAGCGTCCACCCCTTCCACCCCTTCCACCCCTTCCACCCCTTCCACCCCTTCCAGCCCTTCCAGCCCGATCCCCGCTCCCCACCTTTCCGCTGCCGCGGCCATCGCCCTCCAAGCCGCCGTCGCCCTCTACGGAGGATACTTTGGAGCTGGCATCGGCATCCTCATGCTCGCCCTCCTCGCCTTCCAGGGCCTCTCCAACATCCACCAGATGAACGCTCTGAAAAATATGCTCGGAGCCACCATCAATGCCACCGCCTCGCTCTACTTCGCCCTCAGCGGCCTCGTCGACTGGCCTCGCGCCGCCATCATGGTCGCAGGCGCCCTGCTCGGCTACTGGCTCGGCGCCCACTACTCCCAAAAAATCCCCCAAGCCACCGTCCGCACCCTCGTCGTCGCCATCGGCCTGGCCATCTCCGCAGCCCTGTTTTACAAACTGCTCCGCCCCTAAGCCCCCGCCGGGGTGCGGGCCCCCTTGGGACGGGGAATCCGGTGGTGTCGCTACGCTTGACCACCGGCTACAGGCTGAGATGCCTCCGGCATCGGCGCCGGGTGTGTCCACGCCATTCCATCCCATTCCATCCCATCCCATTCCATCTCATCCCATTCCATCTCATCCCATTCCATCCCCC
>CANHIJ010000170.1 GCA_947460575.1 Verrucomicrobiales bacterium | reverse complement strand
CGGTGTGGAGGAGGTCTGGTTGGGCTGGGTGGGACATGGATGTGTTTGGGCTGGGTGTTTGCTAGACCTCAACACAGACCACCATGGCCCACCCCCTGCCACCGCCCGCCGCGCGCCCCTTTGGGGGTCTGCTGCGTTCGGCATCGCTACGCTCGCCTCACTCCGCAGCCCCACAAAGGGGCGCGCAGAGCAAGGCTAAAGCCTTTTACAGAACAAACTTTACACCCCCGGCCGTGACGTCAAGGGTGCGGCGTTAACTCCGAAAGTAGTGCACTTTGAAGCCTGGAATGTGATTTTCAGGTGTTGCATTTTGAGTGGTCGCCGACACCCGCAAAGCAAAGCCGCGCAGAGAGGGCCGCCTTCCTTTGGTGGAAAATACCGCGTGAAGATAAACCGCGGAGATGGATTGCGGCATGGCTGATGGAATGGAGGTGAATCGAAAAGGCGCAACCCCGATGGGGTTGGTGGGCGCGGGGGGATGGGTTCCCAGGGTAGCGCGGGGCGCGCAACCCTGGGCTGGAGGGCGGAACGCCGTTGGCGTATTTGATAAACGAGGCCGCGCCAGACGAGGCCGCAGCAGACGCGGTAGCGGCAGACAAGGCCACGGCTGACCAGGCTTGCGTCACATCAACGCGCACTTGGATTTCAAATCCGGCGCCGATGCACTCATTACAGGCGCACCTATGAAGCTAGCATCGATGGCCCTGTCATTCCAATCCCAACGGGATTCCACCCTTCAGCCCAGGGTTGGCCGAATGAAATGAGGCCTACCCTGGGACCATGTCGGCGCGGGGATGAACCGCAACGCGGTTCCGCCCCCCGGGATCAATCCGACACCTATGTTTCGTCCCAGGTTCGGCAGAGGGATGGCACCTGCGATTCGTTTGCGGCCCAACATCAGGCTTTGGCGCGGCGGCGCATCCCGCGCCGGGCGAGCCAGTGGACGGCGGAAAACGAGCCGTGGGTGGACCAACAACTGGACAAGGATTTTTCCCCAGACGTGATCGCGGGGAGGGCCAAAGTAACCGGGGCGGGTCGAAGGCTGAGCTCCGGGACGATTTATAAAATCATCGAGAAGAACCGCCGAAACGGTGGGCAGATGGTCCGAAAGCTGCCTCGGCAGGGTCGCAAGTTCCGGAAAAACCGGACGGGCCCACCTGACAAAGGAAAGCTAAAAGTGCGCAAGGGGCAGGGGCTGGTGGACCGGTCGCAGGGGGGCATGAAAGGAGGGAGCCTGGGCATGGGGAAATTGATCTGATGTTCAGCGGAGCGACGATATGGCTAACTTGTGTGGACCGCCATACGCGCCACTTGCGCCTGCGGGCGCTGCCGGGCAAAGCGAGCGGACCGATTGCCGAGGAAGTCGATGCCTGGCTGGGGAGCGGCAAAATCAGATCCATTACCACGGACCGCGGATTGGAGTGGTTCGACCTGAATCCGTGGCTAGTGGATCTGCTGAAAAAGAGGCTGAGTCTCTTTTTTTGTCAGCCCATGGGATCCTGACCAACCGCAAGCGGGTGCCTCGTTTGCGGCGGGCCATGGGGTTGGAGGCGGGCGAGGGGTTTCGGAAGCAACTCAGTCGGGGCTTTGGTGGCGGGTTGGCGGCGGGGGGCAGGGAGTGGGTTGGTTTGCATTGGCGGCGGGAGTGCTGTAGGGAAAGTGGGGGTGAACCCTTCGCCCTCTTTTTTAGTTGTGAAACGCATTCCCTTTTTTCAAGTTGTAAGGCTCTTTTTGGCGGCGTGGGCGGCGGGGCCGGTTGGTGCGGGGGAGGGGGTGGGAGGGACGGATCCGGCGGTGCTTTTGGCCCCGGAAAACCTGCACGCATGGTGTGCGGTGCCCTTTGACGCCGTGGGGCGGGGGCCGGAGGAGCGGGCGGCGATGCTCAAACGATTGGGGTTTAAGCGGTTTGTGTATGATTGGCGGGAAAAGGACATTCCGGCGTTTGCTGCGGAGTGCGAGGCCATGAAGCAGGCGGGCATCGAGATTACGGGGTGGTGGTCGCCGACGAATCCGGCGGACCCGGTGTTGCGGACGGCGCTGGAGGTATTTAAGCGGCAAAAGGTGGCGCCGGCGCTGTGGGTGATGGGTTCGGGGAGCCTGACAAGAACGGCGGCGGAGCAGGAGCAGCGGGTCGCGGAGGAAGCGGAGCGGATTCGCCAGATCGTGGAAATCGCCCGGCCCTATGGGGTGGCGGTGCAGTTGTACAATCACAATGGGTGGTTTGGGATCCCGGACAACGAGGTGGCGGTGATTGAGCGGCTCAAAAAGCTAGGAGTGACGGGGGTGGGGATGGTTTATAACTTTAGCCACGGGCACGGAGACATGGCGGACTTTGCGGCCATTTGGAAGCGCATGCAGGCCTATGTGGTGGCGGTGAACGTGACCGGAATGGTGCCGGACGGGGAGTCCAAGATCATGGCGCCTTCGCAGGGGATCTACGAGCAGGGCATGCTGCGGGTGATTTTGGAGAGCGGTTGGCGGGGGCCGGTGGGGCTGATTGCGGAGCAGGGGGGCGACGCCGAGGTGACGTTAGGGCAGTATCGGCGGGGGCTGGAGTGGCTGAAGTGCGAATTGGTGGAGCCGGGGTCGGGCGGGCCGCGGCCGAACTTGGCGCGGGAGGCGGCGGCGGGCCCGGCGGCGGAGCTGCTGGTGCCGGGAAAATTTGGCCCGGCGCTGGAGGCGCGGAGGGGGGGGATTTTGGTGCCGGGGAGGGAAGCGTGGCGGGCGGCGCCGCTTTCGGTGGAGGCTTGGGTAAAGTTAGAAAATGCCGCGGCTTTTAATGTGATCGTCGCCAGCGACAGCAAGGCCTCGGCGGCGCACTGGGAACTATACAGCTATACGGGCGCGGGTGATTTTTCGGTTTATCTTCCTGGTCAGGGAGGGGAAGTGCGCAGCGGGGTGGCGATTTGCGACGGCGCCTGGCACCATGTAGCCATGGTGTTAGAAAGTGCGCGCGTACGGCTCTACGTGGACGGAAAAGTGGTGGGGGATAAGGCGCTGGCGGCCCGCCAAGGGGCGGCCGTGCCCGGGGAATTGGGGATAGGGCGGACCGTGGAAGCGGGGATCGGCTGCGCCGGATGGGTGGAGGAGGTGCGGCTTTCCAGCGGCGTTAGGGCAATCAGCCTGCCGACGGGGGCGGGGGAGCGCGATGGGGCCACCATAGAGCTGTTTCGAGGGGAATCGATGGCGCAGTTAGGGGGAGGGGGCGAGGGGGATTTGGGTCCGCTGAATCGGTCGGCGCATCCGCTGTACGGGGAGGCGGTGAACCGGGATCGGCAATATGATTTTTATGCCAAACAGGCGCGGGAGTGGCGGGCTCATCCGCAGCCCATGATGGCGGCTTATCCTGGGTTGGACGGGGGCAAGCAGGGCCACTGGGGGAATCAGAATGACGAGGTGACGTGGCGCGATGGACGGTGGAATGACATGGATTGCGGGCCGTGCTTGGCGGGGGTGTTTCGGGGCGCAGGGCTAACGGTTTCGAAGGCGGTGTGCGTTCGCTTGGGAGAAAACGGGGAACGGTCGGCTTGTTATGATCCGGTGGCGGATGCGTGGCGGGCGGTGTGGGAGGGGGGCTTTTTGAAGTTTTCCGACACGCGCCACGGCTTCATGGATGGGCTGATGATGAAGGGAAATGCGGTGGAAGATCCCTTGGTGGGGGCGACTGCGCAAAATGAGGTTAAGAAAAAATACCGGGGATATTATCGCTATGGGAAGAAGACCATCTTTGCGCATGAGCAGGGGGGGGCGGAGTTGCTGCGGTCGGCGGATTTTGTGGGGGGGAAAGTGGTATCGGAGGAGGGGGAAGGGCTGCGGCGCTTTGCGGGGGGCGGGCCGACCCAGTGGCCGCAGATTGTGGAAACGAAGGTTCAGATCGGATTGCCCATAGAGGGTTGGCCGTTTGTGGTCGACACCTTGAGCTTGCCCTTCGACAATCCGTGGAAGTCGCTCTTTTTTGTGGGGGGACACGATTTTTATGCCAATGGAGATGTGGCCCTGTGCACTATGACGGGGGATGTGTGGCGGGTGAGCGGGATTGATAGTAAGTTAGGACAACTGCACTGGAAAAGGGTCGCGGCGGGGCTGCACCAGCCGCTGGGTTTGGTGGTGGCGGAGGACCTCCCCTGCGTGTTGGGGCGGGATCAGATCACGCGCTTGCACGACTTGAATGGGGACGGCGAGGCTGACTTTTACGAGTGTTTGAGCAACGACTTTGAGACCCCGGTGGGGGGGCACGATTTTCTGTGTGGGCTGGAGCGGGATGCGGCGGGGAACTTTTACACCGCCTCGGGGAGTCGGGGTTTGCTGCGGATCACGCCGGGGAAAAAAGCGGAGGTGGTGGCCTCGGGTTTTCGCAATCCGGATGGATTAGGGCTTTCGCCGGAGGGGGTGTTGACGGTGCCGTATTCGGAGGGCGAGTGGACGCCGACGAGCGCCATCGCGCAGATTGTGGCGGGGGGATATTATGGTTATCCGGGGCCGAAGGCGGGGGTAGCGACGGGCTTGCCGCTGCTGTGGTTGCCGCGCGGGGCGGACAATTCGGCGGGGGGGCAGACATGGATTCCTGACAAGGTGTGGGGGCCCTTGAGCGGGCAGATGGTGCACCTGAGTTTTGGGACGGGTAGCGCCTTCGCGGTGCTGCGGCAGGAGGTCAAGGGAGTGTGGCAGGGAGGGGCGGTGCCCTTGCCGGGGAACTTTCGCTCGGGGTCCCACCGCGGGCGGTTTAGTCCGCGCGACGGGCATCTCTATGTGAGCGGCATGACCGGCTGGGGGAGCTACACACGCCGGACGATGGGTGCCTGCAGCGGCTGCGCTATACGGGGGGAGCGATGCAGGTTCCGGTCGCCTTCGAGGTTAGGGAAAATGGTTTGCTCCTGACGTTTTCGGACAAGCTGGGAGCGGGGGCCGCCGAGGCCAGTCGGCATTTTGCGCAGTGCTGGAACTACCGCTACAGCGCGGCCTACGGGTCGCCGGAATTGTCGCTGCGGCAGCCGGAACAAGCGGGGCACGACGTGCTCGACATCACCCGGGCGGTGGTTGTAGGCGAGGGTCGGCAACTGTTTTTGGAGATGCCGCAGATCCAACCGGCGGGGCAAATCCACGTGGTGGTGCAGCCGCAGGATGGCGTGGAGCGGGAGCTTTTTCTGACGGCACATGTGCTAGGCGGGCCGTTCCGGGATTTTGCGGGTTATCAAGCGGTGGCCAAGCAGCCCCGATTGGCGGTGCCGGGGGCGGGGCCTGCGGCGGCCCAGGCGAATCCCTGGGGGCAAGGGAAACCAGGTCGGGCCTTGCGGGTGCAAACCGCGGCGGGGCTGCAATTTGCCGAGCGGGAACTGCGCGCGAAGCGGGGCGAGCGGCTCAGCGTGACCTTAGCGAACCCCGACGTGGTGCCGCACAATTGGGTGCTGCTGGCGCCGGGATCGACGTCAAAAGTCGGTGAGGCGGCTAATAAAATGATCGCGGACCCGCGCGGATTTTCTAAACACTATGTGCCCGAGGTCCCGGAAGTGCTGGTCTATACGGATATGGTCGATCCGGGCCGGGAGTTTACGATCTACTGCAACGCTCCGGCGGAGCCGGGGAACTACCCGTATATTTGCACCTTTCCGGGGCATTGGATGGTGATGAAGGGGGTATTGGTGGTGGAGTGAGGCGGGGCAGGCGTTGGCTAGTGAAGCGCTAGGCTTTCCAGGCGGGGACGGCGCGGGCGAGGTCCCACATGAGGCGGTCGAGGGCGCTGGCGAGGTCTTTACTGCGGGAGTTGGCGCAAGCGACCCAGCAGAGGCCGCGGGCGGTTTGGACGGCGATGGCGGTGGTGCCGGGGAGGCTGCCGGTGTGCCAGCGGTTGGGCGCGGCGTTGACGGCCCAACCGCTGGCGTAGCCGGGGTTGGCGTTGGTGGGGGCCATCATGGTTTGGAAGGAGATTTGATTCAGGAGGTCGGAGGGAAACGCGGCGCCGTCGCAGTGGGTGAGGAATGAGAGGAGGTCGGAGGGGGTGGCGAGCCAGCCGCCGTGGGAGTCCATGCGGCGGACGTTTATGTTATAGGGGTCTTCGCCGTCGCGGCCGGAGTAGACGACCTCGGAGGGGGCGCGTTCGGCTAGGGTATTACCGGCGATTTGCATGCCTGAGATGCCGCAGGGGGCGAGGATGGCGGCCTGCACGAAATCGGGGTAGGACTGGCCGGAGATTTTTTCGATGAGGCGGCCGAGGAGGCAGTAGCCGAAGTTGGAGTAGGCGAATCGTTGGCCAGGGGCTTG
>CANHIJ010000169.1 GCA_947460575.1 Verrucomicrobiales bacterium | reverse complement strand
GTAGGGACCTTCCCGCTGAAAAGCCCGGACCTCCTGCGCATAGGCTCGGGCCATCTCCTCGACGCCCCCTGGCGGTATCTCCGGTCCCTCGATCTCGTCTGCGCGGATCCCATAGACCGGCTGGTCCGGACCCAGCAACCGGGCGAAGCGACCAGCGTAGAAGACATCTCCCCCCAAGCCATGCACCACAAACAAGGGCGTCTGCGATCCAGACGGTTGCAGGGCCACAAGTGACTTCCAGGCCGGCACCCAGGATTCGTCGGCCAGGCGCCGCGCCAGCGCGGCCATCGTGGTCGCCTCGAACAGCATGGCAATCGGGATGCGACGCCCCAGCAGGCGCTCAAGCTCCACCGCCAACTGCACCGCCATCAGCGAATCCCCGCCCATCTGGAAGAAGTCCGCGGCAACGTCCACCTCCTCACACATGAAAAGCCACCGCCAAACGCGCGCCAGCTCGGCTTCCAAAAGCGTCGGCGAAGACGCGATCGATTCATCCGACTCCTCAAGCCCCCCGTCCTGAATCGCCTCACGAGCAACGCCGACCGAATCCGTTATCCGCACCCCTTCCACGGCCAGACGCTCCAGGGCCCTCCGATCGACCTTGCCATTGGCATTGAGCGGCAGCGTTGCTAGGGCGCTCACCTTCGTCGGTATCATCGCATCGGGAAGCCGGGCCCGCAGCCACATCCGCACCTCAGCCGACCGCAGCGCCTCGCCTTGAAAACCGGTCACGAAGGCCACAAGTGACTCCCGCTTTTCGTCGGCCCTGCGAACCACGACCGCCGCTGACCTCACCTCCGGATGCCCCGCGAGCACCGCCTCGATCTCCCCGAGTTCGACGCGATGGCCACGAATCTTGACCTGATGGTCGCTGCGACCGAGGAACTCGAGTTGCCCATCGTCCGTCCAGCGGGCACGATCGCCCGTGCGATAGAGCCGCGCCTGCGGGCGCTCCGCGCATGGATCGGCGATGAATCGCTCCTTGGTAAGCTCCGGTTGCCGCCAGTAACCTCGGGCGACCGGAGCCCCGCCGATCCAGAGATCGCCAGCAACACCCGGCGGCACCGTCTGCATGCGGGAATCCAGGAGGCAAATCTTCGTGTTGTCTATGGGCCTACCGATCGATGGAAACTCAGGCCAGTCCGCTGGATCGGGTGGCAAGAGATAGCCCGTCGCGACGTGCGTCTCGGTCGGGCCATAGTGATTCCAAAGCCGACACCCACCTAGTCGGGTGAAGAAGCGCCGGATGTCCGGGGTTATTCTCAAGGGCTCTCCGGCCACGATCACCTCCCGAAGCCTAAGCGGAATAGGCGGGCCTGCTTCAGCCGCCTCGGACAGATGCGCGAGCATCACGACGGGCAGGAACAGCCGTTCCATACCGCTCTGCTCCAGCATGAGCAGGAGGGCCGATGGATCGATTCTCACCCTGTCAGGGACGAGGAAGAGCGTTCCCCCAGCGAGCCAAGTCGAGAACATCTCCTGGAAGGAAACGTCGAACGCAAGGCTCGCGAATTGAAGCGTGCGCACCGCTCCCTCCAGGCGCGTGGCCTGCCAAGCGAGCAAGTTGACGAGGGGGCGGTGCGGCATCGCCACGCCCTTCGGCTGCCCCGTCGAACCCGAGGTAAAGAGCACGTAGGCCAGCGACTCGGGGCAACGTGGCCCATGGATAGGGACGCCGTCGGGGCCCGCTCGCAGGTCGACCCGCTGCGGATCAAGCAACCGCGCCTGAACCGAACCTCCCCATGCTTCGGCGCTCTCGTCAGTCAAAACCAGGGCCGCGCCCGACGCCTCCAGTACCGCCACCCGACGCAGCGTCGGCCAGGCGCGATCAAGCGGCAGATAGGCCCCCCCGGCCTTGAGGATGGCCAGAACCGAAACCATGAGCTCGACGGAGCGGTCGAGGCAGAGTGCCACTATCACATCAGGACCCACTCCCATAGCGACGAGATGATGGGCGAGTCGGTTGGCCCGCGAGTCGAGCTCGGCATAGGTCAGGCACTCATTCCCCTCGACAACCGCGATGGCCTCGGGAGTCCGTGCCACCTGGCGCTCAAACAACTCATGAACAACATCGCCGCAGCGTTCCGCCGGTTCGCCGCCCTGCCAGGTCTCGATCTGCTCACGCTCTGATTCAGGGAGCAAAGCCAGGGATGCCGCAGGCGCATCGGGAGCTTCGAGAGCGGAACCAAGCAGCGTGTGGAGGCGATTGATGAGCCCCTCCATCCCTACAGCTTGATAGCGCCCGGTGTCATAGATCACCTCGCCTAGCAACCCCCCCTCCGCGTCTTGGCGGAGGGAGAACTCCAGATCAAACCGGGCGGCACCAGGGGAAACCGGAAGTCGCTCCACCTCCAGGCCGCTCAGGTCGCTCAACGACGACAACGGCATCGCGATGAACTGGAACATCACCTGCACCAGCGGATTGCGCCTAACGTCTCGATCCATCCGCAAAGCCTTGACGATTTGCTCAAAAGGAAGCTCCTGGTGGGCATAGGCTTCGATCGAAGTCAGGCGCACCTGCGCGAGCAATTGCCGAAAGCTCGGCGAACCCTCAAATCTCGTGCGGATCGGCAGCGTATTCACAAAGAGCCCCACCAACGGCTCGAGCCCCGCCTGACCGCGCCCCCCCATGGGAATCCCAATCGCGAAATCCTCCTGGTGACTGTGCCGATGGAGCAGCAACGCCACCACCGCGAGCAGGCCCATGTGCAGGGTAGCGCCCTCGGACCGGCAGAGCTCTTCGAAGGGGGCAAGGAGGGATCGCCCGATACAAAAAGTCACGACCCCGCCTTCGTGACCGCCGCTGGCGAGACGGCGACCTTCCTCGGGCAGCGCGAGCGGCTCGACCCCTTCGAGTTGCCGAGTCCAGTAGTCGAGCAGACCCGCCGCGCGCGGTCCCTGGATGCGATCACGCTGCCAGACGGCATAGTCTTGGTAATGAGTGGAAAGCGCCGGAAGCGCCGGAGGATGGCCCGCTCGCGCGGCATTGTAGAACGCGCTCAAATCCTCGCATAGCACATTTCGTGACCATCCGTCGGAGGCGATGTGATGGTGATTGAGCAATAGAATATGCTCGTCGGCGCCGATCTCCAGGAGGCGTGCTCGCAGCAGCACTCCCGACTCGAGATCAAAGGGCGTAGATCCCTCCTCCCGCAACCAGTTGGCGATCAACGCCTCCATGGCACCACCGCCAAGGCGCTCCAGCGGGAGCGGCAGCGAAAACGCCGGATGGATGATTTGCTGCACCATGCTTCCCCGGAGGCGGAACGAGGTGCGCAGCACAGGATGTCGCTCCATCAGCCCGGCGAGAGCTTGCCGGAGGGCCGACCGATCCAGGCTGCCCCGCAGGTGCCACAGCGAGACCAGGTGGTACGCGGTCAGGGCCGGCTCTAACTGATGCAGAAACCAGAGCCGCGTCTGGGCGAATGAAGCCGGAAAGACCTCGCCGCCAGGTGATCCGTCGTCCGGCAAGGGCGCGGCGACGGTGATGGCCTGCGGCAGGGCTTCCCTGCGGAGTCCGCGCAGCCGAGCCATGCGCTCGGTCAGGCTGTCCCCAACGTCACCCGAGACGCCCGCAGCACCGTTCAGTTGTGCTTCCTCTTCAGCTAGCAAAGATTCAAGCTTATCTGCGAGAGTCCGCACACTCGGATGGAGGAAAAGCATCGCCACATTCAGTTCGATTCCGAGGGTTTGCTCCAAGCGGGTGATCACTTCGAGGCTGGAGAGTGAATCGCCGCCCAGCACGAAGAAATTGGCGTCACTTCCAGAGCATTCCACGCCGAGGACCGCCGCGAACGCCTCCTCCACTAACTGTTGCATCTGCCCTCTAGCAGGCGCTCCGCACGAGCGAAGCTCCCCTGCCAATTGATCCGCCAAGCCAACCCGGCGCAGCTTTCCAGTGGCACCGCGTGGCAGCGACTCGACAAACACAATCCGAGACGGCACCTCGTGGACTGGCAATACCGCGATCAGGTGCTCGCGCAGTTGTTCCTCGCCAACCGCCGCCCCCGCACGCAGCACCACGGCCGCAGCGACATCCTCGCCCAAGGTCGCGTGCGGAACGCCAAACGAAAGCGACTCCTCCACAGCTGGATGGCGGTTCAAGGCCTCGTCGATCCGCACCGCCACCACCTTCATGCCGCCGCGATTGATCATCTCCTTGAGACGGCCACTTAAAGTGAGCTGGCCTGCCTCGTCGAGCCATCCCTCGTCCCCAGTGCGGAACCAAGGCGTTCCCCGCGCATCCACACTCCATCCACTTTTTCCCTCACCCTCATAACCTCGCGTGACGGAGCTACCACGGATCGCCACTTCCCCGACCACGAACGGTAGACAATGCTCGCCGTCCGCCTGCAACACCGCCACCTCCGGGCCACTCGGCACTCCGACCATGCCCGGGCGCCGACCCACGCCGCTTTCCGGGAGGCGCTCGCTGAAAACTTGCGAGGATGCCTCCGTCATCCCATACACCTCAAGGAGCGGAATGCGGAACACCGCCTCCAGTCGATCGCGTGCAGCGGATGACAGCGGCATCGTAACAGAGCGAAGCAATCGCAGCTCGCCGTGCCGCGGCGTTACTCCAGCCCGCTCCACCTCGTCGGCCAAAGCCAGCAACAGCGTCGGCGATGCCGAGAACCATGTCGGACGCAGGCTAGTCAGTTGTGTCACCAGCTCCTGCACCGCGCGTTGCCGGCAGCAGATCACGCTGCCACCGGCCAGCAGCGGAGCCAGCAGTGTGGCCACAATCCCATGGATATGAAGCATCGGCATCGCTGCCAACGCACGGTCCTCGCCATCCAATCCCACGGCCTCAATCACCGCACCGGCACCAGCGAAAAGATTGGCGTGACTCAGAGGCACCACCTTCGGCCGGCCGCTGGTGCCGGAGGATTGCAGCACGAGCGCGATGTCGTCGGCAGCAGGCGGCGGCACTGAACCGCACCGGCGCCCTGGCACCCGAAACGGGTCCAAGACGAGCACTTCCAGTCCCAACGCCTCGGCTGCCTGCAACACCTCCAGGGGCGGCTGATCACCCACCACCACCCGGCTCGCCCGCAGTCGACGCAAGTCCTCTTCCACGATCTCCCTTGGGCCAGCCTGCGCGAGTGGTGCCACCGTCGCCACCGCCATCACCGCAAGCAAGGCGACCGCCCGCGCCGATTCCGGAGCCAGCCACAGCGCCAGCCGATCGCTTGGTTCGATGCCCTGATCCAACAAATACCACGCTAAGGCTTGCACCGACGCCGCTAACTCTCCACGTGACACGATCGCGCCATCGGCACTGATCAAGGCCGGGCGATCAGGCTCTGTGACATCGGCCTCCAGCCACCACCAGGTGACTACGGATGGCTCTTGGGGAATAGCGGAGATCGTCATGGAAGGTAAGTTTGATCGCCCAAAGGGGCCAGACACTCAACACTACTTCCGCAATCGCTAATCGATTTACGGGGGGCGAGCGGTCGATAAAAAGGAGTCAGGACAAGCTGCTTGACACCCCCGCAGCGGCCCCCGCTTGCCTCCCTGCACCGGCAATGCCGCATCGCCTTCCCCAAGGCGACAACTCACTTCAGTGCTGCGGAAACCGGCGCCAGGTCATCTGTTTCATCGTCCGCCCATCCACTCCCTCTCCTAACTTCCGATTTTAGCGATTAAACATTGCGCCTTTCGAAGCGGCGAGGCAAGTGTTAAACCAACACTGTGATAAACCGGTTTATTTCTTTTTGGCTTGATGATCTTCCGCCGCGCTCCGGGAAAATGCGCGCCATTTTTTACAGTGGTCTACTTGTGCTTGCCTTAACCCAACCCGGCCCAATCACGCTCGCCTCTTCCCTAGCGAGTTCAGATCCCTCCCTGCATATTCCGGTCGACTTCGTCCGCTGGAGCGGCCTAGGCTCGCTCGATGGCACCACCATATGGTTCCTCCGGAATCTTTGCCTGCTCTCGTGGATTTGCTCCGCAGTGGGGCTTTTCACAGGCCCAGCCAAAGTTGCCACGGCTCTGACTCTACTGCCGCTGCACGCTCTTTCGATCGGGATTCATTATTCCCACGGTTGGTATGTTCCGGTCTACACCCTCCTTTTCCTTTGCTTGGCTAGGAGCGATCATGGTTTTTCCGTAGACGCCCTGATTCGCCGAAAATGGCCAGGCTGGATGCGCCCAACCCCCCAGTTGAACACCGTCGGCAGCTCCGGGCTCCCTGCCAAACTCGTCCTGCTCGGGGCTGTCCACACTCTCTTTGCCGCCGGCATTTCAAAGCTCCACGAAGGCGGATGGCCGTGGATCGATGGCCACTCCCTGCAATCCTACATCTCCCTGACATGGGACGGCTTCGGAACCGGCCCCCGTTTCCCTCTGATCGCCCATGCCATCCTTTCCAGCCAAACCCTC
>CANHIJ010000168.1 GCA_947460575.1 Verrucomicrobiales bacterium | reverse complement strand
GTCTCCGCCCTTCTCTGCGAGCAAAGCGACGAATGGCTCACCTCCAAAATTTACCTCAACATGAACCCCGTCCACCCACCCCTAGCCTAATCGCTAATTTTACAGAATAAACATTGCGCGACCGCGGGACATCCCTGCCTTCATGGCACTCATGCTGATGGTTCTTCCTTGGTTGCGCTCGAAAACGAGCCTAGTGAGTTGGGTTTTGTTGACCACAACCCGAAGCAGCACACGCCGCCCCGGCCGGCGTCAATCAGCACGCCGAATCACCCCGGAAAACCACCCCATCAGGGGTCAGTTTTAATTGTCGTCAGGGGTCACTTATAATTGTCGTCGCACATCCCAGCGTGTAGCCGGTGGCGAGCGGAGCGACACCACCGGATCCGCGACCCCAAAGGGGCCCGCACCCCGGCAGGGGTGCCAACGCGAAAGCCCCCAAAAGGCCCACGTGCGAGGAAAAACCCTCCCGCGCCAGCGCTCCGCGCCCACTGCCTGCGAGGGTCGACTAACGATTTTAGGGTTATTCAACTCGCGATTTTAGGTTCACGGCTGGATTCGCTTTTGGCCGGATACCCTGGGCGTTACCCAGGGCGTTGCCCTGGGCAGGCGCAGGCCCCCGCCGTGGGCGCTCTCCCTCGGCGCCCCAACGGGGCGCGCCAGGGCTGACCCAGACAGCGTCCCCCGGTCGCCAGAAGAAAGAAAAAACCGGCGCAAACCCTCCCAGGCGGTGGGCGCCTCAGGGCACCCGGCGACCTGCCCCCGCCCGCGAGGCGGTGGTGCATTTTGACCTCGGAGGGACTCGCCCAACGGGCGAGTCGCTTGATGCCAGAAAAGACGGATCACGCCCCGTGCGCAGGGGATAAAGGGCCCCCATGGACGCGTTCTCCCTTTGGGCTTTTGGGTTACCGTCCTTCCTTGTCATTCAGTTCCGGCCAAATGCTCTTCATCTGCCAGGCGGTTAGGGAAACCAGGTTCGCTTCGCTGCCGCGGGCGAAGACGGACACGGCGGTGCTATCCGGACGGGTCGGATAGGCCCGCAGCGTCAGGCATTGGCGCCCATTGGCAAAGACTTCGATGACGCTGCGGTCAATGAAGACGCGCAGATGGAGCTTCTCGCCATCCTTGAGATAGAGGGGACCGATTTCGGGGGTTCGCGAGGCCACGTCGGGGCTGAGCGAGGCCTGGGAAACATCGATCATCAGTTCGCGTTTGTTGGAATGCCACGGCCAGGCGTAGCCATGCATGGAAAGGCTGATGGTGGTTTGCTCCTCGCCATTCGGGCTTTGCAGGATGCGCAAGCCGACTTCCCGCGCCGACTTGGGATCGATCACGGCCTCCAGTTCCATGGCCCGGCCCTGCACCCCGGCTAGGGTCTGCTGGCCGTTGGCGGGAATGGCGACATTTTCCAGCTTCACCGGATGGAAGCGCAGCTTTTTAAGCTCTTCGGCGGGCTCGATGGTGAGGGGGTTGATCGGCCGGATATTCCAGCCTGCATCGGCGGTGACCTCTTTGTTAGCAGCCAGCACCCGCGGCAGCGAGAGCATCTCGTCCTTGGTTCCCCCCATATCGTCCTTGATGGTGCATTCCATGACATTCCACAGGCCGATGCACCGGCCGTCGGTATCGACGAATCCGGAGGGGGCGTGGAGGCCGCCGCGCATGACAGGTCCGTAGTTCATCCGTCCGTGGTGCTGGATGGAGAAGCGGCCGCGTTCCAGATCGGATTTGCCGATGTAGTATTTCGGACCTTGGTTGTGGCTGAAGAACAGGATAAGGTGCTGGCCGCCCCCGAGGGACAGCACATTGTTGCAGGATCCGTCAGTGCCCGGTTCGGTGAAATAGCCGTCGTCCAGGTAGTTCCCCATGGAGTCCCACTGCGACAGATCCTTGGAGCGAAGAATCTCCAGGGCGGTAGTGGCTCCACCCGCCGCCCTCGTGATGTAATAATGGTCATTCTCCCTCCAGATATAGTTATCCGCTCCGGGAAACTTGACCGGGTGTTCGGTCCACTGCTCCAGCAAGGGGTCGCTGGCAGTAAACAATTTGCCGTCGGCTATGGACAGGATCACGCGGTCCTTGTCGGCCCAGGCCTGTCCGGTGCCGAGGCGGATGGCCTTGGGCAACAGGGGCAAGTCGCGCCAGTGCACCAGATCCTCACTGACGGCATGTCCCCGACTCCATTGCAATCCGGGGGGGCTGTACAGGTAAAAGAGGTGGTACTTGCCCTGCCATTTACATAAACCGGCCGGATCGTGCAGACCAAAGCCCGGCGGCGAAAAGTGATAGATCGGTCGATAGGGATCAGCTGCAGCGGACTTTCGATTTTGCAGGAAATACGCTATATGCGCCGCGGCATCCTTCTTCTCGAATTCGAACGGCTCCTGCTGCGCGGCCGGAGTGGCGGCGAGATTGATGGCGGCAGGCTGAGCTGGCGGGTCGGCGGCGCGCAGCGCGCCGAGACCGGCGAGAAAAAAGAGCGTCAGGGATGGTAGTGGCGATTTCACGATAAAAGCGATAGGGTCAGAAACTAGAGGCCGGGCGTGGCCGCAGAGGACTCATTGGGGACCCGGCGTTCCTTCCGGGGAAAAGGCGGTCTTTCCCGCGTAGATGGAACGCAGCTTCCAGGCGGTAACTTTCCTAGCAAGGGATGAGTCACCTTCGCTGAAAAGGCTAATGCCGCGGTCTCCTGGGCCGTAGCGATGGGGCGCCAGCGCGGCAATACGGTCGTTGGCGAAGACTTCGATGATGCTTTTGTCGAGAAAGACGCGCAGTTCCAGGTCTTCGCCTGGGGGCAAGGCCAGGGGAATCTTGGTTTCACCCAGGCTCAGGGTTTTGGCCTGGGGATCGAATGCGATGGGAAATCCTCCCCTGCCCTGCGGGTCGCTGTAAACGTGGACGCCACACCTCCGTGCTGAACCCGGCTGGAGGGTGATGTTCAGTTCGAGGGCGTCACCGGTGATTCCCTGCAGTAGGTGGATTGCGTCTGCTGGAATGGTGACCATTGCTTCGGTGGCAGCATCGTAGCGGAGTTGTTCCAGTTCCCTAAGCGGTTTGATGCGCAGCACGCCATCGGCCGGGAGACTCAGCTCGCGCGGTAGGCATTGGATGCTGCTTTGGATGGGCACATCGTGGAGCCGGTGCTTGACCCGCGACCAGGCCCACATGACGCGCCGACCGTCAGGTGTCAGGAGGCTCTCGGGGGCGAACACGTCGGCGTCTTCGTCTCCCCCTTGGAACGCGCACATCCAGTTCATCCGGCCATGCGATTCTGGGAGGAACTTTTCGTCCTGAAAGCGGCCGAGGTAATAGCGGCTCCCGATCCAGTGACTGAGGCAGAGCAGCATCCACTTGTCCCCAATCCGGAACATATTCGGGCAGGAGATGTCCTCATCACGCGGCACGTCGAGGGCGGGCATTTCGTCGTGGAGCAAGTGGCCGAGGTATTCCCATTCCCGCAGATCTGCGGACTTCATCAGGTGCGGTTCCCTGCCCCCGGACACCGCGTAGTAGGTGTTTCCATCGAGCCAGCAGTCAGGGTCCCAGTGACGCATTTCCGGAAGCGCTCCCGACCTGGTCTTAGGATTGACCGGCACCGGTTTCGACCAGCGCTCCAGCAGATCGTCCTCGGCGAACGCGATCTGATTCCGGCCGGAACCTTCCCCGTGGTAGATGATAGCGGGCTTACCTTCTTTGGTGAGGAAGCCGGTCCCGCTGAACAGACCATGCCCCATGGTGGCGGGGGTGAGCGTGGTAGGATGCCACTGCCAGTGCACCATGTCCGTGCTGGAAACGTGCGCCCACGAGGTGCCGGCTTTGGCTTCGTAGATGTAGTGAAGATGGTAGCGCCCCTTCCAGGAGAAGGCCGCATTCGGGTCGCCCGGCGCCGTCCTTCCCGGGTGGGCCAAATGATAGGTCAACCAGGTCGCGGGCGGATCCGCCGGGAAGGATAGCGTCTCCGGCGGCGGTGGAGTCGGAGCGGTTTCTTGCGAGAACGCGCGACCGGAGCGCGCGGCCCAGGCACTCAGGACGAGCGCGCCCTTGATCCATCTGCGGCGGGGCAACCCGCTATGAATAGCGATTTTAAAGGACGAGTCTATGGAGCGCGTCTTATGCATGAATGTTCTTAGGTTGCTTCGGAATCGCTAGCCGAGCAGCTGTGGGAGCAGCTCGCCGTGTACATCCGTGAGGCGGAAATCGCGACCCTGGGAGCGGTAGGTGAGCTTGGTGTGTTCGATGCCCATGAGGTGGAGGATGGTCGCGTGGAGGTCGTGGACGTGCACGGGATCGGTGGTGACGGAGAAACCCAGCTCGTCGGTGGCGCCGACGAGACCGCCGCCTTTAAAGCCGCCCCCGGCGACCCATGAGCTGAAGGCCTTCATGTGGTGGTCGCGGCCATAGGTGTCGTAGGAAGTGTTGCTTTGCGACATCGGGGTGCGGCCAAACTCGCCGGACCAGAGGACGATGGTATCGTCGAGCAGGCCGCGCTGTTTCAAGTCCTGCACCAGCGCATAGCCGGCGCGGTCCACCTGGCGGCACTCTTTTGCGAGGCCTTCGGGCAACTGGTCGTGGTGGTCCCAGTCGCGATGGTAGAGCTGGATGAAGCGGACGTCGCGCTCGGCGAGCTTGCGGGCGAGGAGGCAGTTAGCGGCGAACGTGCCCGGTGTTTTCGCCTCCTCGCCATAGAGTTCATAAACGCTGGCCGGTTCCTTCGAGTTGTCCATCAGATCGGGCACGCTGGTTTGCATCCGCCAGGCCATTTCGTATTGCTTGATGCGCGTGGCGATTTCAGGATCTCCCACGGCGTCGAGTTTTTGCTGGTTCACCGCGCGCACGCTATCGAGAATGCGCCGACGCACTTCCGGACTCATGCCGGGCGGGTTAGAGACGAAGAGCACGGGGTCGCCACTGGAGCGGAACTGCACGCCCTGGTGCACGGTTGGCAAGAATCCGCTGCCCCAATAGCGGGTGTGCAAATTCTGGCCAGTGCCGATGCCGGAGACGAGCACGACAAAGGCGGGCAGGTCGCGATTGTTACTGCCCAGGCCGTAAGACAGCCAGGAACCCATGACCGGCCGACCCGGCTGCGCATTACCGGTTTGCATGAAGGTCACCGCCGGGTCGTGGTTGATCGCCTCGGTCTGCATCGAGCGGATGACGGTGATGTCGTCCGCCATCTTGGCCGTCCACGGCAGGAGTTCGGAAAAGTCCACCCCAGCCTGGCCGTGGCGCGCAAACTTGTACCGACTGCCCATGCACAGGAGTGGCTTGCCCTGAAGCTGGGCGACGCGCTGGTTTTTCACCAGGCTCGCGGGCATCGGCTGGCCGTTCCATTGGTTGAGTTTCGGCTTCGGATCAAACAAATCGATCTGCGATGGCCCGCCGGACATGAACAGAAAAATGACACGCTTGGCCTTGGGCACATAGTGGAGGACGCCTCCTTGCGGGCTAGCAGGCGCGCCCGCCGCGATGTTTTCCTGCAGGAGTGAGGCCAGGCCGAGCGCTCCGATGCCGAAGGCCCCGCGGCCGAGGAAGGCGCGGCGGTTCAATTGCTGCGGAAAATCGAGAGGAATAGTTAGGCTCATTCTTTGGTGATGGTCTCGTCGAAATTCAGGATCGCGTTGGCCACGCAGGTCCACGCCGCGAGGCTGGCGGGATCGGCGCCTGCGAGCGGCGGGGAGTCACCCACCGCTAGTAATTTTGCGGCGGCTACGGGCTCACGGCGGTAGACCGCGAGCATCTCGCGATAGAGGTTTTCCATGGTGGCGGCCTCGGCTGCGGAGGGCGCGCGGGCGAGCGCCAACTGAAAGGCGCGGTGCAACTGCGGCGCGAAATCCTCGGGGGGCGCGGCGCTAACCTTCTGCGCGAGCACGCGCGCGGCTTCGACAAACGTTTCGTCGTTGAGCAGCACGTAAGCTTGGAGCGGGGTGTTCGTGACCGGCCTGCGGGCGGTACAGACCTCGCGGTTAGGCGCGTCGAACATCGCGTAGGAAGGATAGAGGATGGAGCGCTTCCAGAAGGTATAGACGCTGCGCCGGTAGAGATCGGCACCCTTGTCGCGCACGTAGGTCTTGTCCGCAGAGTCGCCATAGGCGAACTCGCGCCACAGGTCGCCCGGCTGGTAGGGTTTTACGCTCGGCCCACCTGCGGGGCGGGCGCGGTCGAGGAGGCCCGCGATCGCCAGGGCGTTGTCGCGCACCGTCTCCGCGGGCAGGCGAAAACGCGCCCCGCGCGCGAGCAGGCGATTCTCCGGATCGAGTTCGAGCAGCCCCGGAGAAAGCTTCGACGACTGACGATAGGTCGCGCTGGTCGCGATCAGCCGGAGCATGTGCTTCACGTTCCAGCCGCTCTCGACAAACTCGACGGCGAGCCAGTCGAGAAGTTCCGCATGGCTCGGGCGTTCCCCCTG
>CANHIJ010000167.1 GCA_947460575.1 Verrucomicrobiales bacterium | reverse complement strand
CGGGGAGTTCTTCCCAGTGGGAGAAATCGCCGACGAGGGAGAGGGCGGTGGCGTGGGGGGCCCACTCGCGGAAGACCCAGCCGGTGGGGCTGCGGTGGAGGCCGTAGTGGCGGTGGCCGAGGGCCATGTCGGCTAGGGTGGGGGCGCTGGGTTGGGTGAGGTTGGCGTGAAGGGCGGCGGCGCGGTCGCGGCGGCGGTCCAAGTGGCTGAGGTAGGGGGCCAGCCAGGGGTCATCGCGCAGCCGTGGGCCTGGGGAGGGGGTGGCGGGGAGCGGCGGAAGAGGCTGGGGCATGGGGAGGGGCGAGGCTAAAGGGGGACTTTTTTGCGTGAGTGGCCGCGGCGGGGGTGGGAGCGGGCGGGGGGCGCCTCGGGGGTTTGGTCGTCGACGAGGAGGGGGCGGTGAAGCATGGCCTCGTAGATTTCGAAGTAGCGCCGGGCGGTTTCGGCGTGGTTGAATTGGCGGAGGGACTCGTCCATGACGCGGGCCAGGGTGGCGTGGCGCTGGATGGGGGGGCGGCGGAAGAACGCCATGGCGCGGTCGATGGCCCAGCGGAGGCCAGCGGCGTCGAAGTAGTCGAAGAGGAAGCCGTTTCCGGAGGTGCCGTCTGGGCTGAGTGGGTGGACGGTGTCGCGGAGGCCGCCGGTATTGTGGGCGATGGTGAGGCTGCCGTAGATGGGGGCGACCATTTGGGGGAGGCCGCAGGGCTCGAAGCGGCTGGGCATGAGGGTGAAGTCGGAGGCGGCGTAGGCGAGGCGGGAGAGGTTTTCGTTAAAATTGCAGACGGCGACGCGGTTTTGCAGGGCGTGGTGGCGGACGATGTCGTGGAAGTGGCGTTGGTATTCGCCGTTGGCGACGACGACGAGTTGGAGGTTGTCGTCGGCGTAGTGGGAGAGGGTTTGGTAGAGGATTTCGGTGAGGAGCTGGGGGCCTTTTTGGACGGGGTCGAGGCGGCTGGGCCAGAAGAGGAGGGGGGCGTTTTCGTCGCGGCGAAGGCCAACTTTTTCTTGGAGGAGGCGCTTGGCGGCGCGCTTGCCCTCGGCGAAATTTTTGGAGGTGTAGGCCAGGGGGATGGCGGGGTCGGTGCGGGGGTTGTAGGAATCGTCGGGGGCGTTGAGGATGCCGACGGCGCAACCGGCGTCGCGTTTATTTTTGATTTCTCCGCGGACGGCGTCGGGGACGAAGTGGTGTTGGCCGTCGGCGACTTCGTCGAGGAAGGAGGGGCTGACGGTATTGATGTAGTGGGCGGCGAAGATGCCGGAGGCGAGGAGGTCGACGGGGGTGTGGGGGCGAGCGGTCTCGTAATTGACGGGGTTGGCGGAGTAGAAGAGTTGGTTCCAAAACTGGGCGGCGTCGATGCCGCTGCTCTCGATGCCCTCGAGGGTCATTTTTTCGGTGTGGATATTGTGGACGGTGAAGAGGCAGGGGATGTGGAAGCGGCGGGCGGCGGCGGGGATGAGGCCGGTCATCCAGTCGTTACAGTGGATGAGGTCGGGGCGGACGCGGGGGATGATATTGTTGAGGACTTCGCGCTGGAAGGCGAGGGCGATGCGGGGGTTTTCGCCGCCGTAGCTGGAGTAGACGGAGTCGCGGTAGTAGAAGATGCGGTCTTCGGCGAGGTGGATGCGCTCTTCGGGGAGGGCGCGGCGCATGGTTTCGAGTTCTTGGCTAAAGATTTCGAAGACGTCGGTGTGGAACATTTGCCGGTAGTTGGGCAGGGCCACGTGGACATCGGCGCCGAGTTGGAAGAGGGCGGAGACGAGGGAAGCGGAGACGTCGGCGAGGCCCCCGGCTTTGGCGTGCATGCGCTGGGCCATATTGCCCATGCCATCCGGCAGATAGGTGATTTCTGGGGTGACGATGAGGATGCGCGGTTTGCTCACGGGGGCTGGGGAGGGTAGAGGGTGTTGGGAGGGGACGGATCAGTTGGCGTTTTCCGCCCAGGTGATGAAGGGAGGGGAAACGTGGCGCCACTGGGTGCCGGAGGGGACGGCGCGGGCGGTCATGCCGAAGCGGCCGCTGGTGGGGCAGGGGATGGTGAGGCGATATTGGACCCAGCCTCCCACATTATCCTGGGCGGGGAGCATGGGGATGAAGGAGGGGTTGCGGATTTCGCACTGGGCGTCAGCGGAGCCGTAGCAGAGTTCGACGGCGACTTCGGCGGGTTCCAAGTGGCCGATAAAGACGCGGCAGGTGACGGAGAAGGCGTCGCCGGCGTGGAGTTGGGAGACTTCGCGGTCGCTGAGGGGGGCGCCGACGCGGACGCCGCTCCAGAGGCGCTCGAGGCGCAGCCGCTGGGCCTTGAGAGCGGAGGCGGCTTGGGCGGAGTGGGCCATGAGTTGGCGGTAGTTGGCAGAGGCGGGGATGTAGAATTGGTCGCGGTATTGGGCGACCATGCGTTGGCTGGTGAAGAAGCCGACGGCCATTTTGATAGAGGCCTTCATCATGGCGATCCAGGCCATGGGGTCGCCGCCGCCGGGGCGGTCGTAGAAGAGGGGGGCGATGTCGTCTTCGAGGAGTTTGTAGAGGGCGGCGGACTCGATTTGGTCGGCGTAGTCGTCGTCGTCGTATTCTTCGCCGTGGCCGATGGCGAAGCCGCATTCGGGGTGGTAGCCCTCGCACCACCAGCCGTCGAGGATGGAGGCGTTGATGACGCCGTTGAGGGCGGCCTTCATGCCGGAAGTGCCGCTGGCTTCGACGCGGCGGCGAGGGGTATTGAGCCAGACGTCGACGCCCTGGACGAGGTGGCGGGCGAGGCCCATGTCGTAGTTTTCGAGGAAGAAGAAGCGGCGCTTGATGCCGGGGCGTTTGGAAAACTCGACGACTTGGCGGATGAAGTCTTTGCCGTGGTGGTCGGCGGGGTGGGCCTTGCCGGCGTAGATGAATTGGACGGGGCGCTGGGCGTGGTTGATGAGGGCTTCGAGGCGATCGGGGTCGCGGAGGAGGAGGGTGGCGCGCTTGTAGCTGGCGGCGCGGCGGGCGAAGCCGATGGTGAGGATTTCGGGGTCGAGGACGCCGCGGGCGTAGGACAGTTCGGCGCGGGTGGCGTTGCGTTGGCGGAGTTGCTTTTCCATGGACTCGCGGGCGGAGCGGATCAGGCGGCTGCGGCCGAGTTCGTGGGCGCGCCAAATTTCCTCGTCGGGGATGGGGTCGACGAGGGCGAGGGCGGCGGGGTCGCGGAGGCGTTTTTGCCAATCGGGGCCGATGTGTTGGTGGAGGAGGGCGAGGATTTCCGGGGCGAGCCAGGTGGTGGCGTGGACGCCGTTGGTGACGTGGCGGATGGGCAATTCGTCTTGGACTTGTTGGGGCCAGACGTGTTGCCACATGCGGCGGGCGACGTCGCCGTGGAGGGCGCTGACGCCGTTGGCGAAGTGGGCGAAGCGGAGGCCGAGGATGGTCATGGAGAGGGGGCCCTCCTGGTCGCCGGGGGCGCGGCCGTAGTTGATAATGGTCCAGGGGTCGATGCCGGTGGAGGGGAGGAGGGCCTGGAGGTGGGCGTCGACGAGGTCGACGGGAAAGGTTTCGTTGCCGGCGGCGACGGGGGTGTGGGTGGTGAAGACGGTGGCGCGGCTGGCGACTTCGTAGGCGGTGGGGAGGTCGAGGCCCTTGGTTTTGGTGAGGAATTCGAGGCGGGCCAGGCTGAGGAAGGCGGCGTGGCCTTCGTTGAGGTGGCAGACGTCGGGTTCGAGGCCGAGGCCGACGAGGGCGCGGAAGCCGCCGACGGCGAGGAGGAGTTCTTGGCGGAGGCGATTTTCGTGGCCGCCGCCGTAGAGGCGGGCGGTGAGTTCGCGGAATTCGGGGGGGTTTTTGAGGACGTTGGTGTCGAGGAGGTAGAGGGAGACGCTGCCGACTTGGAGGTTCCAGACGCGGGCGTGGAGTTCGCCGGCGGGGAGTTGGATGCTGACGTCGACGAGTTCGCCGTTGGGGTGGCGGGCCCGCTTCATGGGAAGGTCTTGGATTTCGCTCTCGGGGTAGATTTCTTGTTGCCAGCCGTCGTTGTTGAGGCGCTGCTCGAAGTAGCCTTGGTGGTAGAAGAGGCCGACGCCGACGAGGGGAACCGCGAGGTCGGAGGCGGCCTTGAGGTGGTCTCCGGCGAGGACGCCGAGGCCGCCGGAGTAGAGGCGGATGGTTTCGTGGAGGCCGAATTCGAGGGAGAAGTAGGCGACGAGGCCGTGGGGGGGCGCGGCGGCGGGGGCGGTGCTTTCGAGGAAGCTGCGCTGGAGTTTGGCGAGTTGTTTGAGGAAGCCGCCGTCCTGGGAGAGGGCCTCGAGGGTGGGCTGGGGGACTTCGCGCAGGAAGACGAGGGGGTTTTGGCCGGAGGCGCGCCAGGCGGCGGGGTCGATGCGGCGGAAGAGGCTCAGGGCCTCCTGGTTCCAGCACCACCAGGCATTGCGCGCCAGGGTTTCCAAAAAAGCGAGCGACTCCGGAATGCAGGGGGCGACGTTGATGATTTGGATATTGTTCATAGGGCTTGGCCTACCATCGTGCTTTTTAGTGATTCAAGCAAGTGCTGTGCCGGATTCTGCGGCTCGTCCCTGTCAATGAAATGCCTCCTCTGGTCGGCGCGGCGGCCCTTGCACTGGCCGATTGCCGAGCCGCTCTTTCCATGAAATCCTCCTCCATGAACGCCACCCTCCCTGCCCCTGAAACTCTGCCGGATGCCCACGGCCACTTTGGCGCGTTCGGCGGGATGTTTGTCCCGGAAACGCTGATGTTTGCGCTGAACGAGCTTTCGGCGGAATACGATCGTGCCAAGGCCGATCCAGCCTTCCAGGCGGAATTGGACCACCTGTTGCGGGAATACGTCGGCCGCCCCACCCCGCTCTATTTTGCGGAGCGCTGGACCGAGAAGCTCGGCGGGGCCCGGGTTTACTTGAAGCGCGAAGACCTCCTCCACACCGGCGCCCACAAGATCAACAATGCCCTCGGCCAAATCCTGATCGCTCGGCGCCTCGGCAAAAAACGCATCATTGCCGAAACGGGCGCCGGTCAGCACGGCGTGGCCACGGCCACGGTCTGCGCCCGCTTTGGCTTCGACTGCGTCATCTACATGGGCGCGGAAGACATGCGCCGCCAGGCCCTCAACGTCGCCCGCATGAAATTCCTCGGCGCCGAAGTCCGCGCCGTCACCGCAGGCCAGGCCACCCTCAAGGAAGCCGTCAACGAAGCCATGCGCGACTGGGTCACCAATGTCCGCGACACCCACTACATTCTCGGTTCGGCGCTGGGATCGCACCCCTTCCCCATGATCGTGCGCGACTTCCACCGCGTCATCGGCGTGGAGGCGCGCCGCCAGATTTTGGAGCGGGAAGAGCGCTTGCCGGATTTGCTGATCGCCTGCGTCGGCGGGGGCAGCAACGCCATTGGGTTGTTCCATCCGTTTTTGGCCGATACCGAGGTCGCCATGACCGGGGTGGAAGCGGGCGGCGAAGGCATCACCGAAGGCCGCCACGCCTCGCGCTTCCAGGGCGGCAAGTTGGGCGTCCTCCAGGGCACCAAAACCATGCTGCTCGCCAATAGCGACGGCCAAATCCAACTCACCCACAGCGTCAGCGCAGGCCTCGACTACGCCGCGGTCGGCCCCGAGCACGCCTACTATCAATCCCAGGGCCGCATCACCTACACCTACGCCACCGACGACGAAGCCCTCGACGCCTTCCAAGAACTCTCGCGCACCGAAGGCATCATCCCCGCCCTCGAAACCGCCCACGGCCTAGCCTACGTCAAAAAAATCGCCCCCACCATGGGCAAGGACCAAATCATCATCGTCAACCTGAGCGGCCGCGGGGACAAAGACGTGGCCGAGGCCTCGCGGCACATTTTTGGGCAGGAGTTGAAATTCTGAGGCCCGCGGGGGGCGGCGGCCTGGAGGGTGTGGGAGGCATGGGAGGCATGGGAGGCATGGGAGGTCTGGGAGGCATGGGAGCGGGGTCGCAAAGCGCTTCCCGTTGAACCGCGGAGCGGTTCCCCATGACTAGCCGGGGGTTTTAACCCCCGGGACACCGAAGCCATAACCCCCAACCGCGAAACGGTTGCCCCATGCGGGGTCGATCCTCGCTCCGGGGCACCACATGCGCGGCAGCGCGTCCTCGCATATCCGTGGATCGACCGCACATTGGCCAGCCACGCTGTGGCTGGGGCCATAGCGCCTGGCAATCCGGGGGTTGAAACCCCCGGCTAGTCGTGGATAACCCCTGCGGGGTTGCCTGGGCACCGCCTAGTCCTCCTGAATAACTCTCGCGTCAGTTGCGACGCAGCGGCGTTGATTGGGCATCCGTCGGCCGCCCGCGGCGAGGCGGCGCCTGGTTGGGTCGGGGGCGCCGTGGCGGCGGATCGCTTGGTCCAAAAAGCGAGCGCACCTCAGAGGAGGGTGCCGCGGCAGGGCGGCTTTTTGAAAGGAGTGAACCTCAGCGGCGGCGGTGGCGGCGGCCTGCGGGGGGCGGCGGGGTTTCCTCGGCGGGGCGCGGCGGGGCGGGCGCGGGGCGGCGGTCGCGGTCGCGGTCGCGGTCGCGGTCGCGGTCGCGGTCGGGCGGCGCGGGCG
>CANHIJ010000166.1 GCA_947460575.1 Verrucomicrobiales bacterium | reverse complement strand
CTGGCGCTGGAGAATGGCACGGACATCCGAACCTTACAGGAGCTGTTGGGGCATCATGATGTGAGCACTACCATGATTTACACGCACGTGATGAACCGGCCTGGGGTGGTGGCGCGGAGTCCGCTGGATGGGCTGGCGGCGTAGGAGGAGGTGGGGTGAGTGGAAGTTAGGGCGCCCCTACAGGGCTTTGATTCCTTTTGGGCGGGGAGAACCCAGGGCGTTGCCCTGGGCTATCTTATTGTGCCCCGTTGGGGCGTGGGTGGTGCGTTGGGGTGTGGGTGGCGCGCTGGGGCGTGGGTGGTACGTTGGGGTGTGGGTGGCGCGTTGGGGCGTGGGTGGCGCGTTGGGGCGCACTGTCGACGGGGTAATCTATCTCCGGTAGTTTTCCAACAAGGGTATGGGTCAGTGGCCAAGCCCGAGGCGAACATGCAGAGCCAAGGCGAAAACGGCGAGCAATAGCAGCACTGGCGAGAGGACGAACGGCCATGTGGCCAGCGCTAGTCATCGTTTGGTTGGGTGCTCCGACATGGTCTTACACGGATGTGGCCTAACTCCAGGGCTGACACGCGCCAGGCCCAAAGACGTTGCTCGCGAAGCGGTGCGGAGCGCCCCGCGCGGCGATGTGAGACAGTATTTTATTAGGCTTTATGATCACTTATCATTATCGGCTCGAACCAAATAATAAATGCCGGCTACCAAAAACGCTGCGGCAAAAACCCACGGCGCGCTGCCAATATACTCAAGATCGCGGGCGAATAACTGCGAACTCCAAGTTTTGCGGCTTCCGCCTCCATACCACAAAGCAAAAACGTAGCGGGATAGATAGAGCACTGCCGCCAAACAACAGAAACATGCCCCAAGGGCTCTCTTTGTCATAAATGAGTGATGCGACTAACAAGCTTTATGGCAGGCCGCCCTGGTGGGCTATCTAGCGGGGTCTGCGAAATCGTGGGTCTTGAAGGGCCTGGGGGGGCGGGCCTGCGGCGGGCGCGGGGCTTGGAGGCGGTCCTCGCGGGGGGGCTAGTGTTTGGGTTGTTTGGCGAGGAATTGTTCGACCCAGCCGATGTTGTATTTGCCGGATTTGAAGTCGCTGTTGTCGAGGATGCTGTGTTGGAAGGGGATGGTGGTTTTGATGCCTTCGATTTTGAATTCGAGGAGGGCGCGCTTCATGCGGGCGATGGCGATTTCGCGGGTATTGCCGCTGACGATGAGCTTGGCGATCATCGAGTCGTAATAGGGGGGAACGGTGTAGCCGGCGTAGATGTGGCTATCGACGCGGACGCCGCGGCCGCCGGGGGCGTAGTAATTTTTGATGAGGCCGGGGCTGGGGGCGAAGTTGTTGTAGGGGTCTTCGGCGTTGATGCGGCATTCGATGGAGTGGCCGCGTTTTTCGGCTTTGCGGACGTATTCGGAGAGGACGCCGCCGTCGGCGATGCGGATTTGTTCTTTGATGAGGTCGACGCCGTAGACTTCCTCGGTGACGGGGTGTTCTACTTGGATGCGGGTGTTCATCTCCATGAAGTAGAAATTCTCGGCTCCGTCGACGAGGTACTCGATGGTGCCGGCGTTGACGTATTTAATTTCTTTGCAGAGTTTGACGGAGGCGTCGCACATGCGCTTGCGGAGCTTTTCGCTGATGAAGGGGGAGGGGCACTCTTCGATGATTTTTTGGTTGCGGCGCTGGAGGGAGCAGTCGCGTTCGCCGAGGGCGACGACGTTGCCTTTGGTGTCGCCGAGGACTTGGATTTCGATGTGGTGGGGATTGAGGATGAGCTTCTCCATGTACATGTCGCCGTTGCCGAAGCATTTTTCGGCTTCGTTGCGGGCGGAGGAGAAGGCGCCGGCCATGGCGGCTTCGTTGTGAACGGGGCGCATGCCGCGGCCACCGCCGCCGTTGGAGGCTTTGAGCATGACGGGGTATCCCATGGCGGCGGCGGCGACGAGGGCTTCTTTTTCGTCTTTGAGGATGCCGTCGGTGCCTGGGGTGATGGGGACCTTCCATTTTTTGGCGGTGGCCCGGGCGCGATTTTTGTCGCCCATGATTTCGATGGTATCGGCGCTGGGGCCGATGAATTTGATTTTGCAGCTTTCGCAGATGCGGGCGAAGCGGGCGTTTTCGCTGAGGAAGCCGTAGCCGGGGTGGATGGCGTCGACGTTGGCGATCTCGGCGGCCGCGATGATGCGGTCGATCATGAGATAGCTTTGATTGCTGGGCCCGGCGCCGATGCAGATGGCGTCGTCGGCGAGCTGGACGTGCATGGAGGTCTCGTCGGCCTTGGAGTAGACGGCCACGGTGCGGATGCCGAGTTCTTTGCAGGCGCGGATGACGCGCAGGGCGATCTCGCCGCGGTTGGCGATCAGGATTTTATTAAACATGAAACGGGAGGAGCGGGGAGGGGGGCCTGGAGCCGGGGCGCAGGAGGCCAGAGAGGTCTGCTGGGTGCGGGGCCGGGGTCAGGCGGGCTTGATTTCGAAGAGGGGGGTTTCGAATTGGACGGGGGTGGCGTCGTCGACGAGGATTCGGGTGATGATGCCGCTGGATTCGGCTTTGATTTCGTTCATGACCTTCATGGCTTCGATGATGCAGACGGTGGTGTCTTCGGTGACGGTGTCGCCGACGTTGGCGAAGATTTTTTCACCGGGACCGGCGGCGCGGTAGAAGGTGCCGACCATGGGGGAGAGGATTTTGGCGCCGCCGCTGGGGGCCGGGCTTTCGGGGGCCGGGGATTCGGAGGAATCGCTGGCGTGATCGTTGTGCGGCGATTGGGAAGGGAGGGGCGGTGCGGGTGCGGCGGGGCCGAACTTGGGGGCCATGGCGTCGAAATCGACACCCTTGCGCAGTTTAATCTTGAATCCCTCGCGTTCTAAATGGAAGAACGACAGGTCGTGGCGTTTCATCATTTCGATGATTTGGCGAATCTCTTTTAAGTCCAAGGTGGCCTCCTGTTCCGGGTTCAATGGGGTAGCAAAATAGGGTGAAATCCGCAGCGGAGGCCTGGCGAAAGGCCGAAGCTGGGCGGGGGACATTAGTTTTTTTAACCTCCGAGTCAAGGCGGGTGTTCTCGGAAGCGGGGGGCGGGAGATTAGGGTTTGGGGGCGGCGGGACCGGCCCATTCGCCCTGGGGGAAGGACCAATCTTGAGCGAAGTAGCCGGTGAGTTTGACGGCGGCGGCGCCTTTTTGGAGGTAGTCGGGGGCGACGACGAGGACGTCTGGGTAGGCGGTGCCGGAGGAGAAGAGGGGGAGGCGGTCGGTGGATTGGAGGGCGGCGAGGTGGGTTCCGCCGATGGCGGCGACGGAGGCGGTGAGGCTGTGGGGGCGGGGGCGGATGAGGAGGCAGGCGGCGGGGTCGGAGCTGGGGGGGGAGCCGGGCGCTTGCCAGGAGTCGCGGCGGACGTCGATGGGGGAGTCGGCGAGGAGTTCGTGCCAGGCGGCGTTGATGGAGGCGTTGCCGTAGACGATGACGCTGCGGTCGGTTTCGGCGAGGGTTTTCCAGGTGGAGTCGGGGACGACGTCGACGGAGCCGTTGCCGCGGTACCAGAAGAGTTCGGCGTCGTGGCGGGCGCGGTCGAGCATCCAGGCGTTTTCTTCTGGGGAGCCGGCGGTGCCGTACACAAGGAGGAAGCGGTTTTGGAAGGCGGTTTTGAAGGTGCCGCTGCGCTGGGGGGTTTTGCGGAGGGCGTCGGAGGGAGGGGAGGGAATCCAGCCGTTGGCGGAGCGGGTGAGGGAGAGGGTTTCGCTGGGGCCGAGGGGGAGGTTGTCGAGTTTGGTGCCGTCGAGGTCGATGGAGAGGGCAGCGAAGGGGGGCGCGTCGGCGGGGCGGAGGAGGTTGGCTTGGAGGGAGAGTCGGGCGACGTTTTTGGTGGTGCCGGAGATGGTGAGGGGTTTGGGCTGGTAGGTTAGGGCGAGTTCGCTGGATTCGTCTTGGTGGAATTGATTTTCCACGGTGGCCCAGAAGCAATGGGAGGAAGCGGCGGGGCTGGGGGTGAGGAAGTGGAGATTGGAGACGTCGCGGGGGAGGCGGAGGGTGCGGTCTTGGAAGAACTGCATCATGGGAGGCCAGTCGCAGCAGGGATTGCCCCACCAGTGGTTGGCGCCGGGTTGTTCTTTGTAGACGAAGTCGGGGTGGAAGGAGGCGAGTTCGGCGCGCATGGTGCGGGCTTGGTCGACGGGGACGTTGTCGTCGGCGTCGCCGTGGAGGATGTAGACGCCTTGGTGTTGGAGGTTGCGGCTGCGGGCGAGGGTATCGCTGGTGGAGAGGGGGCGGCGGAGGAGGGTGGAGACGGGGTCAGGGGCGGGCTCTGGGGGGCGGCCGGCGTAGCTATTGAAGCTGATCCAACCGGCGCTGGGGCCGAGGGCGGCGAAGCGGTCGGGGAAGAGGGAGCCGATGTGCCAGGTGCCGTGGCCGCCCATGGAGTGGCCGCTGAGCCAGGTGCGGCGGGGGTCGGTGTGGAAGCGGGCGCGGGCTTGTTCGAGGACTTCGAGGGCGTCCCAGCGGCCCCAGTCTTCCCAGTCGAAGCCGAAGTTGCGGCGGTTGGTGGGGGTGATGACGTAGGCGTTGGGCTGCGGGCGGTAGACGTCGGCTTGGCCGGCGCCTTCGACGCCAGCGCCGTGGAGGGAGAGGAGGAGGCCGGGAGGCTGGTCGGGGAGAGCGGAGTTGGCGGCCGGGGGGACGACGCCGTAGTATTGAATGCTGCCGTCGATCTGGCTTGGGAAGGTGCGGAGGTGGGTTTGGGAGGGGTTGCGGAGGTCCCAGGAGAAGGTGGTGGAGTCGGCGAGTTGGTCGCTGGCGCGGAGGGCGAGGGCGATGGGAAGTTTTTCGGCGGTCCAGGTGGAGGTGGGGGCGGCGGGGTCGGGCTGGAGTTGGAAGGCGACCTTGCGGAGGGAAAGGGGGGGGAGGGGAGGGAGGGCGGTGGTGGTGTCGCGGAAGCCGGGGGCGGTGGCGGTGAGTTGGAGGCCGGAGCGGGTTTGGGTGGAGGCGTTGACGACGAGCATGGCGCCCCAGAGGGGTTGATTTTCGCCGCGGATGATGTGGGGGAAGGTGGAGTCGCGGGAGCTGAAGAAGAGGTCTTTGGGGGCGGGGCGGAGTTTGGCGGAGATGGGGCCGCGGCCGCTGGCGAAAATGAGGGTATTTTGGCCGGCGCGGAGGAGGATGGGGATTTCGACTTTGCCGTTGGCGTAGACGTCGCCGACGCGGAGGGCGCCGTTGACGCGGACGGAGCCGTGGCCTTGGGCGTCGAGGAGCCAGACTTGTTCGGCGGGAGAATCGATATAGGTGAGGAGCCAGCCGCCGCCGATGTCCTTGCCGTCAAACTGGCCCTGGGCGTTGGGGGCGACTTTTTTCCAAGCGGGGAGGCCTTCGGCGCTGGGGGCGGTGTCGGAGGCGGGGTCGGGGAGGGCGAGTTTTCCCTGGAGGTAGGCTGATTCGAGGGGGTCGAGGGGGAGGGATGGGCGGGCGCGGGAGCGTTCGCCGCGGGGGAGGACCCAGCCTTGGGTGAGTTTGCGTTCGGGAGCGGAGGCTTCCTGGCTGAGAAGGGTCAGGGGGCTGAGGGCGAGGCAGGCCAGGGCGAGGCGAGGGAGGGCGGGGGACATGGGCGGGGGACGGGGCGGGGGACGGGGCGAAAGGATGGAGGGGAGAATGGTAGGGATAGCGGGCGCGCCCTGGCACGGCAAGTTTCTTCGGGTTTTTGGGGGGCAAGGGGAAGGGAAAAAGGGTATTTTTGGGGCTGGAGCTTTGGGTGGGCTCCGGCAGAGTGGGGATGGCTATTGTTTTTTATCCATGAGATTTTCTTTTCGACCTGGTTGGCGGTTGGCGGTTTTTTTATCTGGAACTGGGTGGGCCTGGGGATTGCCGGAGGGGGCGGTGTTGGATTTGGATGCGGCGTTGCAGGGGGAAGCGCGGCAGCAAGCGGCGTTGCCGCCGTTGCGGGATGGGGCTCCGTTAGATCGGTGGCTGGAGTTGGGGGGGACTGGGGTGGCCTTGCAGGCGAGTCGGGCGGCGATGCCGCAGTGGCGCAGTGGGGGGACGGAGGCCTTGGTGCGGTTTGATGGGAAGGATGACTATTTATGGCGGACGGGGGGGCGGCGTTTGGCGGCGGAGGCGACGGTGGTGGTGTTGGCGGCGCCGCGGGGCCATGCGGGGGCGTTTTCGGCCTTATTTTCCATGGCGGAGGCGGGGAAGAATGACTACACGAGCGGATTGAATCTTGATTTTGGGCCGGAGGGGACGGCGCAGTTGAGTGTGCTCAATGTGGAGACGGCGGGGGCTGGGGGGGTGTATGATTTTCTGGAGCCGGGGCGGAATTTGGCGGCGGATTTGCCCTTTGGGGGATTCCATGTTTTCACGGTGCGGTCGAAAATGGGGGCGAAGGGGAACGAGGTTTTTCTGGATGGGTTGCGGTTAGGGGAGCGGCTGCGGATGGAGTCGCAGTTGGGGATGGATGTGATGGCGGTGGGGGCGCGGATGTGCTCGAACGAGGCCGAGTTTCCTCCGTTTGCGAATGGCTTTTTCCAGGGCGACCTGGCGGTGCTGCGGGTGTATGACCGGGCGCTG
>CANHIJ010000165.1 GCA_947460575.1 Verrucomicrobiales bacterium | reverse complement strand
CATGGGTGCCCCAACGGGGCAAAATGCGATAGCCCAGGGCAACGCCCTGGGTCCGGTATCCGAAAAAAATGCCGAGCCCTGTAGGGGCGCCCTAACTCCGAATGTGACAGCGTCGCCCGGTCTCCAGAAAAGAGAAAAAACCGGAGCCAAACCTCCCTAATGGGGGGTGCCTCAGGGCACCCTGGCGCGTGCCCCCGCCCGGCGGGCGGGTCTATCGATCGCGGTGTGGTGGCTTTTGACAACAAAAGGGACTCACCCAACCGGTGAGCCGAGAGAGGCCCGAAAAAACGAATGAGGCCCCGTGCTTAGGGTGTAAAAAGGCCCCGTGGTCGCGTTTTAACTCCCGCTTTTAGGTTGATAAAAATACTGGAACTGGAATTGGAACCGCCCTAAGGGAGTGGTCCGTGCGGGCTATTTGGGCGCACTTAGAAAATAATCCGCCAGCATGGATGCGCGTTTACCTCTGGGCCTTGGCATCGCGGTGCTTACTTTATGTGTTTCAGCGGCGGGAGCGGGAGCGGCACCGTTGTCCTTCAATCGGGACATCCGGCCGATTTTGGCCGACAAGTGTTTTTCCTGTCACGGGCCGGATGGGAAACAGCGGCGCGGGAAGTTGCGATTAGACACGCCGGAGGGCGGACACGGGGCTGGGGAGAGCGGCAAGGTAGCGCTGGTGGCGGGCGATGGAGCCAATAGCGAAGTGTGGGTGCGCTTGCAGGCGGCCGATCCGGAGGAGGTCATGCCCCCGCCGGAGAGCCACCAGGTGGTGGCGCCGGAGCAGCGGGAGCTGATCGGGCGGTGGATCGCGGAAGGGGCCCACTATGAGGCGCATTGGGCGTTCGTGGAGCCGCCGCGGCCGGAGTTGCCGCGGGTGCAGGCAGCGGGTTGGCCGCGCAACGCGGTGGATTATTTTATTCTGGCGCGGCTGGAGGAGGAGGGGCTGAGTCCCTCCCCGGAGGCGGAAGCGGCGACCTTGCTGCGCCGGGTGACGCTCGATCTCACCGGCTTGCCGCCCAGCGTTGCCGACGTCGCGGCCTTTCTCGCGGACCCCTCGCCCCAGGCCTACGAGCGGGTGGTGGACCGCTTGATGGCGACGCGGGACTACGCCGAGCGGCGCGCCCAGGACTGGCTTGATCTGGCCCGCTATGCGGACACGCGGGGCTTTGCCGATGACCAAGGGCGCGACATCTGGCCCTTCCGCGAATGGGTGATCGAGGCGATCCACCGCAATCAGCGGTTTGATCAATTCACCGTGGAGCAACTGGCGGGCGATATGTTACCGGGGGCGACGACTGCGCAGCGCATCGCGTCGGCCTTCCACCGCAATGCGCCTCAGGCGAAGGGGCAGACTTACCCTGCGGAGGAGTATCGCTTGAAGGGGGTGGTGGACCGCGTCAATACCACCGGAGCGGTCTGGCTAGGACTAACGGTTGGCTGCGCGGAGTGTCACGACCACAAATTCGATCCCTTGGCGCAGGTGGACTACTATCGGATCCTAGCCTTGTTTAATAACATTGAGCATTCGGGCGAAGGGTTTGCCCAAGGCGGGCCGCATCTCCAAGTGGACTTCCCAGACCAATCCTCGGCCCTGGTGCCGGTGATGCAGGAGCGGGATCAGCCGCGCGAGACGTTTGTCCATGTGCGGGGGAATTTTCTAACTCCTGGAGAAAAAGTCGTGCCGGGGGTCCCGGACTTTCTGCTTGGGTCAGGTCCCCAGCCGGGGAATCGGTTGGAATTGGCGCGCTGGTTGGTGAGCGGGCACCATCCGCTAGTGGCCCGGGTGGCGGTGAATCGTTTCTGGCAGGGTTGCTTTGGGGTGGGGCTGGTGGGCACGCCGATGGATTTTGGGCGGCAGGGCGAGGCCCCGACGCACCCGGCATTGCTCGACTGGTTGGCCTGCGAGTTTGTGGCGTCGGGGTGGGACATGAAGGCGATGCACCGCCTCCTCGTGACCTCGGCGGCGTACCGCCAATCGGCCCGCTTGGAGGGGGCGCTGGCGGCGCGCGATCCGCAGAATCGCCTGTTGGCGCGCATGGCGCGGGTGCGCCTGCCCGCCGAGCAAATCCGGGATCAGGCCCTGGCGGTAGCGGGGTTACTGGTGACCGGCGGGTCAGGGCGGAGCGTCTTCCCGCCGCAGCCTGACAACTATTGGGAAGACCGCGACCTGCCGGGGAAATGGACGGCGAGCCGCGGCGAAGATTTGCACCGCAAGAGCCTCTATATTTACTGGCGGCGCATGGCCTTGCATCCGACCATGGAATTGCTCGACGCTCCGTCGCGGGCCGTCTGCACGGTCCGGCGCAGCACAGCCAATCTGCCGACGCAGGCGCTGGTGACACTCAACGATCCGATTTTTCGGGAGGCCGCCCTAGCCTTTGCCAGGCGCATCCTGGCGGTGGCGCCGGATGAGCCTCCGGCGCGCCTGGAAGGGGCCTTTCGTCTGTGCCTGGGCCGTCCGCCCGACGTCGACGAGCGCGCGCAATTCCTTGCCTTTGTGAGCGCGCAAGCCGAGCGCTATGGGGGCGACCTGCTTAAGGTGTGGACGAGCGTGGCCTCGGTGCTGCTGAATCTCGACGAAACCATCACACGACCATGAAGCCTTCGCCCTCCTTGCGCGCTTTGCTGACGCGCCGAGCTCTATTGGGGCGCTCCGCGGGGGGCCTCGGCGCGCTGGCCTTAGCGTCGCTGCTCCAGCCTGATTTGCGGGCCTCCGGGGGGCTGCGGGGCATGCCCCATTTTGCGCCGCGAGCCAAGCGGGTGATTTTTCTTTTCATGGCGGGCGGGCCGTCGCACGTGGATTTGTTCGATCCCAAGCCGCAGCTTAAGCGGCGCGAGGGCCAGCCGATTCCGCCGGAGTTGCTCAAAAACCACCAGCAATTCGCCCTCATCCGCGGCACGCCGAGTTTGCGAGGTTCGCCCTACGCGTTTCCCAAGTGCGGGCAATCGGGTGCGGTTATTTCTGAGTTGCTGCCGCACCTGGGCAAAGTCGCTGACGATCTCACGATCATCCGCTCTATGCACACGGACACTAACGTGCACGATCCGGCGGTCAATTTCATGAACTGCGGCACCCAGCTGGGAGACCGCCCCACCTTGGGGGCGTGGCTTTCCTACGGCCTTGGCTCGGAGAATCAAGACTTGCCCGCATACATTGTCCTCACTTCGGGCGCCAGCGACGGCCAACCGCTGCTGCAGAGTTTTTGGGGGCAGGGTTTTCTCGATTCCCGCCACGCCGGGGTTCCCTTCCGCAACAGCGGCGACCCCGTGCTCCATTTGGCCAATCCCGCGGGCCTCAGCCCGGCAGACCGGCGCCGCGAACTGGACCTGATGCAGTGGATGAATCGCCGCCAGAGCGACGCCCTCGGCGACCCCGCGATCGCCTCGCGCATCGCCTCATACGAGCTGGCTTTCCGCATGCAGGCAAGCGTTCCGGCCCTAGCTGATCTCCAGGACGAGCCGGAGCACATTTTAAAACTCTACGGAGCCGACCCCGCAAAGCCGTCCTTTGCGCGCAATTGCTTGCTGGCCCGCCGCCTGGTGGAGCGCGGGGTGCGCTTCGTTCAGCTCTACGACCGCGGCTGGGATTCCCACACCGACATTGACCGGGAGCACCGGCGCCAGTGCCTCGCCTCGGATCAGCCTGCGGCGGCACTGCTCACCGATCTCAAACAGCGCGGCCTGCTCGAAGACACCCTGGTCATTTGGGGTGGCGAGTTTGGTCGCACTCCTGTCGCCCAGGTGGCGGGGACAACCTGGGGCCGCGATCACCACCCGCACGCGTTTAGTATGTGGCTAGCGGGAGGCGGCCTGAAGCCGGGACTAACCTATGGGTCGACCGATGAATTTGGCTATAACGCGGCGGAAAGCCCTGTCCACGTCCACGATCTCCACGCCACCATCTTGCATCAGCTGGGCTTGGATCACCGCCAACTCACCTTCCGCACCCAAGGCCGTGATTTTCGCCTAACTGACGTGTCAGGGACGGTGGTGCGAGACATCCTAGCAGGCTAATGGGGCGGAAAGGGGTAGCTCCGGCCGGTGGTGCCCGGGCCGCTTTGTTGGGGATGGTGGGGCGCGGCCGACCTCGACATTCCGCATCCAGATTTATCGCAGGGGTTATTACGGCGGGGCAGGGGGTCGGCTCGTGCAGGAGCTGGGCCCCTTCGAGGGGCGCGATCAGCCGGATCCGCCAGTCGGAGACAAGCGGCTGCGCGACGGCCAGTGCGAGGTGAGTGCGAAATGGAATGGGGTGGTTGGCTGGGAATTTCACGGCGAGTCGGCCCAGATCGACGGCCTGAAAATTGTCTCCACCGGGCCGACGCAGGGTCCCAATGGCCCCCTCAATGGAGGAGCCTACACGGCGACGCCTTACCCCGGGCCGAAAAAGCATAGGGTCTTCATTGCAACCAGCTGCTGGTGGGCCGATGGCCTGAGCGCGCCGCCCGGATACGTCGCGCCCCGCGATCTAGCCGAAGCCGCAGGGGCCGGACCAGCGCCAGCAGCGCATCACGCACAACGTCCTAGACAGGATGCTGCGCCCGTCCGCGTAGCGATAAGGTCCGACACCAGCAAACGGAATTGTTTTTATGGCATCGCAAACTCTCCACGGCCTTTCTCATGATCGCCCTGCCGCCCAGGGACCGCTGGGGAGGCCTCGGTGCCTCGGTAGCTGGATTCTTGCCAGTGCCATGCTCCTATGCGGGGCCGCTGCCGGGGAGGCGCCGACCGGCAAGCCGCCGAGTGATGCCGGTTCGCATTGGTCGTTCCGTCAAGTGGTTCCGCCCCCAGTGCCGGTGCCGCCTAACCAGGCGTGGGTCCGCAATCCGATCGACGCCTTCCTCTCCATACAGCACGCCACGCATGGCCTGGTCCCCCAGGCGCCTGCGCCTCCGCAGGTGCTGCTGAGGCGGATCTTCCTGGATCTGGTGGGCGTTCCGCCGACGCCGGAGGAAGTGGCGGACTTCACGGCGCAGCCCACGGACGAGCGCTATCTCAAGGTCGTTGAAGATCTGTTAGCTAGCCCCCGCTATGGGGAACGGTGGGGCCGACACTGGATGGATGTCTGGCGCTACAGCGACTGGGCGGGGCACAACGCCGAGGTGCGGGAAAGCCAGCCTCACATCTGGCGCTGGCGGGATTGGATCATCGAATCCACCAACGCGGACAAGCCCTACGACCGCATGATTCAGGAGATGCTGGCCGCCGACGAGATCGCCCCGCTCGATCCTGCAGCCCTGCGGGCGACTGGTTTTCTGGTCAGAAACTGGTTCCGCTACAACCGCAACGTCTGGCTAGAGAGTGCCGTGGAGCATACTGGGAAGGCCTTCCTCGGTTTGACCCTAAACTGCGCCAAGTGTCACGACCACAAATTCGATCCGATCCCGCAGGAGGATTTTTTCCGGATGCGGGCGTTTTTCGAACCTCACGACATCCAGACCGACCTGCTCAGCTACGAGGGCGATGCTGCTGCTAACAGCCTGGTGCGCGTTATCGATGCCCGTCCGGCAGAACCGACCTATGTCTTTACCCGGGGCAATGAAGCCACCCCTGACAAGACTAAGCTCATGCCGCCTGGCTTTCCCGCGTTTCTCGCCCTAGCTGCGCCTGAGATCAAAGAGGTGCCCCTCCCAGTGGAAAGCACGTATCCGGCCTTGCGCGCAAATGCCGTGAAGGACGCCCTCGCGAAGGCCGCGGCCCGGGCGCTGGAGTCTGAGAAAAAGGAGGCCGCTGCCTGGAGCGCAGCCCTGGCCCTGCCTGCTCCAGAAAAGGCGGATTCCCTCCGCGCGGCGGCGGACTTGGCCAGCCGCGAAGCATCGCGCGACCGGACCGCGCTGGTGGCCCTGAAGCAACGCATTCTGGCGGAGCGCCAGAAATACGGCATCATTCCTGGCGACCCCGCGCTAGCGGCCCGCGCGGCGGCGGCTGCGGAACGGCAGGCGAAACTCTCCGCCGCAGAATGCGCCGCGACCGAGGCTGAAGGGACGGCGCTTCCCCTCCGGACCGCCGCCGCGAACGGTGATGCCAAGGCGAAGGAAACGCTACCCGAAGCGGAAAAAAAACTAACCGAAACCCGCGATGCGCTGGCCACCGCCCGCCAGGCGCTAACGGAGGAGTCCGCTACTTACGAACCGCTCGGGCCGGTCGGCCCGCCGCATTCCACCGGACGCCGTCTGGCCCTGGCCCGGTGGATCACCGCTCCGGAGAATCCATTGGCGGCCCGCGTGGCCATGAACCAGGTCTGGATGAGGCATTTTGGCCGTCCGCTAGTCACCAGCGTGTTCGATTTCGGAAAGGCCGGAAAGGCGCCCTCGCACCCAGAACTGCTGGACTGGCTGGCCGCGGAATTCATGAAGCAGAAATGGAGCCTCAAGGCGATGCATCGGCTCATCGTCACTTCCGCCGCCTACCGCATGAAATCATCCGGCGGTGCCCTGATGGCAGCGAACGAGGCGAGGGATCCTGACAACGTGCAGCTTTGGCGCATGAACGTGCGCCGTGCCGAAGCCGAAGTGGTCAGAGATAGCGTGATTTATGTTAGCGGAGCCATGGACTTCACCATGGGCGGCCCGGAACTGGATCAGGGCGCCGGGGAGTCCACGCTGCGGCGCAGTGTCTATTTCCGCCACGCCAAAGAGAAGGTGATGGAATTCACCCAGACGCTGGACGGCCCCGGGGTCTCCGAGTGCTATAAGCGCGATGAAAGCATTGTGCCCCAGCAGGCGCTGGCCCTAGCAAACAGCGTGTTAGTCAAGAACCAGTCAAGGCGGCT
>CANHIJ010000164.1 GCA_947460575.1 Verrucomicrobiales bacterium | reverse complement strand
TGCCTTCATAGCACACATGCTGATGGTTCTTCCTTGGTTGCGCTCGAAAACGAGCCTGGTGAGTTGGGTTCTGTTGACCACAACCCGAAGCAGCACAGGCCGCCCCGGCCGACGTCAATCAGCACGCCGCATCACCCCGGAAAACCACCCCATCAGGGGTCAGTTTTAATTGTCGTCAGGGGTCACTTATAGTTGTCGTCGTACAGGATTTGGCTATGAACCTAAAATCGTGAGTTGACTATCGTACTCGGTGGGCGCGGGCGGCTTTCGCTTCGCGCGTGGGCTTTTTGGGGGCTGCCGCGCTGGCACCCCTGCCGGGGTGCGGGCCCTCGTGGGTATGGGATCCGGTGGGGTCGCTCCGCTCACCACCGGCTACACGCTAGGATGCCTCCGGCATCGCCGCCCGGCCACGCTATGGGGGGGCTTTGGACCGCGAAAGAGACTCACCCAGAGGGGTGAGTCTCTTGATGCAAGGAAAACAGATCATCCCCCGTCCTGATCAAAAGGAGGTCCCATGGTCGCGTTTCAACTCCCGATTTCAGGATGAATGGAGCGCGGCGTTGGCGGCGGCGTTGGCCGCGGCCTAGTCGTTGAAGAAGTGCCTGCCGGTGCGGCCCGCTTCGGTGAATTCGTCGACTTCGTAGTAGACGTCCTTGGTGATGTCTTCGGGGACGGGGAAGGGGCTGGCTTCGGCGAAGACGGAAGCGGTGGCGGCTTCAGCCTTGGCGGCTTTGTCGATGTCCCGGTAGCGCTCTTCGGTGAGGACGCCCTCTTGGAGGAGGCGATTTTTCCAGAGCTGAATGGGGTCGTTTTGGGCCTTGTACTGCTCGATTTCGTCCTCGCTGCGGTACTTTTTGGCGTTGGCGTCGGCTACGCTGTGGCCGTAGTGGCGGTAAGTCATGACCTCAATGACGGTGGGGCGGCTTTCCTTGTGGGCGCGGTCGATGGCGATGGCCAATTTGGCGCGCATTTCGTAGAGGTCCCAGCCGTTGATGATATCCCAGACGATGTTGTAGCCGTCGGCGCGGTAGGCCAGGCTATTTTTATAGGCGCTGCTGCGGCACTGGCTGGTGCCCATGGAGTAGCCGTTGTTTTCGATGATGTAGATGACGGGGAGATTGAAGAGGCCCGCCAGGTTGAGGGATTCGTGGTAGGCGCCCTGGTTGATGGCGCCGTCGCCCATGAAGCACATGCAGCAGCCCTGGTGGCCGTTGAATTTGAGGGCGTAGGCCAGCCCGGCGCCGAGGGGGGTCTGGCCGCCCACGATGCCGTGGCCACCCCAGTAGTTTTTATCAGGGGCGAAGAAGTGCATCGAACCACCCTTGCCCTTGGAGCAGCCCGTGGCCTTGCCGAAGAGCTCGGCCATGCACTCGTTCATGCTCATGCCGACGGCCAGAGCGTGGCCGTGGTCGCGGTAGGCGGTGATCATGTGGTCGTGCGCGCCCATCAGAGAGGCGCAGCCGACGGCGATGGATTCCTGGCCGTCGTAGCGGTGGAGGAAGCCGCCGATTTTTTGTTTGGCGGCGTACTGCTTGCCGGTTTCCTCTTCGAAGCGGCGGATGCGCAGCATTTGGTCCAGGAGGTGGATCTTCTCCTCCGGGCTGAGCTTTTGGTTGACCGCGGCGCGGGCGAAGTCGGTGGGATCTACTTCGGTGGGCAGGTCGAGGGCAGCAGCACTGGGATTCATAGACTTCCGGGAGGCGCGGGGTGAGGGTTGGAGGGGAAAGGGAGAAATTAGGCAAGCGCCGGGCGGGGGGTGGCCGCGGGCGCGGGGAGAGGGCGGCAGGCGAGCACGAAGGCTGTAGTAAAGAGCAGGTCCCCCGCCAATTGCCGAAGGGAAAAGACCCAAGTGGCCGGAGAGTACTGGGGCAGGCCAGTCGTCTGGGCTTGGATCCAGCCCGCCAGACCCGCAGGATAGTCCGGGCTACTCCAAAAAGAAACCGTATTGGTGGCGAGGTGAAACAGGGCGGTGCTGAGGAGGGAGGCGCCCAGGAACGCGGGCAAGGGGGCTTTTCTGCCGAGGGCGGCTCCGAGTTGGGACACAGCCAGGACTACGACCATCAGGGCTGGCAGGTAGGGCTCCCAGAGGGGGTAGCCCTGCAGGGAATTGATGACAAAATGGGGCCCCACCACCGCGGTGATGCCCGCAGCCAGGGCCCAGCGGCGAGGGAAAAAGGCCGAGCCGCAGAGCGCCAGGGCCATCAAAGGAGACCAGCCCGCCAAGGCCCGCACCGATTCCGCTCCGCTCAGCCATGGGGCGACGCGGAACAAGAGGACGGAGGCCAGCAGGAGCAGGGCGGGAATCATGGAAAAAAGAAGGGGCTGAGCCACTGGGCAGAGGTTCAGACCCAGAAAGCATAGGTGGGAACCGCGCCTTGTCTACTCAGATTCAAGCGGGGCCATATCTTGCCCATCAAGCGCCGCCGGGCCATTTAGTTGCCGATGCAAATCAGCGATTGCTCGCTGCGGAAGAAGATCCGGCCGCCCGCGACCGCGGGGGAAGCCTGGACTTTTTCCCCCAGCGGATTGCGGGAGAGGACTTCAAAGCGGGGCTCCGCCGGGAGGACGACGGTTTCGCCCAGGTCGTCAGTGATGTAAATCCGGCCCCCAGAAACTACTGGGGAGGCTGCGTAGGTGCCCCCCAGGCGCTCCCGGTAGACGATCTCCCCGGTTTCTGCCTGGGCGCACCAGGCGAGGCCCCCTTCGGTGACGCAGTAGATGTGGGGCGCGACGTAGACCATGGAGGGGAGCTTGGGGGAATTTTTCTTCTGTTCCCAGGCGAACGCCGAGTCCGAGACCTCGCCCTTGGCTCCGAGGAGGCGGTAGGCGCGCACCGAGTCGTAGCCGCCGAAGCCGTTGGGCTGGATGGCGAGATTTCCCGCGATGATGACGGAGGGGGTGACGCCTTCGCCTTCGTTGTGGGCGCTCCAGAGGCGCTCGCCAGATTTGAGATCAAAGCCCTGGAGGACGTCTCCGGCGCCGCTGATGACCTGTTTGCGGCCGGTTTCATCGGTCCAGAGATGGGGGGTGATGTGGGCGATGCGGGAGCTGCCGCGGCCGGTTTTCCAGGCCAGCTTGCCGTGGGCGGTTTCGAGGGCAAAGACGTAGGAGCGGTCCCAGGGGAGCTGCCAACCGACCCTTTCCTTGTCGGCGCCCTCCTTATCGGGGTCGGTGCTCCAGTCCCAGGGCATCACCAGGAGGCCGTCCTCGAGCAGGGGAGAGGCCCCGAGGCCGTGGCGGCTGTAGAAGTGGAAATCGGTGAAGGTCCAGGCGGTTTTCCCGGCAAAGTCCACCGCGGCGATGCCCCCGCCGCCAAATACGGCGTAGACGCGCTGGCCATCGGTGACGGGCGTGGGAGTGGCATAGGAATTGCGGGTTTCCTTGCGGGCGGTGGCCTGCTTGAAGACCTCGGTGTTCCAGAGCAGGGCGCCGGTGGCGGCGTCGAAGCATAGGACTCGGCAGGAGGCTCCGGCTTCTTCGGCAGTGCTGAGGAACACGCGGTCGCCCCAGACGATGGGGGAAGACCAGCCCTCGCCGGGGACGGGGGTTTTCCATTTAACCTTGTCGGTGGGGCCCCACTTGAGGGGCAGGGCGGGGCCGCTGGCGTCGCCCTGGCGGCTGGGTCCGCGGAAGCCGGGCCAGTTGTCGGAGGCCGAAGCGGGAAGGAGGGCGGCGAGCAGGGCGAGGAAGGGCAGGGCTTTCATGGGGAGGAAGGGGAGATAAGTGGCCGTTCTGGGGCGGCGGGGCGAGACAAAAACGGGGGGGGGAGCGGATTTCGCGGCTGCGGGGGGGCGGACCCATGGATCAACGCATCAACATATCGGGATATTATGATGCTTCCTCTTGAAAGCCGGGAGAAAATTCCTAATTTGGGCGGGTGTCCACGATCCACCTGCCAAAAACCTCGCCACTTTACAGTCCGCGCCCCGATGTCGAGGGGGAGTTGCGCGCAGAATTAGCCAAGCGCATCCTGGTGATTGACGGGGCCATGGGGACGACGATTCGGGGCTATGGATTGGACGAGGGGCAGACGCGGGGAGAGCGCTTCCGGCGGGCGCCGAAGGATCTGCGCAACAATGGAGACCTGCTTTCGCTGACGCGGCCGGATGTGATTGGGGACATCCACAAGCGCTTTTTGGAAGCGGGCGCGGACATCATTGAGACCAACACTTTTTCCGGGACCAGCCTGGCGCAGAGCGAGTTTTTCCACCCCGGCTGGGAGCGGGGGGCGCAGGAGCAGGAGGGGCGCAAGGGGCCGGAGTTTTTCCAGGAGGTATTGGAGGACAAGTTTCTCCACCAATTGGCCTGGGACATCAACTACGAGTCGGCGCGGCTGTGCCGCCAGTGGGCCGATGAGATTGGCCAGCGGACCGGGCGGAAGCGCTATGTGGCGGGGGCGATTGGGCCGATGACGGTGTCGCTGTCGCAATTTCCCGACCCCGAGGACTTGAGTTTTCGGCGCATTACCTTTGACCAGGCGGTGGAGGCCTACCGGCACCAAATTAGGGGTTTGATCGCGGGCGGGTCGGACATCCTGATGGTGGAGACGATTTTTGACACCCTCAATGCGAAGGCCGCGGTGGTGGCGATCGGCGACGTGTTCGCGGCGGACAAGCTGCGGCTTCCGGTGATGATTTCGGCCGCGGTGGGGAATGGGGGGGAAACCATGATTTCTGGGCAGGTGACCGAGGCCTATCTGCACGCGGTGCGGCACATTCGCCCGCTTTCGATAGGCTTGAATTGTTCACTCGGGCCGGAGAAGATGCGCCCGCACCTCGCGGAACTGGCGGCAAAGTGCGACACCTTTGTGAGCGCCTATCCGAATGCGGGCGAGCCGGACCCGCTGTCGCCGACCGGGTTTCCGTATTTGCCGGAGGACATGGAGCGGCTCATGGACGACTTTGCGGCCAGTGGGCTGCTTAATATCGCAGGCGGCTGCTGCGGTAACACTCCGGAGCACATTGCGGCGATTGCCCGGGCGGTGGGGCGCCACGCCCCGCGCCTCCTCCCAGAGGTGCCCGCCATCCCGCCGATGCGCCTGAGCGGCTCGCAACCCTACACCGTTAGCGCGGCCTCGAATTTCCTCATGATCGGGGAGCGCACCAACGTGACGGGCTCGCCGAAGTTTTGCAAGCTGGTCAAAGAAGGCAAGTTAGATGAGGCTCTAGCCATCGCGCGCCAGCAGGTGGAAAATGGGGCTAACGTCATCGACATCAACTTTGACGAAGGCCTTCTCGACGGGGAGGCCACCATGACCCATTTTCTAAAATTGATTCAGGCCGAGCCGGAGATCGCCAAGGTGCCGATCATGGTGGATTCCTCCAAGTGGACCGTGATTGAGGCGGGGCTCAAGGTGTTGCAGGGGAAGGGGATTGTGAATTCGATTTCCCTCAAGGAGGGGGAGGAAAAGTTCAAGGAGTCGGCGCGGCGGGTGCTGCAGTATGGGGCGGCCGCGGTGGTGATGGCCTTTGATGAGGAGGGGCAGGCGGCGGACTATCCCAACAAGATCCGCATTTGTCAGCGAGCCTACGACATCTTGGTGCGCGAGGTGGGTTTTCCGCCGGAGGACATCATTTTTGATCCCAACATCCTGACCGTGGCGACGGGTATAGAGGAGCACAACAACTACGCGGTCGACTTCATCAACGCCACCCGCTGGATCAAGGAAAACCTCCCGGGGGCGCGGGTCAGCGGCGGGGTGAGCAATATTTCCTTCAGCTTCCGGGGCAACAACAAGCTGCGCGAGGCCATGCACAGCGCCTTTCTCTTCCACGCCATCAGGGCGGGGCTGGACATGGGCATTGTCAACGCTGGGATGTTAGAAGTCTACGAGGAGATTGAGCCGGAGTTGCTGCGGAAGGTGGAAGACGTCCTACTGAATCGGCGCCCGGACGCCACCGAAATTTTGGTAGACTATGCGGAGCAATTCAAAGGGGTCGCGGGCAAGAAGGTGGAGGCCGATCTGGCTTGGCGGGAGGCCCCCGTGGAGGAGCGGCTGCGGCATGCCCTGCTCAAGGGCTTGACCGATTTCATCGACGAGGACACCGAGGAGGCTCGCCTCAAATACGGGCGGCCGCTCGGGGTGATTGAGGGTCCCCTGATGGACGGCATGAGCGTGGTGGGGGATCTCTTCGGGGCGGGCAAGATGTTCTTGCCCCAGGTGGTCAAGAGCGCCCGGGTCATGAAGAAGAGCGTGGCTTGGCTGCAGCCGTTCATGGAGGCCGAAAAGGAGGCGCGGCAGCGCGGGCGTGCCGAGGCCAAAGCGGCCGCTCTCGCCAACGGCACCGCGGTGGCCGCGGAAGTGGAGGAAAAGAGCAATGCGGGCAAAATCGTCCTAGCCACGGTGAAGGGCGACGTGCACGACATCGGCAAAAACATCGTTGGAATCGTCTTAGCATGCAACAATTTTGAAGTCATCGACATGGGGGTGATGGTGCCCTGCGAGCGGATTTTGGAAAAAGCCCGCGAGGTGAAAGCGGATATTATCGGCTTGTCAGGACTGATCACGCCCAGCTTGGACGAGATGGCCCACGTGGCCGCAGAAATGGAGCGCCAGGGGATGAGTACCCCGCTCCTGATCGGCGGCGCCACCACCAGCGCGGCCCACACCGCGATCAAACTGGCGCACCACTACCGCGGAACCATCGTCCACGTGCTAGACGCGTCCCGCAGCGTGCCGGTGGCCACTTCCCTCCTCAGCGAGGGGCAAAAGGAAAAATTTGTCGCCGACAACGAAGCGCGCCACGCCACCCTGCGCGAACAATACGGCAACAAAAAGAAGCGGGCGATTCTCT
>CANHIJ010000163.1 GCA_947460575.1 Verrucomicrobiales bacterium | reverse complement strand
CGGCCCCGGATCAGGGGAGCCATCAGGCGCAAGGACCCTTTGGCTAGGGCCGCGCGAATCAGCGCCGCAATCGCGCTGGGCGACTGCTGGGTCACTGCCACTTGGCAGTCCGGACAATATTGCTCTCCCACTTTGGCATAGAGCAGGCGCAGAAAGTGATAGATCTCTGTGACGGTAGCGACGGTGCTCTTGCCCCCCCCGCGCGTGATGCGCTGCTCAATCGCCACCGTGGGGGGAAGACCACTGATGTGATCGACTTCGGGCTTCTCCATCTGCTCAACAAACTGGCGAGCATAGGTGGACATGCTGTCCAAAAATCGGCGCTGCCCCTCGGCGAAAACGATGTCAAAAGCCAACGTAGACTTGCCCGAACCGGAAAGCCCAGTGACCACTACAAACTGGTCGCGCGGAATAGTCAGGGAGACATTCTTCAAATTGTGTTCGCGCGCCCCGGTGATACTGATGCAATGCGGAACCTCGCCCGGCCGCGCCGCCGACCAAGCCGCCTCCTCAGCCCGAGGCGCCGCCAGCGCGGCGACCCCCAGGCCAAGCGCGCCCATGAGGTGCTGCCCGGTATGCGAAGCGGACACCTTGGCGACCTGCTCCGGCGTTCCCTCCGCAACCAACCATCCACCCGCCGCCCCGGCCTCCGGCCCTAAATCAACCACCCAGTCAGCGCACTTGATCACTTCCAAACTGTGCTCAATGACCAGCAGGCTGTGGCCTTCATTGACGAGCCGCTGAAAAGTCTGCAGCAGGAGGTTGATGTCGTCGAAGTGGAGCCCCGTGGTTGGCTCATCCAAGATGAAAAGCGTCGCCTCCTGCCCACCCTCCAGGAGATGGCCCACTAACTTTAGCCGCTGGCTCTCGCCACCCGAAAGAGTGTTGAGCGGCTGACCGAGCCGCAGGTACCCCAGCCCAACTTCAGCTAGGATTTTAAGGGCGGCCGCGGCCTTGTTGGCCTTGCTGTCGGTCTCTTGCAGGAGAAAGGGAATGGCCTCGGTGACCGTCATCTCCAAGACGTCATGGATGCTTTTTCCGTGGTGGAGAATGGCCAGAGCTTCCGGCCGAAAACGCTTCCCTTCGCATTCGGGACATTTGACATAGATGTCGCTGAGAAACTGCATTTCCACCTTTTCATAGCCGGCGCCTTGGCAGCGCCCACAGCGTCCGGTTCCGCTGTTAAACGAGAAATAGCCCGGCCCCAATTCCTGCTCGACCGCGTCCGCCGTCTCCGCAAAAAGCGCCCGAATGTGCTCGTAGGCCCCGGTGTAGACCGCAGGGGTGCTGCGGGGAGTCCGGCTCGGCGGGCTTTGGTCCACCATCACCACCCGACTGATGAGTTCGTCCCCCGTGATTCCCCGGCAGCGCCCGGGTTCATTTTCGCTGCTCAGCCCTTTTTTGCGCAGCAGGTTTTCATACAGCACCTCGTGCACCAGGGTGCTCTTGCCGGACCCCGATACTCCTGTAATTGCGCAAAACAAACCGAGCGGCAAGGTGACGTCGATCCGCTGCAAATTGTTTTGGGAGGCCCGCTGGATCACAAGGGCGTGACCCGGACGGGGGCGGCGGCGCTGCGCCGGAACCGCGATAACTTTTCTCCCGAGCAGGTAGTCCGCAGTGAGAGAACGCCGCGCTTGCGGCAAGTCCGCATGGGGCCCGTGGAAGACCAATTCCCCGCCCTGCTCGCCTCGTCCCGGGCCAATTTCGATCAAGTTGTCCGCCGCCCGCATCACGCTCTCCTCGTGCTCCACCACCAGCAGCGTATTCCCCTTGTCGCGCAACTGCCGCATCACCTCAATCAGGCGGCCCGTATCGCGCGGATGGAGTCCCACGCTGGGCTCGTCTAGCACAAAAAGGGTATTGACCAACGAAGCCCCCAAACAAGTCGTCAGGGTGACCCTCATGACTTCTCCTCCACTCAGACTGCGGGTCGATCGATCCAGATTCAGATAGCTCAATCCGACGTTCTCCAAATAGCGCAGGCGATTTACAATTTCTGACCGCAATTGCGCCACGGTGTGGTCGCCCGTCGGCAAGGGTTGGCAAGCCATGAAATCGCGCAGCTGCGCCACCGGCCACTGGCATAGTTCTGGAAGCGTGTGCCCCGCCACCCGAAAGTCCAGCGCTTCCGGCCGGAGCCGCCCCCCGAGGCAAGCGCGGCACGTCGTGTAGCTGCGAAATCGACTCAAAAAGACCCGCACGTGCATCTTGTAAGATTTGCTCTCTAGATAGTCGAAAAATCCCCGCACCCCATACCACTCGCCGGTTTCCCAGGCCCCCTCAGCGTTGGCCTCGTAGCCGGGCTCGCCCTCCATAATCCACTGCTGGTCGTCCTCGGAAAGCTCATCAAATGGAGTCGCTAGGGAAAGCCCCCGCCGCTTGGCGGCTTTTTCTAGATCCCGCTGGCTATCCGCGTAGACCGCGCCGCTAAAAGCCTTGACCACCCCCTGTTTGATCGACAGCGAGCGGTCCGGCAAAGCGCGCTCCAGGTCCAACCCGATGGTGCGTCCAAAGCCGCGGCACTGCGGGCAAGCCCCAATCGGGTTGTTAAACGAAAACAGCGCTGGGGTGGGCTCGCGCAAGTCCAAGTCGCAGTGGGCGCAGTGCCACCCTTTGGAAAACGACAGCGCTTCGCCCGACTCCGCGTCGCGGAGGCAGACCTTCCCCTTGCCGAGATGAAAGGCGGTCTCAATAGCCTCGAGAAAACGCCCCGGCTGCGCGGGGTCGGGCAGCAAGCGGTCTTGAATGACCGGGACCACGGCGGGGAGAAACTTTTTTTGATAGGATTCCGGCTCGTCAGTGCGATGCGTTTGCCCGTAAAGCAGCACGCGGAGATAGCCTTGGGCTTGCAGGAAGGGAAAGAAATCAGCCGCGCTGGTATTGGCGGGAACCGGGACCGGAAGGGTGACGAGCACGCTGCGCCCCGGAAAGGCGCGGAAGACCGCCGCCGCGGCCGACCCCGGGGTGTCTGGCTGAACCGCTTGCCCGCAGCTGCGGCAAGTGCCGGAAGCCAGGCGGGGAAAGAGCAATTTTAAATAATCGTTGATCTCCGTCATGGTCCCCACGGTCGACCGAGTGGTGCGCACGGAGTTGTTCTGAGCAATCGCGATAGCGGGAGGGATCCCCCGGATCTCGTCAACCTGAGGTTTATCCATGCGCTCAAAAAACTGCCGCGTGTAAGGCGAAAACGTCTCCACGTAGCGCCGCTGGCCTTCAGCGTAGATGGTTTGAAAAGCCAAGGAAGACTTCCCTGAACCGCTAGGGCCAGTAATGACGTTGAGTTTCCCCAACGGGATGTCGAGATCAATGTTCTTGAGGTTATTCTGGCGCACCCCGCGAACCGCGATGAACTGGCCCAGCGGCGCCGCACCGGGGGACCCGTCTGGCACCGGGGTGGCGCGCGGCGCGGACGCCTTGGACTTGGGCGGTGATTTGGCGGAGGAGGCGTTCGAAGCGCGGGTAGATTTCTTCATGTCTGCGAACCACAACGAGAGGGAGGCTCGCGGCGGACGCAAGAGCGGGCGCCAGACGAAGTTTTCTCCTCCCCCCCACTGGCCCCGGCCACAGCCGCCCCGGCCGCACCGCCATGGCCCCTGAAACCCAAAAGCTCCAGGGGCCTGCGCCGGGCGCGGCCCGCCCCAAAGGTCGGCGCGCCCTTTCCGGTTTCTTTATTTAAACACCGCGCGGTAGAACCCCTTGCGCTCCGCCAGGCGGCCCGCGTCGCTGTCGGTATAAGTAACCACGCCGCCGGTGCCCTTGAGGTTGTCCGCGATGGTAACCCAATCGGTCACGCCGACCGACCACTGAATCGCATAGTTATTGCCCGTGGTGGAGGTAAATTGAACTTGGACCCCCTCGACTGTCTGACTGATAGTCGCTTCGATGCTCGGCTTACCGACAAATTCCACCATGCCGTGTGGAGCCACCGCGAAGCCCTGCGCGCCATGCCAGCTCCAAATCGGCAGGAAGTTGCCTCCGTCCGAACTAATGCGCGACATATTGAAGATAAAACGCTCCCCGTTGCGAGCCGCCTGCGGGTGGGCCGTGCCGACTTCCGCGGGCAAACCCTCCGGAAATTGCGCTTCCGAGGGAGCATCCAGGTCGGCCCAGGCCAACTTCAATTCGATAACCCCACCATCAGCTCCGTGGTTTTGCACAAACTCGCTTTGGCGCAGACCTTTCCACCTGCCATTATTTCCCCAGGGCGTATTTAAGTGCTCCTCCAAGAAAAGGCCCGTGTTGGTGTAGACCCGCCCGCCCTGGCCGTCGTCTAAGAAGGAACCAAGCCCTTCATACTGATTCCAGGCCATCTGGTAGCCATCGACCTCGCCGTCGGACCGGAAGGTTTTTTCGCCGTCCACATTGGGATCAAGGTAGATGTTGAGATTGTCCGCCCCAAAGTTAATCCCCTGAATCTGCCCTCCAGGGACAAACGAGATGGGGTTCGCATTTCCGGCCCCCCAAGTCGCCTTGTCTGACTGCATCAGAATGTAGATATAGGAATTGTCCCAGAGCATCTTAAAACGGCTGTTTTCCGCATCTTCAGAGGTCGAGGCCTGGCGCAGCAACGCCCAATCGCCACCCTCCGACGACGCAAATCCCCATTCGTTAGCGCCCCGGTCACTGAAGGCCGAGACCACCCCGTCGATCACCGGAGGCACCGTGGTAAACTGCGCCTGATACAAGCGAGGGCCCCCGCTGAAATGCAGCTTCCCGTGGGGATTGTTCGTAAAGCTCTGTTCCTTCTGCCAGCTCCAAACGGGAAGGAAATTGCTTCCATCGGAACTGATCCGGGACACGTTGAAAATCCACTCTTCGCCCGCGATGGGGTGCTCGGGATGAGCCGTCCCCACGTCGCTGGGAATATTCTCCGGATCGGCCGCCCATTGCGTCGGAGCCGGCGAGTCTAAGTCCGCCCAAGCAAGCGCAAATTCAATGACGCCACCCGTCGCGCCATGGTTCTGCGCCAGGCGACTCTGCCGCAGCCCTTGCCAGCGCCCCTGATTGCCGAACCCGTTGTTGATGTGATTTTCCAAGAAAAATCCCGTGTTGGAGATCTGCCGAACGCCAGCGCCGTCCTCGCCGAGGAGCCCCAGACCTTCGCGCTGATTCCAGGCTATTTGATAGGCATCCACCTGATGCAAAGGTCGGCCAGTGGACTCGCCGTCGCCATTGGGGTCAAAGTAAAAGTTGATATTATCCTGACCAAAATTCATCCCCCCGTCGCCGGGCGACCCCCAAGTGGTTTTGTCGCTCTGCACGAGCACGTAGAGATTTGTTTTATCCCACATCATGCGGAAGCGATTGTTTTCCGCGTCCTCCGCTGTGACGGGTTGCCGCAGTAGCCCCCAATCCGCGGATTCCGCCGCCCAATCCCACTCCCCAGGCACCACCGCACCGTCTAGCACAGGAGGGCTCGCGGTATATTTTACCTCGTATTGCCGGGGGCCTCCCTTGAACTCCAGCGTCCCGTGAGGCGATTGATTAAATCCGGTTTGGGCGTGCCAGGACCAAATGGGCAGGTTGACCGTACCGCCCAGGTTGTTGATGCGCGAAATGTCAAAAATCCACTTTTCTCCCGCTACCGGCGCCCACGGATGATAGGTGCCAAAATCCGGACGCAAATCCGCGGTCGGGCCGCTGGGGCCGGGAATGAAGCGTTCGCGGTTGGGGGCGTCGATATCCGACCAAGCTAGGGCGAACTCCGCCACCACTTTGCCGGGGACGGAGTTGGCCGGGCCGTTACCCACCCCAGGGGTAGTGATTTGGTAGAGCCGACTTTTGCGGAGGCCCGACCAGCGCGCCTGATTGCCCCCATTTTGGTTGCTGTGGCACTCTAGATAGACCCCACCGTTAGTCATAATCCGATTTTCTATCGTGTGGATTCCCGGCGTCTCCACGCCATCCACGACCGGCCCAACCCGCTGATTCCACATCACCTGATAGCCATCGATCTGGTTGTCCGGCCGCCGCACCCCCCCCGGAGCCACGCTGGGATCCACTGGGTCAGGGGTCCAATTCACCTCACCGTCAGTGTTGGGATCAAAGTAAAAGTTTAGGTTGTTGCGGTTAGTTTGCCCGCCCTGGCCGTTGGCTCCCCCAGGGACCCAGGTCCGCACTGGGGTCCCATCTGCCGCTTCCCAGGTCTTGATGTCAGCTTCGTACAAAACATAGAGATAGTTTTGGTCCCACACCATTTTGAAGCGGCAGTTCTCCGCATCCTCCGCCGTCGAGGGAGCCTTCAACATGCCCCAGTCGCCCCCTCCCTCGGCCGCCCCGTCCCACTCGCCAGGGGCCACGACCCCGTCCAGAACCGGGGCCACCGATGCCTAGTTGGCCTCGTAGTTTCGGACCGGGGGAATTCCCACCGCCTGACCGAAGGCCAGAGCAGGCAGGAAAACCGAGGCCAATTGGCTGAAATGTAGAATTTTAGCGTCTTTCATGGTTTTAGTAACATTTTTTTAGTTTTCTACCAAGGCACCGCAGCAGCGCTCGCCGAGTCTACGAATCCACTTCCAGGTCTGACTAGTCTCCTGAAAAAGCTTCGAAAAATGAACGGCTATTTTTGCTGCCAATAAATCGCTCATCAATTAAAGCGTCACCATGATCTAACACGAAAATCTCCACCTTCGAAGGTGCTTGCGGCCAAGGCCAATTAACGTCATGCACTCGTCAAGAAGTAGGCTGCGGGCCTTCCGGGCGGGTCTATTCTGGTAGCGTGTCTGCTGGATTTGAAGGTATTCACGGGTGGCTTTTTGACTCATGGAGTGTGGCATGCCCACGGTGTCATGCTTTTTGAGTCAACCACCCCCCATG
>CANHIJ010000162.1 GCA_947460575.1 Verrucomicrobiales bacterium | reverse complement strand
GATGAATGGGTCACCAACCAGTTGAAGCCGGTCCTGACTGGTCAGGCCACTCTCAATGCCGGGGAAACGCTCAGCGTGGCTGTTCACGGTGCCATTTACAACCTAACGCCAAGTGCGAGCGGGCTTTGGACGGTGAATACGGCCACGGCGGCGGTGGCCTCAGGGAGCCTAGGAGTGTTTGTGAATGGTCAGAGTTATGCGGTGATAGCCACGTCCCGCGATGCCGCGGGCAATCGCACTGAGGGAAGCGCCTTTGTCGGGATCGATACTACTGAGCCAGCTGCGCCAACGGTAGTCAGTCATCTCAGCGCCGTGCAACGTGCTGGGACAAAGTTAGTGGATATCACCTACGATCTCACTGCCGCTAGCCCCGCGTCTACCATTTCGCTGCACATCTCTAGCGATGGAGGAGCCACTTTTGCGGTGCCGGCACTATCGCTGGCGGGGGCGGTGGGGTCAGGGGTTACCACCGGGACTGGGAAGAAGCTGACGTGGAATGCTGGGGTGGACTGGAATGCGCAGTTCAGCTCGCAGGTGCGCTTTAAGGTGGTGGCGGATGATGCGCCAGTCGGCTTGGTTTCGATTCCCGCTGGGGCTTTTTCGATGGGGGATGCCAAAGATAGCGCCATCAACGCGCCGGTCCACGAGGTGACTGTGAGCGCCTCCTACATGGGGAAGACGGAGGTGACGAAGGCGGAGTGGGACGAAGTGAGAGGATGGGCCGCGGCCCATGGTTATACCGATCTTCGCGCTGGCGCGGGCGCGGCGGCGAACCATCCCGTGCAGGCGGTGAGTTGGTGGGACGCCGTCAAGTGGTGCAACGCGCGGAGCGAAAAAGAGGGCTTGTCGCCGTGCTACGTGGTAGGTGGAAGCCCGATGCGGACGGGGACCACTGCACCGGTGCTGAACGGGATGGCCAAGGGCTACCGGCTGCCCACGGAGGCCGAGTGGGAAAAGGCGGCGCGGGGCGGCCTGAGCGGGCAGCGCTTTTCCTGGGGGGACACCATCAGCCACAGCCAAGCGAATTACTCTAGCAGCAGTTCCACCGCCTACGACGTCAGCCCGACGCGGGGGAATCACCCCATCTATGGGGGCGGCACCTCGCCCGCGGGGAGCTTTGCGGCGAATGGCTACGGGCTGCAAGACATGGCGGGCAACGTGGGGGAATGGTGCTGGGATTGGTACGGGACTTATGGAGCTGGGGCGCAGTCCGATCCGAAGGGGGCGACTTTGGGCTCGGCCCGGGTGTTCCGGGGCGGCAGCTGGAGCACCAGTGCCGACGGCTGCCGGGCGGCGGATCGGGGCTACGGCAACCCGGGCGACCCGGGCATCAACAGGGGCTTCCGCGTGCTGCGCAGCTCAGCTCCCTCAATCAGCGCGACCACTTCAGACCTAGTCATCGACACCTGGGATCCTCTGGCGTGGAGGTTGTTCACGGCCGCAGAAGCGTCGCTTCCGGTAGCCGATGTTGGCTTGCTGAGCCTGCGTCCTTTGGAAAAACTTTCCGCAGTCAGCGGTCCAGAGTCGCACGACGGGATCGCGGCTCTCAAGTTTAGCTCAGTGGATGGAGCGGCGAGCTATGCGGAGCGGAGCATCGAGGGGCCTGCGCTGCTGTCCTTCTGGTGGCGGGCCAGTTCTGAAAAAGACTACGACTTGTTTAGCTACAGTATCGATGGCGTGGTCCAGGCATCTATCAGCGGGAACGGGGTGTGGTTGAAACGCTCGCTGACCCTAGGGGCCGGGCGGCACGCGCTGCGCTGGACGTACCGCAAGGATGAGGCCGACAAAAACTTCGACGACGCCGCCTACCTCGACGAGTTAGTGATCTCGGGGGCCTATCGCGACCTGGAGGTCAGCCGGGGCGGATCCCTGGTGGCGGGAAGCGCCACGGTAGACTACGGCGCGGTGAAGCTGGATGACCCCGAGGTCGCCAAGGCGATCACCTTTAAGAATGTCGGCACCATCAGCATGCCCATCACCGCTAGCCTTCCGGTAGACAGCGGCTTTGTTTTCGCGAATGGGCAAACATCGCTAACGCATAACCTGGCGGCGGGCCAGGAAGTGAGCGTGAGCCTGATTTTGCAAACCAGCGTCGCGGGGCCAAAATCCGCCTTGCTCGCGATTGCGGCGGCAGGCAGTCGCGCCGATCCCCCCGCGATCACCCTGAGCGGCTTGATCCAAGCTCCGATTTTGCAGGTCGCTGGCAACGGCATGGTGCGGCGGAGTTTTCGCAACAGCGGGACGGCGGCGGACTGGGGGACGGCCACAACCAGCTTGCCAGGAGGCGCTAGCGGCGCGGCGCTCAAGACGGGGAGCACCCCGGACAATGGGCACTCCACGATCGGAGCCCGTTTCGATGGGCCGGGCTTGCTGCGCTGGCAGTGGAAGGTTTCGGCTCAGAAGGACTACGATTGGCTCGCCTGCGAGGTGAATGGAGTGGAGGTCGCGGGCATTTCCACCAAAGCCGCCGTCTGGCAGTCGCAGGTGATGCAAGTCCCCGCCGAGGCGGAGGTGCGCTGGATTTACCGCAAGGACGCCGCCAACCAATCGGGCACGGACTCGGGCTACCTCGCGGAGGTGCGCTTTGAAAAGTTCGCGGGGGCTCCGGTCAGCTTCAACGATTGGAGTGCCGCTAAGGGAGGAATCGCCCCGCTCGAAGTGACCGGCCCAGGGAAAATCCAGGGCGTGTTTGCTTGGTTAGGGGGCTTTGATCCGGCGGCGGGGCCAGGCGAGGGCCAATACCAACCCACCGTGAGCGACGGATTTTTCCGCTACCGCTACGCGATCTCCAAGACCGCCGGTGGCCAGGTGCAGCCGCAGGCATCAACCGACTTGGCGAACTGGAACAGCCGGGGCCTGAGCCAAACCGTTTTGAGCGAAAACGAAACAACCGCGACGGTGGAACTGGCAATTCCGGCGGCGGGAACAACCTACACCCGCCTCAAGGCGGACCTGCCGACCTACACTCCTGGCATGATCAAAGTGGCGGGCGGCGCGCTGCCCGCCGACTCCTGGGCCGGAGCCCAGAGCGTGGACCCCTTCTATATGGGAAAATGCGAAGTGCCGTGGAGCGAGTGGCAGAGCGTGCGCAGCTGGGCGCTGGCCCGCGGCTACGCCATCGGCGCCGGGGCGGGCCGCGGCGCCGCGTATCCGGTCACGGATGTGAATTGGTACGACGCGCTCAAGTGGTGCAACGCCCGCAGCGAGCAGGAAGGCTTGCCTCCCGCCTACACCGTGGCAGGGGCGCCCTACCGAACCGGCGATGCGGTGCCCAACCTGTCGGCCAGCGCCAAAGGCTACCGCCTGCCCAGCGAAAAGGAGTGGGAATTCGCCGCGCGCGGGGGAGTAGCGACGCGCGGCAGCACCTACAGCGGCAGCAACGACCTCAATGCCGTGGCTTGGCATAATGGCAATGCCGGGGGCGCCACCCATGCCGTGGGGACCAAGGCGGCCAATGAGTTGGGCTTCTTCGACCTGTCGGGGAATGCCTGGGAGTGGTGCTTTGATGCCTACTCGGGCGAGGACCGGGTAATGCGGGGCGGCAGCTGGGACGTCGGCCCCAACGGCCACCGGGTCGCGTTCCGGGGCAGCCACACCCGGGTCGATCGTTTCGGCAATCTAGGTTTCCGCGTGCTCCGCAGCGCCGCTCCCTGAGGATTGGCGCCGCGGGGGCGCGGCGCAACTGGCCCTGGGGTTGCCTGGCGCTTGGGCGTACGGCCCATCGCGCCCGTTGCCGCGCATTGACATGGGCCACGGCTGGAGTAGGAACCTTTACCCTATATGCCGCCGCAGTTAGGCTCGCTGCCCCAGGGGGACGGTTTACGGCTCACCGGTATGCCACCTGCACGCGTAGAAAACTCCCCTCCGCCCCAGGCGGAGGCCGCCTATTGGGATTCCGTTGTCCGAGGCGCTTCCTCAGCGCTGAACTGCACTCTGTGGCGGCTTTTCTGTGACCGCCTGCACGAGCGGTTGATCCAAAAATGGGTGGGCCGACAACGCTTCGGCCTGGCCTTGAAGACCGATTTGTTCGACGAGGCCCAGGGCCAGGGGCTCGTCGAGGTCTTGGGCGCGCTTTCCCGCGAGGTCTATGGGATGGATATCGCTGCGGATATTGTCCAAAATGCCGCAAGAAAAAACCCCGGGCTCAAGGCTTCGGTGGGCGATGTCAGGAAGCTGGACTTTCCGGATGACGCCTTTGATTTTATTTGTTCTGATTCCACGCTGGATCACTTCGCCACGCTGGGGGAGTTGCGGCAATCTATTGCGGAGTTAGTCCGCGTACTCCAGCCGGGGGGACGCCTGCTCATCACCCTAGACAATCCTGTCAATCCGCTGGTCGCGCTCCGCAATCAGCTCCCCCAGGGGCGGATGGGGGCGCTTGGATTGGTGCCCTATTTTATGGGGCGGACGCTGTCGATGGGGGAACTTGCAGGCGAGCTGAGATCGGCCGGTTTAGAGGTTCTCGCGAAGCGGCATCTTATGCACGTGCCGCGAGTCGCGGCGCTCCACCTGTGCCGATTGCTTTCCGGTTGGCCCCGGGTGCATCGAGTTGTTGTTAGAATTATGCTTGCCTTTGAAGCCCTTGCGGTTTTGCCCACCGCTCGCTTCACGGGGCATTTTTCTGCGGTGCTTGCCCGAAAATCTGAATCCACAAATCGGTGAATGCTTTATTGAAAACCAGTCTCCACGGGCTGCGGGACAACGTGCTGCCGATGATTTCGCTCACGCGCTACGGCGGTAGGGAAGGTAGCATGCTCTTGGCTGGAGAGGAGCGTTGGTCGCGGTATCTGCACCGCCGCTTTTTCGCGGGCGAGACCGTGAAGGAGCCCTTGGGCTCGTTCCGCACCTGGCAAGTGCCCGCGGCCTTGAGAAAACACCGCCATTCCGCGGATATCACGGTGGCTCGGGTGGATCTTCTCTCGCGCCGCTTTTTTCCTGTAGGCGAGTATTTGCGGGTGCCGGACTGGGTCCGAATCGTCGCTCCAGTGCCGACTTCCAATGCGGTATTCACCAGCAGCAGTGCTCGAAGCGATATGCGATATATTGCCAAGCAGGGTCTCACTTGGTCGGTGAGCCATCTGCCGTCCGATCTGGAAATCCACCTAGCGCGCGACTATGCTCCCTATACGCGGCTGCGCCATGGCGGCGACGCCTTTGTGCACTCCAAGTCGCAGATCAGAAAACTATTCCGCCAAGGGGGCCTGCTGGTGGTGAAAAAGGAGGGGAAACCCATTGCCGGACTGGTTTTTGAAACCCGCGGAACGACCCTGCGGATGTGGACGATCGCCTGCGCGAACGGCGATCCGGCGCACCTAAACTCGCGCGCCCTGGCCGCTATTTATTCATTTTCCTTTGAGTATGCTCGCTCCCTGGGGTTGGCTTTTGTTGACATGAGAGGGTGTCGGCCCTCCACGACAGACAAGCTTTTTTTTGTGAAACAGAAATGGGGCGGAGTGGTCCGCGAAAACCCAGAAATTGCTTTCGATTACCTCGTTCACTGGCCAAAGCCGAACCATGCCGTGGTCCAATTTTTCTCCCGCTCGCCGTTGATCTTCCGGGATGGCCGCAACCTATCCTTGTTGGCCGCTGACCCCGCCCTTCACCGAGAAAAAGCCCAGCAGGTCAAGCTGGCTAGAGTAGTCGGGCCGGAGGAGTGGAGCGGCGAAAGCCGGATGACTTGAGGTGAAATCAAAAACCAGCCTCCCCGACCAAGCCCTGCCTCGGGTGGGGCCCCAGGACTCGCCGCAGGCGGTGTCCTTGTCCTCGCTTGGCCCTCACATCCCAAATCCCTCCTGAGCCTGGTGGCCAGGGACAGCCAGGGGCCACCGCGACTCGGGGCAGGGGCCTCTGGGGTTCCTTTGCCAAGTCGGGGGGACCCTGTCAAAACCTATCCTCTAATCAAAGCAAGCAAAGGCACCTTATTGGCAACAACCCTTTCCGCCCCTACGGGGCAACTCACCGCGACCAAATGTCATGGAAAAGTACGCGATGGGGCCCACCGCTTAGGTCGCCCCTTTCAGAACTCGGTTCGCTTTTTGGCCCGGTACCCAGGGCAACAGAATTGAAGCCCTGTAGGGGCGCCCTAACGCCACCTCACCCGGCTTCCCCAGGTCGCCAGACAGGAGCAAAAACCGGAGCAAACCCTCCCAAGTCAGGGGCGCCGCATGGCACCCAGCGACGTGCCCCCGCCCGACGGGCGGGTCCATCGAGGGCGATGAGGTGAGGCCTCTTGAAGCCACAAAAAACAGATCAGGTCCCGTCCTTATCGCGCCAAAGGATCTCATAGTCACCTTTCATCTCCCGTTTCCAGGGTAATTGGGCTGGACGCGGGCGCAGGACAACGCCAACGAATCATTAGCCAGGACCCGCCTCCTGGGTCGGCATGAGGGCACTTTGGACGCCCCCACATTTTTTCACGCCTCTTTTTTCGCAGCGTCGTCCTCAGGGGCGGTCTCCCCCCGGCGACCGCGCTTCGACTCAAATCTCTCAGGATGGAGGGCGGCGGCGGCAGGGGGATCCGCCGCGGCGCTCCGCGGGCTGCGTCTGAGATGGCGTCCCCGCAAAAAGTCCCTAGCCAACCCTATTGCATGGGAAACTCGTCCGCAACCAACCGCCGTTTTTGGCTGAGGTTGACTGATTGCAGCCGCGGCCACAACCACCGTCGCCTTTTGTGCTCTTTGTGTTCTTTGTGGTTAACCCCCTTAGAATATCTTATTTGAAGTGTCCCCGGCCTGTCGCTGCACCTTGGGGTGCTGCATTTTTTTATCCACAAAGGACACAAAGAACACAAAAAATAACTGGCAGAAGGCATTGCTGCAAAAGGTGCCCAGACAGCCCATGGGCATGGGCAACTCGTCCGCAACTGAGCGCCGTGTATGCGGCAGGTTGACTGATTGCAG
>CANHIJ010000161.1 GCA_947460575.1 Verrucomicrobiales bacterium | reverse complement strand
GACTGTTTCGCAGTCGCGCCGCAGCCACCCTCCCCATTTGTGTCCTTTGTGTTCTCTGTGGTTGCCCCCTTTTGCTACGGGCGGCAACCGGGTTTTTCAACCACAAAGAACACATAGAACACAAAGGACGATCCTCAGAGGCTGGGCCCACAAAAAGTTCGCAAACAGCCCGCTTGCGCGAACCACTGTTTCGCAGTCGCGCCGCAGCCACCCCTCCCCATTTGTGTCCTTTGTGTACTCTGTGGTTGCCCCCTTTTGCTACGGACGGCAACTGGGTTTTTCAACCACAAAGAACACATAGAACACAAAGGGCGATCCTCAGAGGCTGCGCCCACAAAAAGTTCTCAAACAGCCCGCTTGCGCGAACGACTGTTTCGCAGTCGCGCCGCAGCCACCCCTCCCCATTTGTGTCCTTTGTGTTCTCTGTGGTTGCCCACTTTTGCTACGAGCGGCAACCGGGTTTCTCAACCACAAAGAACACATAGAACACAAAGGACGATCCTCAGAGGCTGCGCCCACAAAAAGTTCTCAAACAGCCCGCTTGCGCGGACGACTGTTTCGCAGGCGTGATGTCCCATCTCGCGCTGCAGGCGGATGAGTCGCTTGCGGTTCGCCACGATTGCGTGGTCGCGCCGCAGGATGGCGGCGAAGCGGGGGGATCCTAGACTGGGGGCCTTTTGGCAGAGTTCGCCCCAAAGGCGCTACAGGATTTGATTTTCGGTGCGCCGGGGTTGGCTGATAGGCCAGGGCCGCGCCGGGCCTGGCGCTCGCGGTTGGAGGAGCCTGCCGCGACGCTTTGCGGAAGGCCTTCGCGGCTTTGGCGGGGTTCGTCTAGCAAAACGTTCGTGCGGCGCGCGGAGGAAGTTTGGAGGCCCGATCGCGGCGGGGCGGGGTCGTGGGTGGGCAGATTTGGGGTTCCCTTGGCGGCGCTTTTGTTTTAGCGTTGGGGATATGGCGACACTTTTCACTGCTTCTCCCCTCGAGTCTGCCGCATCGCAAATGGGGCCCACCTTCTGGTGGCATCTGACCCGGGAGGCCTTGCCGGCTACGATTATTTACGCGCTGGTGGGCATTGGGTTGGCGCTGCTGTCGTTTCGCTTGCTGGACTGGGCGACGCCAGGGGACCTGAGCAAGAAGATATTTGAGGAAGGCAATGTGGCGGCGGCCATTTTGGGGGCCGCGCTCTTGCTGGGAATTTGCGGGATCATCATCGCTTCCATTGCGGGATGAGTGAGAGCGAAGCAGTTCCGGCGGCGGATGGGGGGGCGGCGCGGCGGCGCCGCAGCGCCTGGATTACTATGGGGGTGGCGGGCGCGCTGGCGGTGGGAGTTCCGGTGTTACTCTACGACTGCGATGGAGAGGAGAATCCGGTGGCAGAGGGGCAGGCTTATCCTAACAATTACTATGTGCCCGGCGCGGGATACTATCACGCTGGCTTTAGCCGGTTTTATCCGATCCGTTATCAGGAATACGATGCGGCGCGGGGCGGATATTACTATGGGGGGAGCTGGCACCGCGAGGCTGACACGGCGAGCCGGATGGCGGCTTCGGTGCCGACGCGGGCGGCGGCGGCGGAGGCCAATTCCGGGTTTCGCGCCGCGCAACCTTCCACTCGGGGCGGGTTTGGCCGCACCGGCAGCTTTTTCTCCGCGCGGTCATGAAACGGCACTGTCTAACGCCGCGCCCCACTTGGGAGGCCACGGTGCGCGAGCACGGGCTGAGTTGGCCGCGCGATGCTTCGGGGGCGGTCTATTGGGACGAGAGCGCGGCCTATGAAATCAGCGAAGGGGAGGTGGCGCGGTTGGAGGAAACGGCGGCGGAACTGCAGGATCTCTATATTCAAGCCACCGAGGAAGTGATTCGAAAGGGGCGCTGGGACGAGCTGGGGGTGGCCCCGGCGCTTGTTCCGCTAGTGCGGGAGTCCTGGGAGCGGGAGGAATTCACCTTGTATGGCCGCTTTGATATGGTGCTCGACTGGCGGGGGCAGCCTCAGTTGTTAGAATACAACGCGGACACGCCGACGGCTTTGCTGGAAGCTTCGGTGGTGCAGTGGCAGTGGCTCCAGGAAACGCGGCCGGGGGCCGACCAGTGGAATGGGCTCCACGAACAGTTGGTGGCGGCCTGGCGGCGCTTGGGCCCGGGGAAAATTCACTTTGCTTCGGTGGCGGACGGATGGGAGGACGAGGTCACCCTGGCCTATCTCGAGGAGACGGCGCGCCAAGCGGGGCGGGAGACGGCCCATTTGCCGATGGCGGCGCTGGGGTGGCACGCGGGGCATCGCTGCTTCACCGACGAGGAGGAGCAGCCCATCCGAACCCTTTTTAAATTGTACCCTTGGGAGTGGATGATGCGGGAGGACTTTGCGTGCCATCTGGAGGCCTCGGGCTGTCGGTTTTTGGAGGCTCCTTGGAAATTGTTGTGGAGCAACAAGGCCATGTTAGCAGTGCTGTGGGAGCTCTTTCCGTCGCACCCAGCGCTGTTGCCTTGTTATCGCGATCAGGGGTTGCTGGGGGACAGCTACGTGCGCAAGCCCTGCTTCAGCCGGGAGGGGGCCAATGTCAGGATTGTGGAGCGCGGTCGAGTGACCGCGGAGCAGGACGGTCCCTACGGGGGAGAGGGCTGGGTGTACCAGGCGGTGGCGGAGAACGAGGCCCAGGAGGGCCAGTGGCCGGTGCTGGGGGTGTGGATGGTGGACGGCGCCCCGGCGGGCCTGGGAATTCGGGAGGACAGTCAGCGCATCACGGGGAATGCCTCGCGCTTTGTGCCGCACTGGATCGCGGGGGGGTAGGGTGGCGCGGGCGGCGGGAAAATCTTGCGCTGGGGCGGCTTCCCTTTATGGTGTCGCCATGAAATCTAACGGATTACAATTGATCTTGCTGTTGGCGGCCCTGGGCATGGGGGGATGGGCGACGTGGGAGCGGCGCCAAAAATTGGATCTGCAGGCGAAGCTGGAATCGGCCTCGCAGGAGCGGGAGGTCTTGCGCCTGACGGCGCAGAAGAAGCTGGCCCTGGGCGCAAAAACCGAGGTGAAATCGGATGGCCCGGAGGGGCTGGGGGCGGAGCACGCCCAAGCGCTGGCGGAGGAGGCGCAGGGCGAGGAGAAGCCCGCCGCTGCGGCGGAAGAGAAGAAAAATCCGATGTCGGCGATGGCGGAAATGATGAAGGACCCGGCGATGCGGGAGGTGATGAAGGGCCAGATGCGCTCGCAGGTGGATTTTATGTATCGCGATCTCTTTGAACTGCTGGGCTTGGAGCCAGAGAAGCAGCAGAAGTTGAGCAAGCTTTTGTTGGATCGGATGAGTGCGGGGATGGAGGTGGGCTTGTCCATGGCGGGAGGAGTCAAGCCCTCGGCGGAGGAGATGAAAAAGCGGGGCGAGGCGATGAAGGTTGCCAACGCGGCCTCGGAGGTGGCCATCAAAGAATTGCTCGGAGAAAACAGTTACGGGCAGTATGAGCGCTTTGAGAAATCGCAGCCAGAGCGGCAGCAGCTCAGCGCACTCAACGGCCAGCTCAAGGACCAGGGCATCGGCTTGTCCGAGGAGGCCGAATCAAAGCTGATGGACGCGATGTACCAGGAGCGGAGCAACTTTAAATTCGACGTCAATTTTGCGGACCAGCAGTCCCTCGATCCAACCCAGTTGACGGAGGAAAACGTCAATCGCTATCAAGAGCAGCAGGCGACCCTGCGGGGCCAGGTGCTGGCCAAGGCGGAGGGGATTTTGACCGCGCCGCAGTTGGAGGTGTTCCGCAAGTCGCAGGAGCAGCAGGCGGCGATGGAGAAAATGGGCTTGCAGATGGGGGTCAAGATGATGGGAGCTTCCAAGAAGTAGCGGACCGGGCGGGCGCGGGGCGGGGCCGGTTGGGGGGCGGCGGCGTGATGGCGTGACAGGAAGAATTTTCCCTAAGGCCTGGGGGAGCTGCGGCGTTCCTCAGCGCTGTAATTTCTTTTTTGCCATGACCTCCCGCCACTTTGCTCCCGCGCTTTTGCTGTGTTTGCCATACCCCGCCGTGGCTCAAGGGCCGGAGGGAAGGCCTGCGGCGGAGGGGGGAGAAGTTTTGGCGGAGAAAGTGATCACCGCGACGCGGCTTCCGGGGGAGGCGTGGGAGGCGCCCTTTGCGGTGCGAGAGTTAGGGCGGGAGACCTTGGAGGAGCGGCTGCCGCGCAGCTTGCCGGAGGCGCTGCGGGAGATTCCTGGGGTATCGGTGCAAAAGACCGCTCCGGGGCAGGGCTCGCCGCACATTCGGGGCTTTACGGGGTTTCGCACCCTAGCGCTGATCGACGGGGTGCGCTTTAACAACTCGACCTTCCGCGAGGGGCCCAATCAGTACTGGAGCACCATCGACCTGTTGGCCATGGAGCGCTTGGAACTCGTGCCAGGGCAGGGCTCGGTGCTTTATGGCAGCGATGCCATCGGCGGCACCTTGAATTTGCTAACCAAGCAAAGCGGCTTTCGCGAGGAGGCGGCGGGGAAACCGTTTTCGGGAGGTCTGGGAATGTATCGCTATTCCAGCGCCGAGGACAGCCACACCGGGCACGTCGAGTACCGCGCGGGGGAGGGCGATCGCTGGGGGGTACACTTCGATGGCACCGGGTCGCAGTTTGGGGAGTTGCGGGCGGCGGGGCTGGGCCGCCAAGCGCGGACCGGCTTTGATCAGTGGTCCTACCATGGGCGCTGGGACGCGCGGGTAGATCCGAACTGGACCGTGAGCGCGGTGCACCAGCAGTTGCGGCAGGACGATGTCTGGCGCACCCACAGCACGGTTTATGGGATGCCCTGGGAGGGTACGGTGGTGGGCACGGACCTGCGGCGCTCTTTTGACCAGGCGCGCAGTCTCAGCTATGTGAAGCTGGCGGGGCGCCAACTGGAAGGCTGGTTTCAGGAGGCCAGCCTTACTTTATCCTATCAGACGGAAGATGAAACCCTAACGCGGGTGCGGAAGGATGGGTCGAGTCAGCTGAGCGGTGTCGATCTGGGGACGTACGGGGCGGACTTGCAGTTTTCGAGCGAGACGGGGGCCGGGTTGCTCACCTATGGGGTGGATTATTACCGGGACCAGGTGGGAAGCAGTGGAGTGAGTTACCTGGCCAGTGGGGCCCAGGCGGCGCGGGCCATTCAAGGGCCGGTGGGAGATGATGCCAGCTACGACTTGTTGGGGGCGTATGTGCAGGATGAAATCGCGCTGGGCGCGCGAGGGCATTTATTTTTGGGAGGGCGGTCCACCTGGGCGCGGGCCGCGGTGGGCCGGATGGAGGATCCGGTGCGTAAGCAGGCGGTGAGCTTGGAGGAGTCCTGGGACGATTTTTCGGCGAGCGGGCGGGTGGTTTGGGACTTGGGGGAAGCAGAGCAGGCGGCGGCATACGCGGGGGTTTCGCAGGGCTTCCGGGCGCCGAATTTGAGCGATGTATCTCGCTTTGATGTCGCGCGCTCTGGGGAGTGGGAGATTGGGGGCGAGGATTTGCAGCCGGAACAATTTATCAATTACGAAGTGGGGATCCGGGCTGCGGCGGGCGGATTTTCGGGAAATGTGAGTGTGTTTCACACCCGGATTGAGGACCTCATCGTGCGCCAGCCCACGGGGGGGAAAGTGGATGAGTTGGTGGAAGTCTCCAAGGCCAATGGGGGCGAGGGCCATGTGCAGGGGGTCGAGGTCGCTGCCCGAATGGAGTTAAGCGAACATTGGTCGGTTTTTGGGCACGCTAGCTATACCGAGGGGGAGGTCGATCAATATCCGGGAAGCGACGGGCGGGTGGCGCGGGAGCCGCTGAGCCGGGTGGTGCCATGGATGGGAGAATTGGGCTTGCGCTGGCAAGGCGCGGGTGGGCGATGCTGGGCGGAGTTGGTAGGGAGCGCGGCCTCGCGCGCCGATCGCCTGAATTCGGGCGAGCAGGCTGACGGGCAGCGCATTCCGCCAGGGGGGACGCCGGGCTGGCTGCTGTTGGGATGCCGGGGGGGCTGGAAGGTGAACCCCCACCTTTCCCTGACCGCTTCGCTGGAAAACCTGCTCGACGAGGAATACCGCAGCCACGGATCGGGTTCTAACGAAGCTGGCTTGGGGGGCACCGTGGGAGTGGCGCTGCGTTTTTGAGAATTTGCGGGCGCGCGTCTTTCGTGATATGGGCGGCTATGAAAATTCCAATCGGCATCGCGGCGGTCTGGCTTCTGGCAGTGGGGGTGCCGTCGGCGGGGGCGGCGCTGGTTTACACGGAGTCGGTGGACGATGAGTTGTCCGGGAGCGGGATGATGCCCACGGTTTTGGAATTCAGCATGGGGGTGAACTCGGTGAGCGGGGTGATGGGGCGGTCGGGGGCCATGGATGTGGACATTTTCAGTTTTCTGGTAGCCCCTAACCAGAGGGTGACTTCGATTCGGTTGAGCAGTTTTTTTCCCACGAGTTCGGTGGGTTCGGGCTCCTTTTTGGCCATTGACGACGCGGCCACGATCAACACCGGGGATGGGAGCGGGCACGCGGCCAATCAGGTGGTGAATGCCGCGAGCGGAGAGTTGCTCTCGACGCGGGTGTTACTGGGGTCGAAATACAGTGGCGGCGCGGCGACGCTGCAAGCGCCGATGGGGCCGGGGTGGTATACGACGTGGTTTCAGGAGGGGGCGACGACGGTGCGCTACACCTTGGAATTCACAGTGGTGCCGGAGCCTAGCTCGGCGGCTTTGGTGGCGCTGGGGCTGGCCGCGGGGGGACGCCGCCGCCGCCCCTGAGGCGCGCGGGGGAAGCGCGCGGGGGCGCTATTTTCGACAGAGGGCGGGCGGTGGCGGAGTTATGGGGAAGCGGCCGCTTCGGGGTGCCGTATTCAATATATTGTTATGAAATTTCTACCGCTTGTCTTGTGGCTATGGGCTTCTGGTTTGGTGTCCGGCGCGGTCGGCGCCCAGTTGGGGGATGCCGACTTTCCCCAGG
>CANHIJ010000160.1 GCA_947460575.1 Verrucomicrobiales bacterium | reverse complement strand
GGTGATCCAGATCGGGAGTCCCAAGGGGGTGGCGCGGCTGCTGCAGCGCGCGGGCCGCAGCGGGCACCGCCCGGGCGCGGTGAGCCGGGTCTACGGGGTGCCGACCCACGCCTGCGAATTGGTGGAATTTGCCGCGGCGCGCCAGGCCTTGGGGGAGGGTCGCATAGAGGCGCGCCGCCCCCTGCGGCTGGCGCTCGATGTGCTGGCGCAGCATCTGTGCACGGTGGCGGCGGGCGGCGGGTTCGCCGCGGAGGCGCTGCTCCGGGAGGTGCGGAGCACGCACGCCTTTGCGGAGCTGGATGAAGCGTCCTGGGAATGGGTGCTAGGGTTTATCGCTAGCGGAGGTAAGGCGCTGCGAGCCTATCCGGAATATGCCAAGGTGAGGGTCGTGGATGGTCGCTATGTGATGGAGGAGGCGGGGCTGCTGCGGCGGCATCGCATGGGCATTGGAACGATCTCGAGCGATCCGTCAATTTCGGTGCAATTCAGCAGCGGGCGCCGCCTGGGCACGGTGGAGGAGAGTTGGATTTCGCGGATCAAGCCGGGGGGCGTTTTTCTCTTTGGGGGGCGCCGCCTGGAATTGGTGAGTTGTCGGGAGCTGCGAGCGGTGGTGCGCGAGGCGAGGGGGAAGCGGCAGGCGGGCCAGATTCCGACTTGGGTGGGGGGGAAGAGTCCGCTCTCCACGGAGTTGGCGGCGGCGGTGAGTCGGAAGCTAGAAGCGGCCGGGGCCGGGCAGCGGAGCGACCCGGAGATGCAGTGGCTGGGTCCGGTATTGGCTTTGCAGGAGGCTTGGAGCGCGATTCCGCGGCGCGACCAATTGCTCATCGAGGAAGTTCGCACCCGGGAGGGCTATCATCTTTACGTGTACCCCTTTGCGGGCCGCCTGGTGCACGAGGGGTTGGGGACCTTGGTGGCCTGGCGGATGGCTCGGCAGCGGCCGCTCAGCCTGAGCGTTTCGGCCAACGACTACGGATTTGAATTGTCGTGTGCGGAGGAATTGTCGGCGGAGGAGTGGGCGTGGCCGGAGTTGTTTTCGCGGGAGGGGCTGCGCGAAGATTTGCTGGCCTGCTTAAACACTGCGGAGTTGGGGCGGCGGCAATTTCGGGGGATCGCGCGGGTGAGTGGTCTGGTGATCGGAGGCTTTCCGGGTCAGCCCAAAAGCAGCGCATCGCTGCAGGTTTCGGCGGGCTTGCTCTACGATGTTTTTGCCAAGTACGACCCCGAAAATTTGTTGTTAAAGCAGGCCCGGAACGAGGTTTTGGAGCAGCAATTAGAGTGCGCTAGGCTAGAGGCGACCCTGGAGGAGTTGGGGCGGAAAGAAATCGTGATCGTGCGCTGCCCGCGGCTCACGCCGCTGTCCTTTCCGCTGTGGTCGGATCTGGCGAGCAGCCGCTTGAGCACGGAGAGTTTTGCGGCCCGCCTGGAGAAGATGAAGCGGGAGTTGGCGGCGGCGGCTGGGGCGGCGGGGCAGGCGGAATAAGGGGGCGCTGCGGCGGGGGCGCATTTTCAGTTGCGGGTCTCGGGGGGGGGGGAGAAGCTCAGGGATACTCCCTTCATGAAAATCACTCGCGCTCTGATCTCCGTTTCTGACAAGTCTGGCCTTGATGGCTTTGCCCGCGGCCTGCACGACCTGGGGGTGGAATTGCTCTCCACGGGAGGCAGCGCGGCCTACTTGCGGGGGCTGGGCCTGCCGGTGGTAGAAGTTTCGGAGTACACCGGGTACCCAGAGTGCTTTGATGGGCGGGTGAAGACGCTGCATCCCAAGATCCACGGGGGCTTTCTGTACCAGCGGGAAAATGCGGAACATGTGGCGCGGGCCGCGGAGCTGGAAGTGCCGCCGATTGATCTTTTGGTGGTAAATCTCTATCCCTTTGAGCAGACCGTGGCTAAGCCGGGGGTGAGTTTTGAGGAAGCGGTGGAGAACATCGACATTGGGGGTCCGGCGATGCTGCGGGGGGCGTGCAAAAACCACGCCAGCGTCACCGTGGTGATGGATCCGGCGGATTACCTCCCAGTGCTAGAGGAGATGCAGGCCAACCACGGAGCGACGCACTTGAAAACCCGGGAGCGGCTCGCCATCAAAGTGTTCCAGCGCACCGCGGCCTACGACACGGCCATCGCCAACTACTTAGCCAAGGCCCAGTCCACCGAGGGCTGCTTCAGCGTCAACGTGCCCTTTTATCAGACGCTGCGCAACGGCGATAACCCGCATCAGAAGGCTAGTCTCTATGGGAACTTTGGGGACTACTTTGAAAAGCTGCAGGGCAAAGAGCTGAGCTATACGAACGTATTGGATATCGAAGCCGCGGTGGCGCTGGCTTTGGAGTTCAAGCGGCCGACGGTGGCGATTTTGAAGCACACCAATCCTTGTGGGGTGGGCTGCGACGACGATGATTTGCGGGCGGCGTGGGACAAGGCGTTTGAGACCGACCGCCAGGCGCCCTTTGGCGGGGTCATCGTGACGAACCGCCCCCTCACCGAGCGGCTGGCGCGGGTGATTAGCGAGATTTTTACCGACGTCATCATCGCGCCGGAGTTTGAGGCGGATGCGCGGGCGATTTTGCAGAAGAAGAAAAACTTGCGGCTGATGCAGGTCAACATGGACGCCTTTAGCAAGTGGCAGGAACAGAGCCCGATTTTGCGCAGCGCGCCGGGCGGTTTGATGGTCATGGACCGGGATGTGCGAGCGCTCGGCCTCCAAGATTTGGAAGAAAAGGCGGTGACGCAGCGGCCGCCCAGCAAAGAGGAGTTGGAGGCGATGCGCTTTGCCTGGAAGGTCTGCAAGCACGTGAAGAGCAACGCGATTGTCTTTGGCACCCACGACCGCACCCTGGGGATTGGCGCCGGGCAGATGAGTCGGGTCGATTCTTGTCGGATCGCGGTGTGGAAGGCCCAGGCGGCGGGGCTATCGCTGGAAGGCAGCGTGGTGGCCAGCGATGCCATGTTCCCCTTTCCCGATGGCTTGATCGCCGCGGCTAATGCGGGAGCCACCGGCGCGATTCAGCCAGGGGGGTCGGTGAAGGACGCGGAGGTGATCGCCGCGGCCGACGAGCGCGGGATGTCGATGGTGTTTACGGGTTTCCGCCACTTCTTGCATTGAGAGCAGGGTGCATTTTTAACACAAAATAAGCTGGGCATGAAGGGACTTGAACTTGGTGTCAACATAGACCACGTGGCCACGCTGCGGCAGGCGCGCTATGCGCAGATGCCGGGGGCGCACCATGTGGAGCCTTCTCTTTTAGAAGCCGTTAGGGCCTGTGAGGCCGCCGGGGCGGCGGGGATCACGATCCACCTGCGCGAGGACCGCCGCCACATCCAGGATGCCGACCTCTGGGCGATCCGGGCGGCGGTGCGGACGCGGCTGAATCTAGAGATTGGAAATACCGAAGAGATCGTGGCCATCGCGTGTGCGGCGCGGCCCGACAGCGTGTGTTTGGTGCCGGAAAGTCGCCAGGAGATCACTACAGAGGGGGGGCTGGACGTGGTGGCCCATGAGGCCGCGATTGCGGCGAGCACGGCGCGGCTGCAGGGGGCGGGCATTCGGGTCAGCTTATTCATCGATCCTGATGCCGCGCAGGTGGCGGCGAGCGCGCGGGTGGGGGCGGACATGGTCGAGTTGCACACCGGAGCCTATGCCAATGAGGAGGGCGAGGCGCGGGAGGCGGAGTTGCGGCGCCTGGTGGCAGCCGGGGCGCAGGCCGCGGAGTTGGGGATGCAGGTCAATGCCGGGCACGGGATTACCACGGGCAATCTGCCGCCCCTGCTGGCGATTCCGCATTTGCAGGAGCTGAACATTGGCCACCACATCGTCAGCCGGGCAATGGTGCTGGGACTGCAAGGCGCCGTCGCGGAGATGCTGGGAGCGATGGGTTTGCCGGGCGTGGCAGATTCTGCGGGATCCTAGAGGGTTTCCAAGGAGCGCTGGCCCGATGCTCCTGCTTTGAGTTGCGCGCGAACCCCGCAGGATGAGCGTGGGTTTTGCGGCCGGGAGATGTGGGCAGGTGTCTTGGCCTGTGGCGATGCCTCTGCGGGTTGTGGAAGTTTGTAGGTGGAAATCTGGGGGGGGCGTCCATTTCCCGCGCGCATCCTGGGGAGGGAGGAGATTCCCGCCCGGGTGCCACAGCGTTCCGGCAATGCGGTGGGAATCTGGAAAAAGCGGCGGAAATGGCCTGGTGCCGGGATGCCTGAAATTACCTGGTGCCAGAAATTCCACTAGCCATGATCTACCGGCGCCGCCTGCCCAGGCCGCACCCGCCGCCGCAATAGGGCCCCGACGCCGATGAGGGCAGGCCCTCCTCCCAGCAGGAACCCCGCGGGCTCCGGCGTCGCGGCCGCCGGGGCCAAGTTCATCGTGATCAGGCCGCCACTGAAGGTCGGCGATGGGCCGGTACCGAGGGTTGAGCTATCCGTATATTCGCTGCTTCCAAGGGAGATCTGATACTGACCAGTGGCCGCTCCGGTGAAGGTCAGGTTCAGGATCGTCCACAAGTTCGTGCCCGCACTCGGGGTCGCGTTATTTGAGTCGTTGGTCGAGTCTGCAAAGTTGTAGGTGTCATTCGTCCAATTAGTTTGATAGATCGATGCCGGGTTGGCTGCGGGGAGTGTGATCAAGCTGTCACTATTGTTATAGAAAACGTAATCCAACTGACTCAGCGGCGGCACCGCTACTGGCGAGCTGAAGGAGACTTGGCCTGTGGGGGCGCCGGAGACAGCTGTGACAATAAATTCGGTGGTCAGATAATTCAACGCAGGGCCTGTCCACAGGACGCTGATTGCCACGGTGGTGCCGGGATCAACGGTCGGGCTGCCAAGGCTCAGGTTCGCGGCTAGGGCTCTTTGCGATAGCCCCATGCTGGCTAGCGTGAGGAGGATCAAGATCCGATGACTCATCTCTTTTACTGGAAGGAAATTGCTTTCGCGCCCGCCTCGGTGGAAACGGTCAGACTGGGTATCGGTGGCGGGGAGTGAGGGGGACTGGATGTCCGCGGGTATTTCAGATTGGATGTTTGTTTCCATTGGTTTAAATTGGCGGATTCTTTTCCAAGGGTCGACCGAAACTTTTTCTAAGTGCGAATAAATAACCCTGCAGGGAGCCCGCCAGCACCAGTTCCCGGGCCTTTGTCAATCCAGATGTGCCCTCAAAAATTCCACGGATATTAAGGCGGATCAATCCGTGGCAAATTTATTGATAATCAACGGTTTGTGTCGAAAAATGCGCCACGGCATCGCCCTTAAAGACCTCCGCAAAACTGCCTCTTCGACTATTTCTAGGCGCACTTTTTATATTCAGCTTGATCCCTCGGAGCGGCGCATCCTCAGCGAAGGCTTGCAGGCCGTTTTCCGGCGCACGGTCCGCAAGCGCCTGCCCGCTTCGCCACGCGCCGAGCCATTGAGCTGCTTGTCGGATATTACCTGGTAAAATGTGCGAGGGGAGCTGCGTGGAGGGGGGTGGGTAATGAGGGCCAGGGCGCGGGGGGGGGGAGGGGGCGTCAGGGGAGGGTGAACCGGAGTCGGGCGAATTGGCGGGGGTTGGCGGGGGCGATGGGGCGGGGGCTTTGATAGGTGTCGCGGAAGCGGCCGTCGGGGAGGGTGGTGCGGTCGACGAGGACGCCGTTTTCTTGCCAGGCTCCGGAGGGGTCGGTGAACTCGATGTGGCGGGTGGCGCCGGTATGATAGGGGGCGTAGGTGAGGGAGAAGCGGAAGGCGTCGCCGACTTGGCTGGCGCTGGGGAGGGACTGGGGGGAGGGGGTGGTGGGGGAGGAGGCAAGGGCGAATTCGAGGAGGTTGGAGAGGCCGTCGCGGTCGGGGTCGTCATTGGGGGCGCCGATGGCGGGGAATTGAGCGGACCAGGCGGCGAAGGTGAGAGGGGTGTCGAGGCCAGGGGCGGCGGTGGGGGCGGAGTAGCTGGCGCGCCATTCGTAGGGGTCGCCGTGGTTGAGGTTAGGTTTGGCGGGGGAGATGAGGACGAGGCTGGGGCCGGTGCCGTTGGGGGCGGTGGGCCAGGGGGTTTTATTGTTGTAGGAGAAATCGATGATGGCGAGGCCGGAGCCGAGGCTGAGTTTGAGTTGTTCGCCGCCGTTGGCGAGGCTGTCGGAGCCGTACCCGCCGGGGGCGAGGGGGAGGTTGGTGCCGTAGCGGATGGCGAAGGCGAGGGGGTTTTTGGCGACGATGATTTTGGCGCCGGCGTCGAGGGTAGTGCCGGGGGGGAAGTCGTAGTCGACGCCTTTGGTGAAACGGACATCGCTGAGGTCGACGGGGAGCTTGCTGATATTGGAGAGTTCGATGAATTCGAATTGGGCGGCGGTCCAGAGGGGGTCCCAGGAGGGGTGGGCGAGTTCGGTGGGAGTCGGTGGGGCGGGGTCGTAGTTGAGGGTGGTGATGCGGAGGGCGGCCTGGAAGGGGGCGGGGTCGGCGCTGCCGGCGATGAATTGGACGGGGGCGGACCAGTAGGACCAGCGGCCGGTGGCGTCGCGGTGGCGGACGCGGGCGCGGTAGGTGTGGCCGCTTTCGACGGCGGCGGCGGGGATTTTAACTTCGGGGATGGAGGGGCTAGTGAGGGGGAGGGGGTCGGAGGTCCAGAGGTTTTCGAGTTCGTAGATGAAGGGTTTGGAGGCGTCGTAGTTGGGGAGGCCGGGGGCGGAGATTTCGCCGAGGCGCCACTGGACGGCGGCGGCGGTGCTGCTGCCTTGGGGGTCGTTGAAGTCGCTGCTGGTGAAGCGGAGGTCGTTGGCGGGGAAGGTGGGGAGGCCGCTGGCGAAGAGGACGGGGGTGTGGGGGTAGGCGGTGTCGGCGCTGGTGGCGGCGGGGGCGGCGTTGGCGTCGACGAAGCCGCCGTAGAGGGATTCCCACTGGAGGTATTTGAAGCCGTAGCCTTTTTGGCGATTGACGTCGCTGTCGGCGCCGGAGCCGCCGGCGTTG
>CANHIJ010000159.1 GCA_947460575.1 Verrucomicrobiales bacterium | reverse complement strand
GAAGCCGCTGGTGGGGGCGGGGGATTGGGAGGAGAAGCTGGGATTGTTCGTGGCGAAGAAGGGGTCGTCGAGGCTGGTGAACCCGGCGGTGGGAGCGAGGGGAGCGGGGGCGAGGGCGAAGTCGAGGCCGGCGTCGCTGCTGCTGGCGGAATTTTGGTGAAGTTCGATGGCGACAACATTGGTTCCCTCGAGGAGGGCGCCGCTGAGGTCTACGGCTAGGGTGGTGTAGTTGAGTTCGTCGCCGGAGTTGCCGCCGTTGAGGTCGTCGGGGTTGAGGCCTGGGGGGCAATTGAGGCGGGCTTTTTCGAGGCCGTTGAGGTAGATGACGCAGCCGTCGTCGGCGAGGAGGGTGAAATTCCAGGCGGGGTGCGCGGCCTGGGCTTCAGTTAGGGTAAAGCGATTGCGGGCGAGGTAGGTATTGACGGCGTTGGGGCCGCCGGAGACGAGGCCGGTGAGGGAGTTGGGGAGGCCGGAGAAATTGGCGTTGGAGATGCCGCCGCCTTGGGCGGGGAGGGTGCCGCTGCGCCAACCGGGGATGGTGGAGGTGCTGGGGTTGAAGGCGGGGGATTTCCAAGATTCCGCGAGGGCATCGATGGGGAAAGCGTTGGAGCCGCCGGCGGCGCTCGTTTTGAGATCGAGGAAATCCCAAGCGTTGGGAAGGGTGAAGGCGATGCCGCTGGTGCCGCCGTCGAAAGAGGCGCTGAGGAGGGCTAGGGGGGCGGCGCCGGCGGGGGTGTCTTCGGGGGTGGTGAAGCGGTCGTTGACGGCGGTGGGGGCGGCCGCGGCGGGGAGGGAGGGGAGGAGAGCGGCGGCGAGGAGGGGGCGCAGCGCGAGGCGAATCGGGGACATGGGAGGGCGAGGAGGTGGGGAAATGGAGGCTCAGTCTGGGGTTGCCGGGCAGGCTCCACAATAGACGTCTCATAGGGGATTCACTCATTTGGGGCCCCCGCGCTGCGGGCCCCCATCTGGGGCGAGGGCGGGGTTGACGATTTTGGGGTGGCCCTGAAGGTGTGGGGTGGAGCCGACCCGGTTGGGGCGGGGAAACCCTGGATAGCCATGAAGCAGCTTTTTATTTTTTGGGTTGGGATGGCGGCGGCGGCGGCGGCGGCGGAGCGCCCGCTAGTGATCGGGCATCGGGGCGCCAGCGGGTATTTGCCGGAGCACACCATGGCGGCGAAGGTGTATGCGCATGCGCAGGGGGCGGATTATTTGGAGCAGGATGTGGTGCTGTCGAAGGACGGGGTGCCGGTGGTGCTGCACGACATTTATTTGGATACGGTGACGGATGTGGGGAAAAAGTTTGCGGGGCGGGCGCGGGCGGACGGGCGGTATTATGCGTTAGACTTCACGGTGGCGGAGATCAAGCAGCTGGGGGTGCGGGAGCGGGTGGCGGTGGAGAGCGGGGAGCCGGTGTATGGGGGGAGGTATGCGTCGCGGGAGTTTCCTTCGGCCTTTTCCTTGCTGACCTTAGAGGAGGAGCTGCAGTTGATCCAGGGGCTCAACCGCAGCACGGGTCGGGCGGTCGGCGTATACGTAGAGATCAAGCAGCCGAAGTGGCACCGGGAGCAGGGGGTGGATCTGAGTCGGGCGGTGTTGCCGCTCCTGGAACGCTATGGCTATGCGGGCAAGCAGGATCGGTGTTTTTTGCAGTGTTTTGAATTGACGGAGGTGCGCCGCTTGCGGGGAGAATTGGGGTGGAAGGGGCGGCTGGTGCTCTTGCTGGGGGGGCGGGGCCGGGAGGCGGATGGGACGGACGCGGAGGAGCTGGGCCGCGCGGAGGGGCTCAAGATGCTGGCGGGGCTGGTGGATGGGATTGGGCCGCCGCTGGCGGGGGTGGTGCACTGGCCCGCGGAGGGGGGGGCGGCGCAATTGACGGGGCTGGCGGCGCGGGCCCACGCCGCGGGGCTAGCGGTGCACCCGTGGTCCGTCAGGATCGATGATTTGCCCAAGGGCTGTCCCTCGGTGGAGGCGCTGCACGCGGCGCTTTTGGGGGCGGCAGGGGTGGAGGGGGTTTTTACGGATTTTCCGGATGCGGCGCGGCAGTGGATCGACCGCTGGGCGGCGGCGGGGCGCTAAGGGGGGCAATTACCAGGTGCATCTCGGCGAGGTGGAGTCATGGTGCAGTTGTCCATGACTGCAGCAACCACTACGACTATTGCCGGGCCCAACCACGAGGTTTGCGCTGGGCTGGACTTTGGGCTGGCGCCCTCGCCGGCTTTTATTATCGACCTCGGCCGCCTGCGGCGGAATTTGGCGCATTTGCAGGCGGTGCAGGAGGCGGCGGGCTGCAAAATTTTGTTGGCGCAAAAGGCTTTTTCGCTCTGGCCGGTGTATCCGCTGATCCGGGAATATTTGTCGGGAACGTGTTCGAGTGGGGCCTGGGAGGCGCGCTTGGCGAGCGAGACCTTTGGCGGCGAGGTGCACGTGTACAGCCCGGCATACACCGATGCCGATCTGGATGAGATTTTGCCGATTGCCGATCATCTTTCGTTTAACACCCCGGCGCAGTACCAGCGCTTTCGGGAGCGGGTTCAGGGGTGCGGGCGGCCGATCGAGTGCGCCCTGCGGATCAATCCCGAGGTTTCCACTGGGCAGACGCCGCTCTACGATCCCTGCGTGCCGGGGAGTCGGCTAGGCACGCCGGCGGCGGGCCTGGTGGGGGAAGACCTGGAGGGCTTGGCGGGGCTGCATTTTCACACCCTGTGCGAGCAGGGGAGCGATGCCCTGGAGGCGACCTGGGAGGGGGTGGAGGCGCGCTTTGGGGATTTATTGCGGCGGGTGAAGTGGGTCAACATGGGCGGGGGCCACCACATCACGCGGGAGGGCTACGACGTGGAGCGCCTGGTGCGCTTGATCCGGGGCATTCGGGCCAAGTACGGCCTAGCGGTTTATTTGGAGCCCGGGGAGGCGATTGCGCTGGGGACGGGGGTTTTGGTATCAAGCGTGTTAGACACGCTGCACAATGGGATGGATTTGGCGATCCTGGACGTATCGATCACCTGCCACATGCCGGATTGTTTAGAGATGCCCTATCGGCCGGACATTCGGGGGGCAGGTCAGCCCGGGGAGTTGGCGCACAGCTATCGCCTGGGAGGGGGCACGTGTTTAGCGGGGGACATCATTGGGGATTATTCGGTGGCGGAACCGCTGCGGATTGGGCAGCGGCTCGTTTTTGAGGACATGGCGCACTACACGATGGTGAAGACTTCGATGTTCAACGGGGTCAAGCACCCGGCCTTTTGCCTGTGGGATCCCGAGAGCGGCGCCCTGAGGACGGTGCGGGCGTTTGGCTACGAGGACTTCCGCAGCCGCATGGGCTAGGAGGTGCGGGCGGTGCGGCGGGAGGAAATTCTTTGGACAGGCCGGGCGATGCCGCTTAAAAGGGGGGTGATAAAGCCAAAACTTCTCATCTTTTATGAAATTGCTTCCCCTTTTCTTGCTGTGTTTTGCGTTGCCGTTGCCGGGGTGGGCCGCAGAGAAGGAGGCGGCGGTGGCCAAGGTCAACTTGAGCCAATTTAGTTTTGGAAAAACCCTCTCTGGGGCGGAGGTGACGGCGGAGTCGCTGAAGGGGAGTCCGGTGATTGTGGAATTTTGGGGGGTGAATTGCGGGCCATGTTTGGCGGCGATGCCGATGTTCAACAGCCTGGCTAAGCGGTTGGAGTCGAAGGGCTTAAAAATCGTGGGGGCGCACTCGCAGAGCGCTACCGACGAGGAAGTGCAAAAAGTGGCCAAGTCGCTCAAAATTAAATTTTCGGTGACGAGTGGGGCGCAGCATCCGCTGCAATTTAGTGGGATCCCGCACAGCGCGGTGTTTGCGGCGGACGGGAGCATGCTGTTTGAGGGGCATCCGACGGACAAGGATTTTGACCGGGCGGTGAAGGCGGCCATGAAGACGGCATCTCCCGCGGAGAAGGCGAGCGTTGTCGAAGGCCCTGGGGCCAAGGCGGATGGGCCGCTGGTGGCGGAGCGCACCTGGACCAATGCGGACGGCAAGCCCTTGGCGGCGGCCCTCGTCAAGGTTGACCAAGGCAAGGGCACGTTTCGCCGCAAGGACGGGACCACATTTACTTACGAGGTCGCCAAGCTGTCGAGCACCGACCAGGAGTTGATCGCGGCGGCCCGGCAGCCCTGAGGCCGCGGGGGGCGCTTGCAGAAGGCAGGCTTGGGGGCGATTGTGAAAAGGTGAGACCGCTTGCCTTTTTTGCTATGAGACTTCGCTTTATTTTAGCTGCCTGGTTGTCGTGGGGAGGAATTTTGGGGGCTGCGGAGGGTCCGCAGAAGGCCTTGCCGCTGGCGGGGGAGGTATTTTCCGTGGGGGGCAAGGTGGCCTTTGCGATGGTGCCGCCGGAGGCGGCGGCGGGAAAGCGGCCGTGGGTGTGGTATGCGCCGACCCTGCCGGGGCTGCCCGCGGAGGAGGAAAAGTGGATGTTTGAGCGCTTTCAGAAGGCGGGCCTGGCCATTGTGGGGATCGACGTGGGGGAATCCTACGGCAGCCCAGAGGGGCGGGCGGCGTTTGCGGCGCTCTATGGGGAGTTGACGGAGCGGCGGGGTTTTGCGGCCAAGGGGGTGCTTTTGGGACGGAGCCGCGGGGGGCTCATGGGCCTGTCGTGGGCGGCGGAAAACCCGGACAAAGTCGCGGGTTTTGCGGGCATCTATCCGGTTTGCAACTTGGCTAGTTATCCTGGATTGGAGCGCGCCAGCGGGGCCTATCATTTGACTGCGGAGGAGCTAGGGGTCCACCTGAAGGAGCACAATCCGATCGACCGCTTGGAGGGCTTGGCGCGGGCGGGGGTGCCGCTGTTTGCCATTCACGGGGACCGCGACGAAGTGGTGCCCTTGGCGGCGAACTCCCAGTTGGTGTGCGACCGCTACCGGGCCCTGGGCGGAAAGATGGAGTTAGTGGTGCCGGAGGGGCAGGGGCACAACATGTGGCCGGGCTTTTTTCAAAGCGAAGCCTTGGTGGCGTTTGTGATCCGGGAGGCGCGCGCCGGGCGCTGAATTCAACGATTTCGTCACAGAGTATCTTTAGGCAATGTGACGAAAAAGCGTTTAAGCGGTGGGGATGCCGGAAGTTCCGGCGTTTTTAACTCAACCCAAATGCAACGCATGTCCCCTATAGTCCGAAGCCTGCTGGCCCTTAGTTTCGTCGCCCTGCCCGCCGCGGTGCAGGCCGGCACGGTATCCGCTCCGGCCGCTCCGGCCGCCCCGGCCGCCGCCGCGGCCCCGTCCTCGCCCTTTGACGCGCTGTGGAATCTAGCCAAACTTTACAAGAACGACGCCAACCCGTGGCTGGAAGAGCTGGCTTTTACCGGGCGCTACCAGGGGCAGTACTACCATGCCGACGGGGAGGAATTCAGCGACGACGACTGGGAAAACCGGCGGTTCCGGTTGGGTCTGAAGGCCAAGCTGTGGGACAAGAAGCTGGAGTTTAACGGCGAGATGTTTTCCAATCTGGTGAGCGGGGAAGACTTTTACGCCGGGTTGAAGAACTTCAATTTGACGTGGAAATCGAGCGACGCCCTGGCCTTGACGGTAGGGAAGTTGGAGCCTCATTTTGGCTATGACTACAATCGCTCGGACACCCAGATGGTGACCTTCGAGCGGACCGCGATGGTGAACGAATTTGGCAACGACTACATGGCGGGCGCCACGGTGAGCGGGAAGTCGGGGAACTGGCGCTACTACGGCGGCGTTTACTCCAATGAAGCGGACCAGGAATTTGGAAGCTTTGCCGGGGCGTATTCCTTGATGGCTAGCGTGGGCTACGACCTCAAGGAGGCCACCGGTTTGGACCGCGCTTCGGTGCAGTTGGACTATTTGCACTCCGAGCACGACGTGGAGGACACCAATCTGACGCAGTTCGACAACGGATTGGCGGCGACTTTTGAGATGAAGCAGGGCCGCTGCGGGTTGGTGACGGAAGTGGTAGCCGGCTTCGGGGAGACCGCCGATGCCGGGATCATGATCATGCCCACCTACGACATCAGCAAGAAGCTGCAGTTGGTCACTCGCTATCAATTCGATTTTTCGGACGACGCCAATGGCTTGAAGTCGCAGAGCCGCTACGAGCGCCGCGCCGGGACGGGGTCGGGGGATTGCTATAACGCGCTCTACGCGGGGCTGAACTACTACATTTACGACTACAAGCTCAAGGTCATGGGCGGGGTGGAGTACTCCAACATGGACGGGGGCAAAGCCGGCTCCCAGGACACCGTGACCGCCCTGGCCGGGCTGCGCGTTTCCTGGTAAGCTGCTAGGAAGCGATTTTTGTCACGGAAGCCGTTGGGTCGCCGATGGATGGTCGGCGCCCCGCCGGGAGACGGGCTGGAGGGAAACCTCTGGCCCGTTTTTTGTTGGAAAAATGCATCGCGGAGCGCTTAGCCCTAAACGGGAGTTGACGGGTCAGCAGGGGGCCCCTATTCGCCCAAAGGACGGGGCCGGAGCGGTTTTTTTCTGGCATCGAGAGGCTCACCGGTTGGGTAGGTTTTGCCGGGGTAAAATGCCCCGCGCCATCGTGGGCGGTGGACCCGTCCGCGGGGTGGGGGCGCGCCGCAGGGGGTTCAGAGGCGCCCCGACCCGGGAGGGGTTGCGCCGGTTGGCGACTGGGGGACGCTGACGGAGTCGGCCTTGGGGCGCCCCTACAGGGCTTTATCCTAAAATCGGGAGTTGACTATCGTATTCGATGGGCGCGGAGCGCTGGCGCGGGAGGCTTTCTCCTCGCTCGTGGGCTTTTTGGGGGCTAGCGCGCTGGCACCCCTGCCGGGGTGCGGGCCCCCTTGGGATGCGGAACCGGTGGTGTCGCTTCGCTCACCACCGGCTACCTTCTGGGATGCCTCCGGCATCATCCTGGGATGCCTCCGGCATCATCCTGGGCGTGTCTCGCGGACCCGCTTTTGCGGGGGCTTTTGACCGCGGAAGGGACTCACCCAACAGGTGAGCCTTCTGAGTCTAGACAACACGGCGCATTCCCCATCCTG
>CANHIJ010000158.1 GCA_947460575.1 Verrucomicrobiales bacterium | reverse complement strand
TGGCGCTACAACCGCTGGAGCGACGGGGTCCGCGAGCTTTACGCGCATCCTTCCGACGAAGAAGAGGAGCACAATGTGGCCGGCGACCCCGCGCTGGCGGGCACCGTGGCGGCTTTGGAAGCGCAGCTCAAAGCCGCCCCCGCTTGGCCCCCGGCCAGCGCCAAATGAACCACGCTTCGGCGGGCGCAGGACGGCGGCGCGCCGCTCAGGGCAGGCGATAATAGCCGTCAGGATTGTAAAGATAGTACACGTCCTTGGGGTTGGGCCGGGGGAGGTACATGCAGGGTCGGCCCTTGTCGTCGAGAACTTCCGCCAGGTAGGCGACGGCATCGCCCGCGCCCGCGCTGCGCGGGGCGACCACGGCGGGAACGGGCTTGGCGGCGAGGTCGGGGTGCTTCACTTGGCCGGTCTCGCGGATTTCGTCCACGATGTGGTCCACCCACTTGAGCTGCCATGCCTTGTCGGCAAACTCGCTCCAGTCGCCCGTCGAGGCCTTGGCGTACATTTTCTTGATGAAATCCTCGGCGCTGATCCCCATTTTGGCGGCGATGGGGCCGGCGAGGCGCTGCCACCACTCTTCCGTTTCCTGAATCGATTCCTTTTGCTGGGTGAGGTTCCCAAAGGTGGCGCTGCTGATCTGGTGGTGCAAAATTACCGCGTTAGGATAGGCGTAGGATTGATCCGCTAGGGTAGCGATGCAGGCGGCCATGCTGGCGGCGAAGGACTTGACCACCACGCAGACCGGGGCCTCGCTGCCCTGCATTGATTTGAGAATCTTGTAGCCCGCCATGACCGAGCCCCCGGGGCTGTTGTCGATGACGATGAAGATAGGCAGCTCCGGCGACTTGTTATTGAAGTAGGCAATCCGGTCCGACACCTCGTCGGCGGTCGCGGTCATGATGGGCCCATTCAGGCTGATGCGGCGATCGGAAACGACGAGGGTTTTGCCCTCGAGGGGATTGAGCGGATAGGCGGGTTTAGACTCGGCGTACTGAGCGGCGGCGAGTTCCTTCTCGCGCTGCTCGATGCGGGTGGCGAGGCGGGTGATCTCGGTGCGCGATTCGGTTTCTTGGAGGCGCAGTTCGGAGAGGCGCATCTCGGCTTTGGTTTTGGCGATGGCGCTCTCCAGGGTCAATTTTTCGTTTTCGAGGCGGAGGGCGGCCATGGCACGGTCGGCCTGGATCCGGGCTTCTTCGAATTCGTTAGCAAGCTGCAATTTATCTTCTTCGGCTTTGAGGGTGGCGCGCTCCAGCACGGCGCGGCGGGCCGCGAGTTCGGAGGTGAGGCGTTCCTTGGCGATGGCGTTTTCGGAAGTGAGGCGCTCGCGCTCCGCGGCGAGTTGGGCGTTTTGGTGCTTGAGGGCCGCCATGGCAGGTTCTTCGGCGGCCGCGGGGGCGGTCGGCGCGGCGGGGGCGGGGGCTTCCTGAGCGGAAGCCGACGCCAAACCCAAGGCTAGGAGCAGGGAAGCGGGGGCCAGGGAGGGGATTTTCATGGGGGGGAGGAGCGGGGAGGAACGCCGCGAGGGTGCTTTATGGCAAATGCCGGGCGGCGGGAAAAGGAAATCCGCTAAAAAGCAGCATTCTCGGGGCGGAGGGCGATTCTGGGCTTGAGGAAGCGGCGCAGCCAGGGGAAGCGGTCGAGATGAAAAAAGCGTTTGTCTTGGGAGCGGGTTTGGGCACGCGGCTGCGGCCGCTGACGGATCAATTGCCCAAGCCGCTGATCCCCGTGCACCACCGCCCGCTCATCGTGCGGGCTTTCCAGCACTTGCGGGCCGCCGGGGTGGAGGAGTTCGCGGTCAACACCCACCATCTTCCGGAATGTTATGAACGGGCTTTCCCGGGCGCGCGCTGGGAGGGCTGCCGCCTCCACTTTCGCCACGAACCGGTGCTCTTGGAAACCGGCGGAGGCTTGGCCCAGATGGCCGACCTCCTGCAGGACGAGCCGTTTTTGGTCTACAACGGCGATATTTTAACTGATATATCTCTGGAGGAGGCCATGGCGGCGCACCAGGTGGAGGGCAATTTAGTGACCCTGCTGCTGCGGAGCGATGTCCCGGTGCGCAACGTGGCCTTCGACGCCGCCAGCGGCCGAGTGTTGGACCTGCGCAACGGGCTGGCCACCAATCACCCCGACCAACGCGGCTTCACGGGCCTCTATGTCGTCAGCCCGGCCTTCTTTCGCTATCTGGTGCCGGGGAAAGTCGAAAGCGTGGTCGCGGCCCTGCTGCGCGCCGTTGCGGCTGGCGAACGCATCGGCGGAGTGCTAGGCGATGTCGGCCATTGGTTCGATTTGGGGGATCGCGCGAGCTATTTGGCGGCCCACGCGGCGGGGCGCGCGGCGAGCTTTCCGCGCTACGGGCCGTGGGGGGAAGCCGAGACCGCGCCGGTGCATGCGGAGGCGCTGGTGGACCCCACGGCTTCGGTGGATGCGGACTGCTCGGTGGGGCCGGGCGCGACCGTGGAGGCGGGGGCGGTGCTACAGGGAACTGTGGTCTGGCCCGGCGGGCGGGTGGCCGCGGGGGCCCACCTGCGCGGCTGCATCGTGCGCGGGGGCAGCGTCGCCGCGGGCCACCTGGTGGACGCCGACTGCTGACGCGGATTGCGCTGGCGCGGGCGGCGCTTTGGGTGTTGACCACCGCCTGCCCATGGATACCACCCCGCTGCCCGTTCTCTATGTTTGGTCCAAGTTGAGCGCCCTCCGCTGGGAGGACGCCTGGCAAGAGCGCTTTTATGGCATGCCCCGCGTCAGCCCAGTCTTCACCACCCTGCCCGGGGGCAAAACCGTCCGGGTCGAAGTCTATTGCGAGCGCCAGAGCGACGCCGAAACAATCCAAAAGGAATTCGGCGGCAGCTTGCGCACCCTCAAACCGCAAAACTGGGCCGCGCCCGCAGCGCAGCGCCTCAAGCCGGTCCTGGTGCGCAGCCGCCTCATCATCGCCCACGACGAAGCCACCCGGGCCGCCCAACAAGCCGCCCACCCCGACCGCATCGTGCTCCACGTGCCCGGCGAAATGGCCTTCGGCACCGGCGACCACGCCACCACTTCCACCTGCCTGCGCCTCATGGTCGACTACGCCGCCGCGCAACGCCAACCCTGGACCGCCCTGGACATGGGCTGCGGCACCGGGATCCTCGCCCTAGCGGCCGCGAAACTAGGCGCTCAGAAGGTCAGCGGTTTTGACTACGACCCCGCCGCAGTCCGCATCAGCAAGAAAAATGCCGCCCTCAACGAGGTGCGCGGGGTGAAATTTACCTGTGAGGACATGACCACCTGGGAGGCCGGGCAACCCTGCGATCTCGTGCTTGCTAACATTTTTTATGATGTCTTGACCCTATCCTTTGGCAAAATCGCCGCCGCCGCTAAGCCGGGGGGCCGGGTGGTGGTCTCGGGGATCCTGCACAGCCAAGCGGAAGGCTGCCTCGCCGCCGGACGGGCCGCGGGCCTGGAATTTGCGGAGCCGATTCGGCGCGGAAAGTGGGTGACGGCTTGGGCGATCCGGCCGTAAGCTGGTCGCGGCAGCCGCCGCCACTTCCCCCCTGACCTTCTAAATTTTCTTTCTAACTCCCCACCGCATGCCCCTCATCATCAATGGAGAAACCGTACCCGACGATCTGCTCGAGCAAGAGTTCGAGGGCATCAAGGCCCACTACGAGCGCATGGGAGCAATGTCCTGCTGCGGGCGCGACGAGGAATTTCGCGGCTACGCGCGGGAAAACCTCAGCGCCCGGGTGCTCATCAACCAGGAGGCCGAGCGGCGCTTTCCCGACATCGCCGATGACGAAGTGGACGAAGCCTTTGAGCGGCTCGTGGCCTCCGAGGGAGGGCGCGCGGCCTTCTTCGCCCACGCCGGGCTAACGGAATCCGATGAGCCCATGGTACGGCAGGAAGTGGCGGCGGGGCTGCGGGTGGACCGGCTCATGACCGAACTCTGGGGCCCCGAGGCCGCCCCGGACGAGGCCGCGGAATTGGCGTTTTATGAGGCCCACCTGGACGACTATTTGAGCACCGAGGAAGTGCGCGCAATCCACCTCTTCAAACACGTTGAAAAAGTAGAAGATCGCGGGCCGCTCTACGACGTGCTGCGCAGCCTGCGGCGCCAAGCGCGGGCGGGGGGCGATTTCGCCGCCTTGGCCGCGGAGCACACCGACAAGGAGGACCGCCAGGTCGATCTGGGGTTTTTCCGGCGCGGCGAGTTTATGGAGGAGTTCGACCTCATCGTTTTTTCGCTAGAGGAAGGCGAGGTCGGCCCGGTTTTCGCCTCCCACTGGGGCTTTCACTTGGTACAGCTAGTAGAGCGTCGCCCCGCGTGCCCCCATCCCTTCGCCGCCGTCCAGGAAGACGTGCGCGCCCGCCTCCTCACGGAGCACCGCAGCCGCGCCACGCGTGAATTAGTGGATCGCCTCAAAGCCGCGGGGGAAGTGGCGTGGAGCCCGCCCCCCTAGCGTTTTCAAAAGCCCCGCCACCGCCCTCGGGCAGGCCTCCTGCGGGCTTGTGCCGCGCGGGGGGCCACCCATATTGAAAAATGCTCGTTCTGCTCCTCACTGGTCTGGCTATCGCCGCGGTGGCTTTTTTCCTGACTTGGTGTATTTCAGTTAAGATAAAAAACTACGGCTTGCTCGACGCCGCCTGGTCTTACGGGGTGGCGGTATTGGCGCCGATTTATGCCTGGCAGGGGCCGGGGGATCCGGTGCGCAAGTGGGCCGCCTGCGCCATTGGGGTGATTTGGAGTGTGCGGCTGGGGAGCTATATTTTGCGGCGCGTCCTGCGGCACCATCCCGTGGAGGACGCGCGCTATCAAACTTTGCGGGCGCGTTGGCCGGGGCCGGGGATGTTTTTAGTTTTCTTTGAATTGCAGGCGGCGCTGGTGGTGGTGTTTTCCCTGCCCTTTTTGTTTATGGCGCACAATCCGGCACCGGGCCTGCGGGCGATTGAAGTGCTGGGCTTAGCCACGGCGCTGCTCGCTCTGGGAGGCGAATCCCTGGCGGACGCCCAGATGAAAGCTTTCCAAGCCAACCCCGCTAACCGGGGGCAAGTGTGCCAAGCGGGTCTGTGGCGGTATTCGCGGCACCCCAATTACTTCTTTGAATTTCTCGTCTGGATAGGTTTTTTCCTAGCGGCCCTAGGGTCGCCCTGGGGTTGGACCACCGCGGTCTGCCCCCTGCTGATGCGGCATTTTCTACTCAATGTCACTGGGATCAAGATCAGCGAGGCGCACTCCCTGAAAAGCCGCGGCGCAGCCTACCGAGAATACCAGCGCACCACCAGCGCCTTTGTCCCCTGGTTCCGCAAACCCTGACCGCCCCGCGGGGCCGCCGGAAGCGGGAGATGCAGCTTTCCCCCCCGCCCCGCCCCGTCTACAGGTAAGCTTATGCCACCTGGACCCCCGACCCCGCACCGCGCCGCTTTTTTCCGGGAACTCGCCCAACTGACGGCCGCGGGCATCTCGGTGACTCAGGCCTCCCGGGTCCTCACCCAATCATGGCGCGACCCCGCGGTGCAGCGGGCCGTGCAAGCCATGGAGCGCGGCCTAGCCGAGGGCCGCACTATCGCCGACGCCCTAGCGCCCTCCTTGGACGCCATGGAATACGGCATCCTCGACGCCGCGGAACGCGGAGGCATGTTAGGTGAAGGCTTTCGGCACCTGGAAGAATACCACGCCCTGCGCGCCCAGGCCCTGGAGCGGGGGCGGGCGGCCCTGCGCTATCCGCTTTTTGTGCTCCACGCGGCGGTGCTGCTGCCTGCGGCCACGGAAGCGGTTCTGGCGAAGCAATCGGTGCCCCTGGCCCTGCTGAAGGGGCTAGGGTGGCTGTGGGGCCTGGGGTTATTTGTTTGGCTAGGAGGGCGCTGGCTGGGGACCGCGGCACAGCGCCGCCCCGGCCTCGACCGACTGCTCGGCCTGATCCCGGTGCTGGGGCCGACCCGCGAAGCCCTCGCGCTAGCGCGCTGGCAGGCGGTGCTGCATTTTAAAATCGCCAGCAGCGCGCGGCTTTCCGACGGCCTGCGCCAGGCCGGAGCCGCCACCGGGCGGGCTCGCCTCGCCGCCGCCAGTGAGCGCGCCGCTCAAGCGGTGGAGGGCGGCTCCGAACTCGGCCCCGCCCTGCTCAGCGAGGCGGCCTTCCCCCGCAGCTTGGCCGCGCCGCTGGCCTCCGCGGAATTCACCGGCACCCTCGACGTGGAAACCTCGCGCGGCGCCCGCGAGTGGATGGCGCGAGCCGCGTGGCTCATGGAGTCCGCCCCCAAGCGGATGGCGGGAGCGTTCTACGCGGGCGTGCTCGCCTTCACCGCCTGGCAAATTTGGGAAGTGGCGCAGGCTTATATGGGCATGTATCAGCAGTTCGCCGACGAAATGGGACTCTAACTATCTGATGAGGCCGCCGCGCCTGCTCCCGGAGCCCGCTGGGCCATCACCCCCTCCACGGCCTGGCGGAGGAGTTGGCGGGCGGGCCGCGGGAGGGGGTCCAAGGTTAGGATCACCTTGACGTCCTCATATCCCGCGAGAGTCAGGTGGAGCCAGCGGCCGTCCAGGGAGAAGTCGGCCGCGGCGATGGTGCCCCAGGGGAGGAGTTGGAAGTTGTCCACCGGCTTCCAGAAAGGAAAAATCTCCACGCCCACGGGGGAAAGCAGCAGATAGGCGTGGCGCGTTAGGCGACCGGCTAGGGCCAAGGCCCCGACTCCGAGAAAAAAAGGCACCAGCGCCAGCCACCAGGGCGGGGGGGCGTCTAACTGCCACCAGGAGAGGATGGCGAGGCCCGCCGCCACCAGCCACAGCATGAGCCCGCCCAACCAAAATCCCACGGCTTGGCGGGAGCGGGTGAAGCGGAGTTCTTGGCCGACAGTCTTCATGGGCAGCGCGGGGATGGGCAGCCTCCCCCCGTTCCATCCTCCCTTCCCGCGCCGTCGGCACAAGGCGGAATTCCCCGCGGCGCAATAATCGGGCCGCCACCTTGCGGTCGGGCTAGGCCCTGGTATCTTGGCAATCGTGAGTACGGTCCATTTCGGCCCCTTGG
>CANHIJ010000157.1 GCA_947460575.1 Verrucomicrobiales bacterium | reverse complement strand
CCGCGCACTGTTTCCCAGGCAAACTGGGCCCGCTCCCCGACCCGCGCACTGTTTCCCAGGCAAACTGAGCCCACTCCCCGACCCGCGCACTGCTTCCCAGGCAAACTGGGCCCGCTCCCCGACCCGCGCACTGTTTCCCAGGCAAACTGGGCCCGCTCCCCGACCCGCGCACTGTTTCCCAGGCAAACTGGGCCCACTCCCCGACCCGCGCACTGTTTCCCAGGCCATGTCGCCAGTCCATCCCGCCGTTCGGCGCGCCGTCCCGCGGCGCCGACTCACGGAGGTGGGCTAAGCAACCCCTGCATCCAGCGCTCGGGCACTCCCTGGGCCGCCCCCAGCAGCGCCCCTAGCACCGCACCCCGATGGCAATTGTCCCCCCCGCAGCGGGCATTGGCCACGATCCCAGCGCTGAAATCGCCGACATACTTCCACGCCAGGTAGAGTGCGGCTGGGAAGGCCTCGGCAATATAACAAGCCGGACTGAAAACCCGCCCGACCACGGTTTCGTCTGGCTGCTGCGCGTACCCCAAGGATTTTCGCTCCGAAAAAAAATCTCCGCCCACCGCCAGCAAGGCCGTGCGCAACGGCTGCCCCTCCCGTAAGGCCACGAGTAAGCGCACCATCACGTCGGCCGCCCGCAGCACCCCCGCATGCCGATGCGTCAGCGACACGTGCGCGCGCACCACGGCCCGCAAGGTTTTCTCCTCAGCCTGCGGTAGGGCCGCCACCAGCGCGGCCACCTGCGCCAAGCCCCCAATGTGTTGATCCTCAATCCCGCAGGCGCGCGGCTTTTTGCCCCGGCTATAGTTGGCGAAAAAAGCCCGGTGGTATTCCTCCACATAGGTATCGCGGTGTCTCCCCGGGCTGAGCATGAATTCGACGTAACATTCTAGCCAAGCATCGGCATCGTAGCCGCCCGCTCCAACGACTAGGGCGTGCAGCGCGCGCGCCAACTGCAAGTTTAGGGTGTTTTCTCCTGCCTGGAGAAATTGATGATAATGCACCCCGCTCTGCCCCCAATAGGCGGCCTGCTCCCGCAAAATGTCGCCTTTGGGGTTCTCCGCCGCGTAGTGCGAGCGGTGCAATATGCTGCCGGGATGCTCCGGCCGAGGCGGCAAAAATCGGTCCACCGCCCCGTAGTCAGCCCGCAGCGCGGCCCGATCGTAGTACCAGTGCACCGGCATCGCCAGGGCGTCAGCTACCAGAGCCCCCGCAAAGGCTTGCCGCAAAACTTCGCATTCGGGGACTTGGGACATCGTGCGCAAATGAGTAAACGCCCTGGAGCATCCAGCGGCGCTCTCAGCTACGCTTGTCCCCCTTCGCGCCGCCGCGCAACTCCCCCTTTTTCGCGCCGCGTTGAACGGAGCCCCCCGGCCGCTTGTCCACTCACAAACTTGGAACTTCCTGATTTTCATCAAGACCGCATCGATCTGCATGGCCTCGGCCTGGTGGCCTCCATCGGCGTGCCTCCCGAGGAGCGCGCCCTGCCCCAGCGCCTAGAGGCTGACCTCTCGCTCTGGCCCGCCGCTCCCCTGGCCAATCTCCAAGAAGATCTTAGCCGCACCGTCAATTACTACGACGTCGCCCTGGCTTGCCGGTCCGAATCCCAGCGCTGTCCCCGACTCCTCATCGAAACCCTCGCCGAAGACCTCTGTCGCCTCCTCCTGCAGCACTGGCCGCTTCGCCAAGTCCGCATCTGCCTTCACAAGTTCATCCTTCCCGACACCCGGGCGGTCTCCGTCACCTTAACCCGCCGCGCGGCCGATTTCCCCCCCGCTCCCTGAGCCCGCGCCCTGCCCCGCGGCCCGCCCCTTTCTCTCCCCCCTATGGCCGACGCCGCCGCGAACGACAAGCAGGAGGACCGCCAATTGGTCGAGCGCGCCCAGGAAGGCGACTGCCCCGCCTTCGACACTTTGGTGCTCAAGTACAGCCAGCGCCTCTACGCTCTCATTTACCACATGACGAGCCACCGGGAGGACACCCACGACCTCCTCCAGGAAGTTTTTGCCCGCGCCTTCCGCAACCTCAAAAGCTTCCGCGGCCAGAGCGGCTTCTACACCTGGATCTACACCATCGCCGTCAACCTCACCCTCAATTTCCTCAAAAAGCGCAACCGCCGCCGCATGCTCAGCTTGGACGACGTCGACAGCGGCATCCAGCACGACGGCGAATTCCTCGAACTCACCGCCAGCAGCGACCCCGTGCGCGAAGCTGGCCTCCACGAGTTGCAGCTCCATTTGAACGAAGCGCTCCAAAAATTGTCCAATGATCACAGGGCGGTGGTCACGCTTTTCGATATCCAGGGAATGCCCCACGCCGAAATCAGCCGCATCCTCAAAGTCAGCGAAGGCACCGTCCGCTCCCGCCTCCACTACGCCCACAAACAACTCCAGGCCCACCTCTCCAACTACCTCGCCTGAAACGGCCCTCCGCCATGAACAAGGACGAACAACTCTCCCGCCTCCTCCGGCTGAAGCGGCATGAATCCCCCGGCCAGGACTACTTTGCGGGCTTCCTGCACGATTTTCACGCCCACCAGCGCCTTCACCCCGCTCCCCAGGGTTCCTTCGCCCGCACTTGCGACTGGCTAACCCGCGCCAGCCAAAGCCTCCGCCGCCCTGCGCTCGCCTGGACTGCCCTCGGCGCCGCGGCCACCGCCGCCCTCGTCCTCCAGCTCCGGCCAACGGCAAACCCCAGCGGGCTCGCCGCCGCCCCAGCCGACCCAGCCCCGGCCGCCTCCTGGCAGTCCCGGCAAACTCCCCTTCCCGCCGCCCAAACCCTCCCCGTCAGCAGCTCCCCGCGCCTCGCCCCTCCCGCCCCGGGCAAGCGCCGCACCTCCGATCAGCCTCAAGATCTCCGCCGCGTCATCGGCAGCCCCACTCCCAGTGCCAGCGCCATGCCCGCTGACCCTGCCCAGCCCGCGCCACAGCCCGCGGCCCCCAGGTGAGCACCGCTGCTTCGGCGCACACTTAGCGGCCCGCCCAAGCAGCCCAGCCCCGCCTAAGCAGCCCAAGCCCAATCGGCTCCCCCCAGCGGCGTGCCGCGGCGGCCCCACTTGCGGACCCACTACTCCCGGCAGCGGACCTCCTCCCGGCGCCGCCCGCCCCTCTCCTGGGGCCGACCCCGGGGGGGCCCCTCCGCAAGGGGGATGGCGCCAAATCCCGGGCGTCCCCGCGCCGTTCCCCCGGGAGGCGGCAACCCCGCGCGCCGGGCGATCCACCTGGCCAAGCGCGGCGCGATCCAGCAGGGCGTTGCGCGCGGCGCGTCCATCCCCAATTCTTCGCCCCGGATCCGCCTCTCGTCCACCTTCCCCGCATATCGGCAAAATCACCTTTGACACCCCCTGCCCCTTCCCTACTTTGATCCTCCCCATTTACCCGGCCTTCCCGCCCCATCTGCCCACCCCGGCTCCCCTCTATGGAAAAGAAAAAAGTCCTCATCGCCGACCCCATCTCCGAAAAAGGGATCGATGAACTCAAAGCCACCCCCGAGCTCGAAGTCGTCGTAAAGCTTGGCATCAAACCCGAGGAATTGCTCGCCACGGCCCACGAATACGCCGGCATCGTGGTCCGCTCCGAAACCAAGATCACCGCCGAAGTGATGGCCAAAGCCACCCAGCTCAAGGCGGTCGGCCGGGCCGGCGTCGGCATCGACAACATCGACGTCGCCGCCGCCAACAAACACGGCGTGATCGTGATGAATACCCCCGCGGGCAACACCATCTCCACCGCCGAGCACACCTTCGCGCTCCTCATGAGCCTGGCCCGCAGCATTCCCCAGGCCCACGCCAGCACCACCGCCGGCAAATGGGAACGCAAAAAATTCCAAGGCACCGAACTCAACGGCAAAACCCTCGCCATCCTCGGCATGGGCCGCATCGGCAGCGAGGTCGCCCGCCGCGCCATGGCCTTCGGCATGCGCGTCATGGCCTACGACCCCTACCTCTCCCCCAGCCGCGCCCACGTCCTCCGCGTCGAACTCATGCAGACCGTCGAAGAAGCCATCCAAGAGGCCGACTTCATCACCGTCCACATGCCCATGACCAAGGAGACCAAATACCTCCTCAATCGCGAACGCATCGCCCTCTGCAAGCGCGGCGTCCGCATCGTCAACTGCGCCCGCGGCGGCCTCGTCGAAGAAGCGGCCCTCGTCGAAGCCCTCGCCTCCGGCCACGTCGCCGGCGCCGCCCTCGACGTCTTCGAAGTCGAACCCCCCACCGCCGACAATCCCCTCCTCGGCCTCCCCAACGTGGTCCTAACGCCCCACCTGGGCGCCTCCACCCTCGAAGCCCAAGAGAGCGTCGGCATCGAAATCGCCCGCGCTATCAAAGAAGCCCTCGTCGACGGCATCGTCAGCAACGCCGTCAACATGCCGAACGTCGACCGCAAAACCCTCGACGCCATCGGCCGCTACCTCAGCTTCGCCGAAACCCTCGGCCGCCTCGCCGCCCAACTCGCCCCCAAACAACCCGAAGTCCTCCGCGTCAACTACAGCGGCCAAGTCGGCGAAGGCGACACCACCCTCATCTCCCGCGCCATCCTCAAAGGCTACCTCGACGTCGCCTGCAGCGAAGGCGCCGTCAATTGGGTCAACGCCCCCGGCGTCGCCGAATCCATGGGCCTCCGCTTCACCGAAAGCCGCCTCGCCACCCCCGCTGACTTCGTCGAACTCATCGAAGTCAGCGCCGGCCGCGGCGACCAGCGCGGCTCCGTCTCCGGCACCTTCTTCGGGAAAAATCCCCGCATCGTCGGCATCAACGGCAACCGCGTCGAAGCCTCCCCCGAAGGCTGCCTCCTCATCTACGAAAACAAAGACGAACCCGGCATCGTCGGCGCCGTCGGCACCATCTTGGGCAAACTCAACGTCAACATCGCCAACATGTCCCTCAGCCGCGACAGCAGCGGCGGCAAGGCCCTCGTCCTCCTCACTCTCGACAACTGCCCTGAAATCGACGTCGTCAGCGAGCTCCTCAAGCACCCCGCCATTCTCAGCGCCCGCCTCCTCCGCATCTGACTCCTCCCGGGCGCCCGGGCCGATCCCTCGCCTAACCAGCGACTGGCTCGCCCCCGGCGCCCGCCGCGCCCTCCGGAGCCGCGCCTTCCGCCGCCGCCTCCCCCCCGCCGCCTCCCAACAGGCGCGCCACCTCCTGCTGCACTTCCTCCAGCTGTCCTAATTTTAGCTCCGGATCCCGGATCAGATAGACCTCCCCGGTCTTGGGCTGCTCATAGATCAGATAGGTGGCGTCGTCCGACTCCCGCGCGCCGGTCTGCTTCAACTGCTTCTTGCGCTCTAACATCACCGCCAAGATGTAGCGCGTGTTCTCCGTGGCGATCGAATCCTCCTCGCAGAGCCGCCGCAGCAACACCTCGGCCGACTCCTTTTCCGCGATCTCCGGCCGTCCCTCCACCTTGCTCGGCTCGTAAGCGCTGCGCCAAAAAGAAAATCCCGGCGCCAATTGGCCCTCCACTTCCCCCCAAGAAGTTAGGGTATAGTCGCGCCGCACTAGCTCCCCCGTCTTGCCGTCCTCCAGCAGCGCGGTCACAAAAACCTCCCCATCCCCAAAAGCCCGCCCGCTGTGCGCGCACACCTGCGCCCGGCTCCGTATATTCCAGTTCTCATTGATAGCCATAACAAAATCATTCGCTCGGGCCGCGCCCCCGCTTCCCCATACCCCCGCGTCCCCCGCCGCTCAAGCTCTTTCCAGAAGCCCGCCCCTCGCCCCGTAAAACCGCTGGCACCCCGCCGCACCCCGCCTTATCCATCCCCGCATCCCCGCCCGCCGGCGTGGCGAAATGGTATACGCAACAGACTTAAAATCTGTCGCCCGCAAGGGCTTGTCGGTTCGAGCCCGACCGCCGGCATCCTCTAAACGAACGAGTTGCGCCAGCTTTTGATAGTAGCGGCATTTTACCCCCAGCCACTTTTTGCCACCGCCCCGGCTTTCAAGGTAGGTCCCCGGGCGCAGGGTCGGTGGGCCAGGAGCATCTTCCCGGGGGCGCCGCAGGTGCTTGACCTCCGATTGATCGTCGTGGCCGATGGGCTCAAAATCCTCGGGTGATTCCCCCCAGGCCGCCCAGGACATCGCAACGCCGCGGGCCTCCTGCCGGTCGATGGGCGCAACCCTCAGGCAATCCCCGGACAGGCCGTCGCCCACGCCCAAGCAAGCTTGCAGCTGGCGGCCGGTGCCGCGGTGGGCATCAATCAGAAGGTGCGGCTTCGCCTTCCGGGGGCCGGTGGGTCAGGAGTAAACCTCCCAAGTGACCTTATCCTAAAACCGGGAGACGAAACGTGTCCATGGGGCCTTTTTTATAAGGACAGGGGATGAGTCGTTTCTTCTCCTCAAGAGACTCAGCCTCTGGGTGAGTCCCTTGCGCGGTCAAAAGCCCCCAATAGCGTGGCCCGCTAGACACGTCGGGCGGCGATGCCAGAGAGCAGCCCCGCATGCCGGAGACAGCCCAGGATGATGCCGGAGACAGCCCAGGACGCCGGAGACAGCCCCTCATGCCGGAGGCACCCCAGGATGATGCCGGAGACCTCCTGATGCCGGAGGCATCTCAGCGGGTAGCCGGTGGTGAGCGAAGCGACCCCACCGGATCCACGTCGCGGCATCACGCGCACCCCGGCTGGGGTGCCAGCGCCGCCGCCCCGCTGCCGCCGCATTAGAGAGTCGACTGCCGTTTCGAGGATTAGTCCTGTCAAAAATCTCCGCCCCCCCGCTCGCTGGCTTAGGGCACTCCTGCACTCACCAGCAGGAGGAAAACCCCCCGACCGCTCCACTCCCTCCGCTCCGCCTCTTCGTTCGTCCCTCACTCCGGGCTCCGCTGCGTTCGCTCCACTTCCCGCGCTCCGCGATACTGGCTGTTAGGGAACTGAACTGCGGAGCACGCGGAAGCCCAGAAAGTAGTTGCTCTGGTTGCCCGGGTTGATGTTGCACCGGACCGCGGCCCGGCAGTAGTTGGCGTAGCCGCCCCAGCTGCCGCCCCGGACCACCCGGGACGAGCCCGAAGTTGCGCCCCTGGGATCGGTCTGCGCCCCGCCCGCATAGTCATCCTTCCAATCCCAGCACCACTCCCACACGTTCCCCGCCATGTCGTGCAGCCCGTAGGCATTCGCCGGAAAGCTCCCCACCGGCGACGTGCCGGACCCATAGCTCGGG
>CANHIJ010000156.1 GCA_947460575.1 Verrucomicrobiales bacterium | reverse complement strand
GCCCCTTCTGGTTCCCTGGACTCCCTCGAGCACGATTTGCCTGGCAAATTGAGCCATGCCTTGGACCGACCTCTGTCCTTATACCATAAATAAAACTATTAGTTATTAGCGACTTTTTCCCAACTTAGCAAGTGCTTGGGTCGCTGACTTCTTTGATTCGGTGGGGATACGGGTGTTGTCCCATCCCAGCGCCAAACCTGGCGATCCTGTGCGCTCAACTTGCCTGGGAAACTGCGCAGTGCCCTCCCTGGCCTGCGTCCCTAGATGCGCCTCTTCCCAGGCAAGTTGCGCTGCCATACCGGTGCCAAGCCCGGCGATCGCGAGCGCCCAACTTGCCTGGGAAACTGCGCAGTGGTCCCATCCCAGCGCCAAACCTGGCGATCCTGTGCGCTCAACTTGCCTGGGAAACTGCGCAGTGCCTTCAACTTGCCTGGGAAACTGCGCAGTGCCTTGGCCTGGGTCCCAGGCGGCGCCTCTTCCCGGGTAATTTGGGCCGCCCAGGTAAGTTGCTCCGAAGCTTTTGCGTTTTCCGAAGGTAGAATACCAACACATAGCGGCCTTATTACCTCTTTGGGGGGCCGGTGCACCCAGGGCATGCCTTTGGGGGAGGTTTGAGACGGCCTTGGCCCAGGCGAGGCCGCAGGCGCTTGCGCCGGATCAAGCGTGGCGGCGAGTTGGGAGTTTTTTATTTTGGGCGAAGAGGGATGTAGGCCCCGTCAGGGAGGTCGGTTGCGCCTGGGCGATTCAGCCTAAAAACCAGAGTTGACTATCATATTCGGTGGGCGCGGAGCCGCTGGCGCGGGAGGCTTTCGCTTGGCGTGTGGCCTTTTTGGGGGCTGCCGTGTGGGCACCCCAGCCGAACTGTCTGATTCGCCGTTAGGGCGCCCCTACAGGGCTCAAATTCCTTTTTATGCTGAGAACACCCAGGGCGTGGCCCGGTGTTTGGGCTGACGCGACCGCCAAAAATCCCTTTGACCACATTACGAGTATTGATGATCAGTGAGTTCCGAACGCGGGAATGGCCCTTTGGGAACTTTTTGCGGTGACGTCTGGGCGGCGCGTCACTCTCATGGTGCGCCCTTTAGGGCGCCGATGCTACGCGCCAACGGCGCGGCCTACGCCAGCCCAGGGCAACGCCCTGGGAATCGAGCCAAAAAGAGCCCCGAGCCCTGAAGGGGCGGCCTAATCGGCGAGCCACATCGCGCGCTTTTTCATGACATTTCCGCGTTGTGGGGTGCCCCCGCCCGCCGGGCGGGTCCACCGGCGAAGACTCGGTGGGGGCTTTTGACGGCGAAAGGGACTCACCCAAAGGGTGAGCCTCCTGAGGCGAAGAAAAACGGCTCATTCCCCTCCCTTATCACGAAAAAGACCCCGAGATCGAGTTTCAACTCCCGTATTTCGGTTCAGGATGGGGCCACGGCCTAGGTAGGGACGCTAGGCATCTTGCAGGGCATCCCAAAAGTCGTGCTCGTGGACTAAGGCGAGCGAGTGGCCTTCGGAGGGAAGGTTCATGGCTTGTTCCACTTTCCTGCCGAAGCAGGAATAGGCCCAGACGGGGCTGCGCTCCGCGCTGATGATGAGGAAGTTGACTTGGGCGGTGACGGACTGCGCAACTGAACCGCCCAGGTCTTTCACGCGCCGGAATATGTCGACGCGGGTGGCGCGCGCAGAGGCGCCGGTGAAGCAGTAGGTGCGATCGGCGAACACCCGGTCGGGGCAGAGGGTGTAGATGCCGGAAAGACGGCGCGGGGGGACGGCGATCTGATATGGCTTTTGATAGGCGATTACTAATAGGAACACAACAACATTTCAGGACCGCGCGCAGCGAGGGCGGCCCCTTTGGTCCGGGCCTTGGGGTCGGCTTTTAAGGGCTGAAGACCGGTGGCTGCGTCCGACCTGGGGCGTTGTCCCGGGGTGTCATGGTGGCCCGATCCAGCTATGGCTCCGGCAGTACTTCGCACAGACTCCGGCCATATGGCGGGCTATAAATCCGGCAACCGGAGGAGCTGTTGCGGGCAATGGGGAGGTTTTGAACTACCCGCCAGGCGACGAATTTCGGGCGGGCCCAGCGCGCTAGGGAGCGTTTGCTCTAAAGGGACTTCGCCGCTGTTTTTTTTCTCAAAAAAGAAGTGCCTCGCTCAGGACTTGAACCTGAAACAAACTGATTAAGAGTCAGCTGCTCTACCAATTGAGCTAGCGAGGCGGAGTGGCGCGGGCCGGGAGGCTGGCGCGGAGGATCATAATCGGGGGGCGGTGGGGGATTTCAACTGGAAAATGGGGGGAAGCGGGGCGGCGCGCGGCCTCAGGGTTTTTGGAGGAGTTCGCGGAGTTGGGCTTCGTCGGAGCCGGGGGGGCGGTGTTCGAGGAGCCAGGTGGCGTCGGCGTCGGCTTCAGGGCGGCGGTCGGCGCGGGTGAGGAGGTAGAAGCGCTGGAGGCGGGGGGCGGCGGCGTTGGGTTCGAGGGCGATGTGAGCGGCGAGATAGCGGAGGAGGCGATCGGTGTCCCCGGCGGCGACGGCTTCGGAGCTGAGGTTGTTGAGGATGCGGAGGAGGATCTCTTTTTTGCTAGAAGGCTGCCAGGCGCTGTCGCTGGGGGGGGCTCCGGAAGCGTCCTGGGCTAGGGCGGTGGCTTCGGCGCGGTTGAGGAGGCGCCCGCCGTCGAAGACGTCGATGTAGGGGCCGACTTCGGGGTGGTCGGGCAGGCGGAGCTGGGTGAGGAAGCGTCCGGGCAGGGGAATCCCAGCGAGGTCCAAGCCAAGGCGGCGCCCCAGTTCCAGGTGGAGCACGGCCAGGGTGATGGGGAGGCCCTCGCGGTCGTCGATGACCTCGTTGAGGTAACTGTTCGATTTATTAGAAAAGTCGTCGCGGGAGCCGTGGAAGCCGTTTTCGGCGAAGAGGTAGCGGTTGAGGGCGGCGAGGGTGGCGGGAGGGGAGGCGCGGTCGGCGGGGTTGAGGGCGGCTTGGAGGTCGGAGGCCATGCGCTCGATTTCGGCGAGGTAGGGGGCGGGATCGAGGTCGGGGTTGTCGAGGCGGGCCAGGAGGAGTGCGGACTCCGCTAAAGGAATAGCAGATTCCTCGGCGGCGGCGAAGCGCCCTAACTGGGAGGCAAGGGAGGACTCGGAGGCTTCGGCGGCGAGGCGGAGGAGGGAGGCGGCGCGTTTTTGCAGGGTGGCAGCGGCTTCGGCGGCGAGGCGGCGAGCGGCCGGGGGATCGGCGGCGAGGGCAGCGCGCTGGGCGGGGGCGGGGTCGGCTCCGTTGGAGAGGTCGGCGATGGCGCGGCGCAGTTCGGGGTCGGCGGGAGGGGTGGCGAGGTCAGGTCCGGTTTGGAAGTCGCGGAAATCGGCGGCGGTGCCGCGGAACTGGCAGAGGCCGACGCGGCCGGTGCGGAGGGCGGCGTCGTCGCTGGTGAAGGTGAGTTCGCCGTTGAGGAAGCAGGTGATTTTATGCTCTTCGATGCGGACGCGGAGGTGGTTATAGGCGCCGACTTGATAGTGTGGGGAGGAGCCTTGTTGGAGGATGGTCCAAGCGGAAACGTCGGGGCCCTGGAATCGCGTTAGGCGGAGCCCGCCGTTGCTGGGGTAGAAGCCGTAGTGGAGGTCGCCGGAGTCGGAGCAGAAAGAGAGGCCGGCGGCGCCGGATTCGTCGTCGAGGCGGACGCGGACGCTGACTTCGTAGGGGAGAGCGGGTGGAGAGGCTAGGGCGAGGCATTGAGCGCGGCCGCCGAATCCGGGGCTGCTGCCGCGCACTTGGATGGCGCCGGCGCGCTGGGACCATCGGGAGCCGGAGGACTCGGGGACTTGCCACAATTTGGGGTTGAGGGCGCCGATGGTGAGCCAATTTTTCATGGCGATGGGGTGGGGATTGGCGAGGAGGGCTTTGAGTTCGTCGACGGGGACGGCAAAACCGAGGTTCGTGGTGACGGTGCTTTTGAGGGTGACGACGCCGAGGACGCGGCCTTCCTTGTCGAGGACGGGGCCGCCGCTATTGCCGCGTTCGATGGGCATGGTGAGTTGCAACATGGGGCGGCCTTCGATCTGCTGGCGGGCGGAGATCATGCCCTCGACCATGCTGAAGCGGAAGCCGAGGGGATTGCCCATGGCCACCGCGGGAGTGCCTTGCTCCACGGCGGCGGAGTCGCCGAGGGGGAGGTTGGCGGGGGTTTCGCCAGCGACGCGGATGACGGCGAGGTCGCGGTCGCGGTCCCAGGCGTGGACGGCGACGACCTCGCGGGTGGTGCCGTCGGCGAACTCGACGCGGAGGCTGCGGCCCTCGCCGATGACGTGGAGGTTAGTGGCGATGAGTCCGTCGGGCGAAATGGCGAAGCCGGAGCCGACCCCGGCTTCGGTGCCCTCGCGCCCGGCGGGGTAGATGGCGACGAGGGAGGGTTTGATTTGGCGGGCCAAAGCCTCATTTCCGGCGCGGACGGGGGCGGCGAGCAGGCAGAGGGAGAGGAGAAAGAGGGGGCGCATCACGGGGAGAATACGCGGCCCGATGGAGGTCTATAGGGTTAAATGGGCGGGGGGCGAGCGAGCGCTGCGGAGATGCGGTCGAAAGCGCGGCCTCTGGGGCGGCTATGCGGCGGGGGGCAAGACCTTGGGGAAAATGGGGGAGGGCTCGCCGAGGAGGTGGCCGTCGGGGAGGAGGCCCCAGTGGAGGTCGGCTAGGGTGAAGTGGGCGGGCGGGGTCCAGCCGAGTTGTTGCTGCATCTTGGCGGCGGCGGCGGGCATGGCGGGTTGGAGGAGCACGCTGAGGTGTGTTAGGGTTTCGGCGAGGTGGCCCATGATGCTGGCCACGTGGTCGGCCTCGGCGGGGTTTTTGGCGAGCTTGAAGGGGGCGGTTTGGTCGATGAACTCGTTAGCGAGGCGGGCGGTATCGATGAGGTCGGCGAGTCCTTTTTGGAATTGCCAGGTGCGGAGGTGTTCGCGGAGGGCGTTGGGGAGAGACTCGACTTTGGCGCGGAGGGCGGCGTGGCCGGGCGAGCCGAAGTTGGTGTGGCGCAGGGTGCCGCCGAGGTATTTTTTGGCCATGTTGAGAGTGCGGTTGAGGAGGTTCCCCAAGATGTCGGCCAATTCTTTATTGTAGCGGAAGAGGACGCGCTCGTCGCTCATGTCGCTGTCTTGGCCGGTGGCGATTTCGGCGAGGAGGAAGTAGCGGAGGCCGTCGCAGCCGATGATGTCGGCGATGGCGTTGGGATCGACGACGTTGCCCAGGCTTTTGCTCATTTTTTCGCCGCGGGCATTCCACCAACCGTGGACGAGGAGGCGGGGGATTTCGGCGTCGGGGAGGCCGCAGGCGTGGAGCATGATGGGCCAGTAGATGCCGTGGGCGGGGATGAGGATGTCCTTGCCGATGACGTGGAGGACATCGGCGCCCTGCCAGGTGCGGTCCCATGCGGGCAGTCCGCTAGTGGCGGGGGAGGCGTCGCGGAAGCCGGCGAAACTGATGTAATTCGTCAGGGCGTCAAACCATACATAGGTGACGTAGGCGGAGTCGAAGGGGAGTTCGATGCCCCAAGTGAGGCGGCTTTTGGGGCGGGAGATGCAGAGGTCCATGCCCTCGGAGGAGACCGCGTTGACAAGTTGCGTGAGGCGATTGGCGGGGAAGACGAAGTCGGGGTGGGCTTGGAGGTAGGCGCGCAGCCAGGGGAGGTGTTCGGTGAGTTTGAAGTACCAATTTTCTTCTTCGAGCTCGAGGACTTCGCCCCATTCTGGGCCGAAGCTGCCCGCGGCGTCGCGGTCTTTATCCGTTAGGTCTTGTTCTTGGCGGGTGCTGTAGAAGCGGCGGGTGTTCTTTTTGTAGAGTTGGCCGCTGTCGTGGAGTTGTTGGAGGAGGGACTGGACGATGGCGACGTGGCGGGGGTCGGTGGTTTCGACCCAGCCGTCGGGGTGGACATCGAGGCGATTCCAGAGGGCGCGGAATTGGGCGGTGATTTCCGCCACGTAGGCCTGCGGGGTGACGCCGGCTTTTTCGGCGCTCTGCTGGACTTTTTGGCCGTGTTGGTCGACGCCGGTGAGGAAGTAGACGGTCTGTCCGTCGAGCCGCTGGAAGCGGGCGATGGCGTCCGCCAGGACTTTTTCGTAGGCGTGGCCGATGTGGGGCGCGCCGTTGGTGTAGTCGATGGCGGTAGTGATGAAGAGCGGCTGGGACATGGGATAACTTGGCGCAGGGCGGCCCGGGCGGCAACGGGGAAGCCGGGGTCGAACAACTGCATAAATTTTGCATTTGCAATTTAGTTGCTTTAGCTTCAAGGCTGCGGCGACCATTCTAACTATTTTAAGCGATGCGCCTGTACCCTTTTTTTCCCGCCTTGTTATTTTCGATGGCTTTGCTGCGGGGGGAGGAGGAGGGGCGGCTTGAGGAGGTGGTGATTGCGTCCACGCCGCTGGGGGGGGGCGTGGCGGAGCAGGCGCAGCCGGTGTCGGTGCTAGAGGGGGCGGAGTTGCGGCAGGCGCTGCGGTCGGGGCTGGGGGATACCCTAGCGCAGTTGCCGGGAGTGGCGTCGACGGGCTTTGCGCCGGGGGCGAGTCGCCCGGTGATCCGGGGGCTGGGGGAGGACCGGATCCGCATTTTGAGCAACGGGGTGAACCTGCTAGACGTATCCAACGTCAGTCCGGACCACGCGGTGGCGATTGATCCGCTGCTGATGGACCGAGTGGAAGTGGTGCGCGGGCCGTCGGCGCTGCGCTACGGGCCTAACGGGGTGGGGGGCGTGGTCAATGTGCAGGATGGGCGGATTGCGCAAGAGCGGGTGGAGCCTGGAGTGGGGGGGCTGCCGCTGCGAGGACGGCTGGATAGCGGCTATGGGAGCGCGGCGGGCTTGTGGTCGGGGGCGGGGCAGTGGGATGTTGGGCTGGGGCCGCTAGTGCTGCACCTGGATGGGTTTAGGCGCGAGGCGGGGGACGTGTCGATCCCGGGCGAGGCGCGGAGCGCGCGGCTCCAGGTTGTGGAGCCGCGGCCTGCTGGCGGGGAGGAAATTGGGGGACGCCTTCCGAACAGTTTTACGCAAAGCGAAGGTGGGGCGCTCGGGTGGTCGTATGTGGGTGACGGGGGGTATTTTGGATTGGCGCGTTCCTCTTTGAACGCGAACTACGGGACGGTGGCGGAGGAATCGGTGACGATTGATTTGGAGCAGGAGCGATGGGAGGGGCGGGGGGCGTGGGATCAACCCCTGGCAGGGGTGGCGCAGCTGCGGTATAGTTTTGGGGTTAGCGACTATGCGCACACCGAGTTTGAAGGGTCGGAAGTGGGGACCGTTTTCTTGATAAAAGGTTATGAGAGCCGGGG